>FR881491.1 GCA_000435555.1 Firmicutes bacterium CAG:176
TGTAAGTTCGACGCCATCCATGTCATCAACGGCGTTGCCGTGGTGGACAAGGAGAAGTGCACCAACTGCGGCGCCTGCCGCGCTGCCTGCCCGCACCACCTGATCGTGGAGGTGCCCTACAAGCAGAAGGTGTTTGTCAACTGCTCCAACAAGGACAAGGGCCCCGCCGTTACCAAGGTCTGCGCCAACAGCTGCATCGCCTGCGGTATGTGTGAGCGTACCTGTAAGTTCGACGCCATCCACGTTGTGGACAACGTGGCCGTCATCGACTACAGCAAGTGCAAGAACTGCACCATGTGCGCCAAGGCCTGCCCGCGCAACGCCATTGAGCCTATCCCCACGCCTGAGGAGAAGGAGAAGTTCAAGGCCGCGCAGAAGGCCGCTGCCGAGAAGAAGGCCGCCGCTGCCAAGGCTGCTGCCGAGGCCGCTGAGGCTCCCAAGGCGGAGTAACTCCCTGCAATACGCATCCCCCCGGCGTCAGCCGGGGGGATATTTCTTGCAAAAAAGCAGGCACACATAGTGTGCCTGCTTTTTTGCGTCTGAGCATTATCCCGCCATAATCTCAAATTTGAGCACGCCCTCCGCCGCGGCGGCACGGGTCATCAGATCATCCAGCTCCTCGGACATATCGCCCGTCTCCGCGGAGATGGTCACGCCGGCGCAGCCGTTGGTGGGGATGGTCTGGTTGATGGTCAGGATGTTGGCGCCGGAATTGGCAAAGATGGACAGGTAGTTGGACAGCACGCCGGGGTTGTCCTTCAGCAGGGCATAAAAGGTGATGATATGCCCCGCGTGCATATTCTGGAAGGGCTGTACGGCGTCCTTGTATTTATAGAAGGCGCTGCGGCTGATACCCACCTGGCGGGCAGCGTCGCCCACGGTGGCGGCCTCGCCTACCTGCAGCATCCGTTTGGCCTCTGCTACCCGGAGAAAGACCTCCGGCAGAGCGTCGGCGGCGACTAAGTAAAATTTCTGTTTCTCCATATCGTTCCTCCCTGTGTCCGCCGCTTGCGAACAACTGTATTCACATCATAGCACACCTGCCGGCAGAGCGCAAGAGGCTTTTTTGCGCCGTGACGGAAAAGTTGCGCCGCGCCGCCGTTGTCCCGTTGTGCAGTTTGTCAGGGGCGTGGGCGAAAAGCCCTGGGGGACAGGTGGTTTCACGGTTATTCAACAGCGTGTCGTCCGATAGGCGCGCACAGCAAATGAATATGCACGCAAGTATACACGCATAAGAGTAAAAGCCGCCTGATTATGTCTATTAACTGTGTTTTTGCAACTTTTTACGAGAATTATCAGGTAACATAACGCTGGTGGAAAAAGGTGTGGAAACTGTGCAAAACCCTATACACAAAGGGCTGCGCCCGGTTGCGGCCAGGTTATTTTTTGTGTAAACCAGTCAATATTTCAGGGGACCTAACATTTCTTGCGGAAGCAGCGGGGAATGGGGCGTGTGAGCGCTTGCAAAACGCCTGCCGATACTATATAATGTATAATGAATTGTGATCGGTATACACCGGAGGATAGATATGGCAAAGAAAGCGACTTATGATAATGAAAGTATCTCCAGTCTGAAAGGGGCGGACCGGGTACGGAAGCGGCCCGGCGTCATCTTTGGCTCTGATGGGCTGGAGGGCTGCGAGCACGCGGTATTCGAGATACTGTCCAACGCCATTGACGAGGCCCGGGGCGGCCACGGCAAGCTCATCACCGTGACCCGGTTCGCCGACCGGTCCATCCAGGTGGATGACCAGGGTCGGGGCTGCCCGGTGGACTGGAACGAAAAAGAGGGACGCTACAACTGGGAGCTGGTGTTCTGTGAGCTGTACGCCGGCGGCAAGTACGACAACGAGAACAGCGAGAACTACGAGTTCTCCCTGGGCCTGAATGGCCTGGGCTCCTGCGCCACCCAGTACGCCTCCCGCTATATGGACGTGACCGTGTGGCGTGACGGGAAGGAGTACCGGCTGCACTTTGAGCGCGGCGAGATCGCGGGCAAGCTGGAGGTCAGCGAACAGACCGGCAATAAAAAGCGTACCGGTACCACCATCCGCTGGCTGCCGGACCTGGACGTGTTTACCGATATCGATATCCCCGTGGACTACTACCGGGACGTGATGCGGCGGCAGGCGGTGGTCAACGCCGGCGTGACCTTCCGGCTGAAAAACGAGACAGCCGCCGGAAAGTTCGAGACAGAAGAGTTCGTCTACGAGCACGGCATCGAGGACTACATCCGGGAGCTGGCAGGGCTGGACGCCCTGACGGAGCCGGTGTACTGGGAGGCGGAGCGCCGGGGCCGGGATCGGCCGGACAAGCCGGAGTACAAGGTGAAGCTCAGCGTGGCGCTGTGCTTTTCCAACAAGACGGCCCTGTGCGAATACTACCACAACTCCAGCTTCCTGGAACACGGCGGCAGCCCGGAGAAGGCCACCCGCTCGGCCATGGTGTCGGCCATCGACAAATACCTGCGGGACAACAACAAGTACGTCAAGGGCGAGGCCAAGATCACCTTCCCGGACGTGCAGGACTGCCTGATCCTGGTCAGCAGCAGCTTTTCCACCCAGACCAGCTACGAAAACCAGACCAAGAAGGCCATCACCAACAAGTTCATCCAGGAGGCCATGACGGAGTTCCTTCGCAGCCGGCTGGAGATATACTTCATCGAGAACCGTGACGCGGCGGAGAAGATCGCCGCTCAGGTGCTCATCAACAAGCGCAGCCGCGAGACGGCGGAGCGCACCCGCATCAACCAGAAGAAAAAGCTCACCGAGAAGATCGATATTGCCAACCGGGTGCAGAAGTTCGTGGACTGCCGCACCAAGGACGTGGAGCGCCGCGAGATATACATCGTGGAGGGCGACTCCGCCCTGGGCGCCTGCAAGCAGTCCCGCGACGCGGAATTTCAGGGCCTCATGCCCGTCCGCGGCAAGATCCTCAACTGCCTGAAGGCGGACTATCCCCGCATCTTCAAAAGCGACGTCATCACCGACCTGATGAAGGTGCTGGGCTGCGGCGTGGAGGTCAGCGGCAAGGCCGTCAAGGACCTGAACCAGTTTGACCTGAGCAACCTCCGCTGGAGCAAGGTGGTCATCTGCACCGATGGCGACGTGGACGGCTTCCAGATCCGCACGCTGATCCTGACCATGCTCTACCGGCTGTGCCCCACCCTGATCCGGGAGGGCTACGTCTATATCGCCGAGACGCCCCTGTTCGAGATCACCTGCAAAGAGAAGTCCGGCGAGAAGACCTGGTTCGCCTACTCTGAGAAGGAGAAGGCGGATATCCTGAAAAAGCTGGAGGGCAAGAAGGTCAATGTCCAGCGCTCCAAAGGACTGGGCGAGAACGACCCGGAGATGATGTGGATGACCACCATGTCGCCGGAGACGCGGCGGCTCATCCGGGTGCTGCCGGAGGACGCCGAGGAGACGGCCCGGGTATTTGACCTGCTGCTGGGCGATAACCTGTCCGGCAGAAAGGACTATATCGCTGAAAATGGTTATAAGTACCTTGATATGATCGATGTAAGCTGACAAAGGCGTATCTCTTGCGCCAATACTTTGTTGCAGCGGCTTGCCATACACAAAGTATGGCTGCGCCCCTGCGCCTTGTCTTGGCGGAAGATCTGACGCCTTTGCCGGTGCTCCGGACATCTGCTCCGTGCAAAGCTATAAAGAAAAGGCCTGCGGCAGCAGGCTTTAGACAGTGAAAGGACACCGTTCCTATGGCAAAAAAGAAAACCGAGGAAAAAGAAATACGGCACGCGGGCGATCCCAACGTGATGGGCCTGCGGGGTGCGGTGGTGGAGCAGCCCATCACCGCCACGCTGGACGAGAACTATATGCCCTACGCCATGTCGGTCATCGTCAGCCGCGCCATCCCGGAGATCGACGGCTTCAAGCCCTCCCACCGAAAGCTGTTGTACACCATGTACAAGATGGGCCTGCTGACCGGCAGCCGCACCAAGAGCGCCAATATCGTGGGCCAGACCATGAGCCTGAACCCCCACGGCGACCAGGCCATCTACGAGACCATGGTCCGCCTGGCCAAGGGCAACGAGTCCCTGCTGCACCCCTTTGTGGACAGCAAGGGCAACTTCGGCAAGGTGTACTCCCGGGACATGGCCTATGCCGCCAGCCGGTACACCGAGGCCAAGCTGGCCCCCATCTGCGCCGAGCTGTTCCGTGATCTGGACTGCGATGCCGTGGACTTTGTGGACAACTACGACAACACCACCAAGGAGCCCGCCCTGCTGCCCACCACCTATCCCAATGTGCTGGTGTCCGCCAACCAGGGCATCGCCGTGGGCATGGCCAGCCAGATCTGCGGCTTTAATCTGGGTGAGGTGTGCGATACCACCATCGCCTATCTGAAAAACCCCGCCCACGATATCGCCTCCACGCTGCTGGCACCGGATTTTCCCACCGGCGGCCAGATCATCTGTGACGGCGACGATCTGCGGGCCATTTACAGCACCGGCCGCGGCGGCCTGAAGGTCCGCGCCCGATGGCGGTACGATAAGAAGGAAAACGTCGTCGAGGTGTACGAGATCCCCTACTCCACCACCATCGAGGCCATTCTGGACAAGGTGGCGGAGCTGGTGAAGGCCGGCAAGGTCAAGGAGATCGCCGATATGCGCGACGAGACGGACCTCAGCGGCCTGAAGCTGGCCATCGACCTGAAGCGTGGCGTGGACCCGGACAAGCTTATGGCCAAGCTGTACCGGCTGACACCCCTGCAGGATACCGTCAGCTGCAACTTCAACATCCTCATCGCCGGTATGCCCCGCGTGCTGGGCGTGGGTGGAATCCTGGAGGAGTGGACCGCCTGGCGCACTGACTGCGTCAAGCGCCGGGTGTACTTCATCCTGAATAAGAAAAAGGAAAAGCTTCACCTTTTGCAGGGCCTGAAGCGCATCCTGCTGGATATCGACCGGGCCATCCGGATCATCCGTGAGACGGAGGAGGAAGCCGAGGTCATCCCCAACCTGATGATCGGCTTCGGCATCGATCAGGTGCAGGCGGAGTACGTGGCGGAGATCAAGCTGCGGAACATCAACAAGGAGTACATCCTCAAGCGGGTGGCGGAGACCAGCGCCCTGCAGGACGAGATCGAGGACCTGGAGGACACCCTGGCCAAGCCGGGCCGCATCCGCAAGATCATCATCGGCGAGCTGGAGGACGTGAAGAAGAAGTACGCCGTGCCACGGCGGACGGAGATCGTATACAGTCACGAGATGCCGGAGGAGCCGGACGAGGAGCCGGTAGAGGACTACCCCGTCCACCTGTTCCTGAGCCGGGAGGGCTATTTCAAGAAGATCACGCCCCAGTCCCTGCGGATGTCCGGCGAGCAGAAGTTCAAGGAGGGCGACGGCCTGCGGCAGTACTTCGAGGCCGCCAACAGCACAGAGCTGCTGCTGTTCACGGATAAGTGCCAGGTGTACAAGAGCCGTGCCAGTGAGTTCGGCGAGACGAAGGCCTCCGCCCTGGGCGACTACCTGCCCGCCAAGCTGGGCATGGACGCCGGCGAGAATGTGATCTGGCTGTGCCTGCCGGGCGATTACAGCGGCAGCGTGGTGTTTTTCTTTGAGAACGGCCGTGCCGCCCGTGTGGCGCTGAGCGCCTACGCCACGGTGTCCAATCGGCGGAAGCTCACCGGCGCCTACTGCGACAAGTTCCCGTTGGTGTGCGCCGTACACCTGACGGAGGATACGGAGCTGGCGCTGGAGACAAACGAGCCCCGGGCTCTGCTGGTGCACACGGCGCTGCTCTCGCCCAAGACCACCCGTTCTACCCAGGGCGTGCAGGTGATGAGCATCAAGCCCAAGTACCGGCTGGAAAAGGTGCTTCCCGCGGCGGAATGCGGCATCGTCAACGGTGCCCGTTACCGGACGCGGACCATCCCCGCGGCGGGTGCGCTCCTGAAGCCGGAGGACAGCGAGGAGAAGCAGCTGGAGCTGCTGTAACAAGATGGAATGGAGGGCGCGGACATGGTAAAGAGATGGTGCGCGGCGCTGCTGTGCGCGTTGCTGGCGGCGTCGCTGACCGGCTGCGGCAGCCTGCTGAATCGGGAGTGGTACGAGGTCAAGGACCACAGCCCTACCTATTACGAGGGCGAGGGCCGGGACGTGCTGCGGGCAGATACCTATCAGGATCTGGTGAACAATATCCTTATCTTCGTGGGCAACCACGCGGAGGAGGGGACCATCTGGCTCTATTACGCCCAGGAGGGCCTGGATGCCGGTGACGCGGCGGAGAAGGCCTGCCGCGAGGTGGAGAAGGACACGCCCATGGGCTCCTATGCGGTGTCCTATATCCAGTACACCGTGGACGATTCCGCCCGGAATTACAGCGAGATCACCGTGACCATCGGCTATAAGAAGACCGAGCAGCAGCTCATCGACATCGTCCATGCCACCAATGTCTCCGCCCTGCACGATTTGCTGACCGAGGCGGCCCAGGCAGGCAAAACGGAGCTGGTGGTGCAGCTGAGCGCCTTTGAAGGACAGTCCTATCAGGTGCAGCAGACGGTGTACCAGGTGCAGAGCGCCATGGGCGGCAGCGGCTGGGTGACGAATTTCTATCCCAACGCCGCCAACGCCGGCGTGGTGGAGATCCTCATGCGGTAGCCCGTGCCGCGACGGCAGCGTTTTTACAAAAAATAAAAATGCAGGGTTGACAAGCAGCGTGTTTTCTGCTACAATTCACCTTGCGTTTGCGGGCGTAGCTCATCTGGTAGAGCGCGACCTTGCCAAGGTCGAGGTAGCGAGTTCGAGCCTCGTCGCCCGCTCCAAAAAGAAACACCATCCGTCAGGATGGTGTTTTCTTTTTGGAATGCCGCGGGCAGGCTTGAACTCGCTGCCTCGACCTGCGCGCAGCGCGTTAAATCCAGCGCTATGAGAGCTCCCCGTGCGGGGATCTGTTCATAGAGGAATACAAAACAAGGGCCGCCCTTTTGGGCGGCCCTTGTTTTCTTACAGCTTTGTCACCATGGGGATGATCATGGGGCTGCGCTTGGTGTGCTTATAGAGATAGCTGCTCACGGCGGAGCGCACAGTGCGGCATACGTCGCCCTCGTCCCGGCGCTTCTTGGCGGACATTCCATCCACCGCCTCCGTGGCCACCCGGCGCATATCCTCCAGTAGCTCCTCGGACTCCTTCACGTACACGAAGCCTCGGGTGACGATCTCCGGCGGGCACAGCAGCTGGTGGTCGTGGCTGGACATGGGCAGCACGATGACCACCATGCCGTCCTCCGCCAGCAGCTTCCGGTCGTTCAGCACCACGGCACCCACTTCGCCCACGCCGCCGCCGTCCACGAACACCTCGCCGGCGGGTACGGTGGTCTCGCACTTGATGTGCTTGGTGGTCAGCTCGATGACGCTGCCGTTGTCGGCCACCACGATGCTGGTGGGAGCCATGCCCATGCTCTCCGCCACACGCTTGTGGATCTGCAGCATCCGCTGCTCGCCGTGCAGGGGGATAAAGAACCTGGGCTTCGTCAGCGCGTGGATGATTTTCAGCTCCTCCTGACAGGCGTGGCCGGACACGTGCAGCATATCCGCCTTGTCATACACCACGTCCGCGCCCTTGCGGAACAGCTCATTGATGACCCGCCCCACCGTCACTTCGTTGCCGGGTATGGCGCTGGCGGAGATGATGACCTTGTCGCCGGGGCCGATGTCCACCTGCTTGTGGGTGGAGAACGCCATGCGGTACAGGGCGCTCATTTCCTCACCCTGGGAGCCGGTGGTCACGATGACCTGCTGGTTCAGGGGCAGTCCCTTGATGCGGTTGATGTCCATCAGCGTGTTTTTGGGCACCTTCATGTACCCCAGCTCCGTGGAAACCTTCATGATGTTCTCCATGCTCCGGCCGGTAACGGCCACCTTCCGTCCGCAGGCCGCCGCAGCGTCCAGCACCTGCTGGATGCGGTGCACGTTGCTGGCGAAGGTGGTCACGATGATCCGCTTGTCGCAGCCGGTGAACTGCCGCTTGAACGTGGCGCCCACGGCGCGCTCACTCATGGTATAGCCCGGGCGCTCCACATTAGTGGAGTCCGCCAGCAGCGCCAGCACACCCTGCTTGCCCAGCTCACCGAAGCGCGCCAGGTCGATGACCTCCCCGTCGATGGGCGTGGAGTCGATCTTGAAGTCGCCGGTGTGTACGACTGCGCCCATCCGCGTGTGGATGGCGAAGGCCACCGAGTCGGCGATGGAGTGGTTCACGTGGATGAACTCCACCTGGAACTTGCCTGCCCGCACCGTCTGACCCGGCTCTACGGTGATCAGCTTCGTAGAGCTGGCCAGCCCATGCTCCTGCAGCTTCAGCTTGATCAGCCCCGCGGTGAACCGCGTGCAGTAGATGGGCATATTGATCTGCTTGAGCACATAAGGGATGGCCCCGATGTGATCCTCATGCCCGTGGGTGATGAACAGACCCCGCAGCCGGCTGCGGTTTTTCACCAGATAGCTGACGTCGGGAATGACGCAGTCGATGCCGTACATATCGTCGCCCGGGAAGGCCATGCCACAGTCCACCACGATGATGTCGCCGCCGTACTCATAGACGGTCATGTTCTTGCCGATCTCATTCAGACCGCCAAGGGGAATGATCTTGAATTTTTCTGCCATAAAAGAATAAATGCTCCTTTTCAGATAAGATAGAGCGCGTCGCGGCGGGTAAAAATGACCGCACGGAAACAAAGGCGTTCTGCCCCGCCCGCCTGCCCTGCATCGCAGGGGGAGGGAACAGTCTGTCGCCCGTCGTCAGCACTCGATATAGAGGGGAACGCCCTCGTTTGCTATATTGACCGCGGCATCCACGCACCGCGAAACAGCCAAAAAATACGTGCCATATTCAGCACTTTTCACAAAGTATACCACAGTTTTTCCCATTTGTACACCCCCAACTTGCCGACGGCATTTGATGGTATTTGACACCCGCCGCCCCGCCGGGAAAATTCCCCGCTGATTTCCCGAAAAGCGTATTGTCCCCGCCCGGCTTTCGTGCTATAATAAACTACTCTCAGTATGGAGTAGTATCCCCGGCGGGAAGGAGGCGCGTTCCCTTGAGCAAGAAGATCATACGCGGATTTCGTACCAATATGACGCTGTACAGCCTGTGCCTCATCGCCTTTGTGGCGGTGACGGTGCCCTTCCAGCCGCTGCTGGCGGCGGCGGAGGGTCTGGTGGCCCTTCTGGTCATTCTGGTGGGCCGCCGCCGTAACAAGATGGCCCAGGCCTCTGTCCGCCAGTACATGGACCGCGTCTCCGGCGGTATGGACACCGCCCGGTCCAGCAATATGCTCTACGCGCCGCTGCCCATGCTGGTGTTCGATGTAGCCACCGGCGAGATCCTGTGGTGCAACGATATGTTCACGGACCTGACCGGCCTGAAGGATAAGATCTTTGAAACGGCGGTAGACGCCGTGATCCCCGACTTCACCTACCGCTGGCTGCTGGACGGCAAGCGTGAATATCCCGAGCAGTTCCGCTGGAACGACCGTATCTACCGCGTCTTCGGCGCCCTGAGCCGCCCGGAGCCGGAGGGCGGCGACCAGCCCACCCTGGCCACCACCTACTGGATGGACATCACTGAGGCTGAGCAGATGCGCCAGACCCTGGAGCTGACCAAGCCCCTTATGGCCATCCTCATGGTGGATAACTATGAGGAGCTGATGAAGGCCTGCCCCGAGAATAAGCGCTCGGCGCTGCTGGCCGCGCTGGAGGAACAGCTGAATAACTGGGCCGCCGGCTCCGGCGGGCTGCTGCTGGGCTACGACCGCGACCGTTACCTCTACCTCTTCGAGGAGAAGGACTACACCGGCTACACCGAAAGCAAGTTCGACGTGCTGGAAAAGGTCCGTCAGGTCCAGGCCGGCGAGGGTGTGTCCGCCACGCTGTCCATCGGCGTGGGCCGGGACGAGGACAGCTTCGAGCAGCTGTTCAAGAACGCCTCCCTGGCGTTGGAGATGGCCCTCTCCCGCGGCGGCGATCAAGCCGTGGTCAAGGACCGTGTGAACTTCGAGTTCTACGGCGGCCGCAGCAAGTCTACCGAAAAACGTACCAAGGTCAAGTCCCGCGTCATGGCCAACGCTCTGGGTGAGCTGATCGACGATGCCAAGCAGGTGTACGTCATGGGTCACAAATACGCGGATATGGACTCCCTGGGCGCCGCCGTGGGCATCTGCTGTATCGCCCGCAAGCGCGGCAAGCCCTGCCAGATCATCATCGACACCGAGAACAACGCCGCTCACCCCATCCTGCGGCGTCTCTCCGAGCAGCCGGAATACGCCAATACCGCCATTTCCGGCCAGGATGCCTTTATCAAGTGCCAGCCTGGCTCCCTGCTGGTGGTGGTAGACACCAACCGCCCCGAGAGCGTGGAGTCCGAGGAAATGCTGGAGACGTGCAACCGTGTGGCCGTCATCGACCACCACCGCCGCGGCAGCAGCTACATTGAGAAGATGGCCCTGAACTACCATGAGCCCTACGCCTCCTCCGCCAGCGAGTTGGTGGCGGAGCTGATGCAGTATCTGGTGGAGCCGTCCGACGTACTGAAATGCGAGGCCGAGGCCCTGCTCTCCGGCATCGTGCTGGATACCAAGAATTTTACCAACCGCACCGGCGGCCGCACCTTCGAGGCGGCGGCCTACCTCCGCCGTCTGGGGGCCGACACCCAGGATGTCCAGCGGATGTTCCAGGGGGACCTGAACTCCATGATCGCCCGCTATGACATTATCCGTCAGGCAGAGCTGTACCGCGACGATATCGCCGTGGTGGCCCTGGATGAGGAGTGCGACCGCGTCACCGCCGCCAAGGCGGCCGATGAGCTGCTGACCCTCAAGGGCATCCGTGCCAGCTTTGTGCTGTATAAAAAAGGTGACGGCGTGTATATGTCTGCCCGTTCTTTGGGCGAGGTCAACGTCCAGGTGATCCTGGAGGCCTTGGGCGGTGGCGGCAACTCCACCACCGCCGGCGGCCAGGCGGACAACATCACCGTGGCCGAGGCCAAGGCAAAGCTGCTGGAGGCCATCGACAAGTACTTTGAAAATTAAGGTAAAGGAGATACAGATATGAAAGTCATTCTCAAGCAGGACATCAAAGGCAAGGGCAAGAAGGGCCAGATGATCGAGGCCGCCGAGGGCTATGCCCGCAACTTTCTGATCCCCAAGGGCATGGCTGTGGAGGCCACTGCCGACGCCGTCAACACCATGAACCTCCAGGCCAAGGCCAAGGCCAAAGCCGACGCCGAGGCCAAGGCCGAGGCACTGGCCATCGCCGAAAAGCTGAAGGCCTGCCAGGTGAAGATCGCCGCCAAGGGCGGCGAGGGCGGCAAGCTGTTTGGCGCCATCACCGGCGCCGCCATCGCCGATGCCCTTCAGGCCCAGCACGGCCTGACCATCGACGGCAAGAAGCTGGTGCTGGACCAGCCCATCAAGAGCTTCGGCAGCTATGAGGTCAAGGCCAGGCTGGGCTACGAGGTCTCCGGCACCGTGTACGTCCACGTCATCGAAGAGAAATAAGCGGGGAAAGCACCGCGCCGCAGGCGCGGCTATTACCGTAATTTTGAAAGGAGGTCTTCCCATGGCCAACAACACCGACGCCCTGCTGACGCCGTCCATGCCCCATTCCCCTCAGGCGGAGCAGGCGGTGCTGGGATCCATGCTCATCGACGCCGACTGCGTCAAGGACGTGATGGACAAGCTGCAGGCCCAGGATTTCTATCTGCGGACCAACCGGGAGATCTTCGAGACGATCTACCATATGTTCGTCTACTCCCAGCCCATCGACGGCGTCACCGTGGCCGGCGAGCTGGAGAAGAACGGACTGTATAACGACAATACCCGTTCCTATCTGCTGCAGCTGATGGAGGTCACTCCCACCAGCGCTAACGTCATGGAGTACGTCCGCATCGTGCAGGACAAGTCGCTCATGCGCCAGGTGGCCCAGGCCGCCGGCAGCATCACCGCCATGGTGCAGGAGGGCGGCGGCGCCGCCGGCGATATGCTGGAAGCCGCCGAGCAGCAGATCTACGCCATCCGCCGTGGCCGCAGCGCCCAGGGCATGGTGACGGTGGGCATGGTGCTGGGCGACGTGATGAGCCAGTTGGCCGAGCTGTCCGCTAACGGAGGCCGGACCGTGCCGGGCCTGTCCACAGGACTCTCCGCTGTGGATGCTAAGATCAACGGCATGAACAAGTCCGACCTGCTCCTGCTGGCCGCCCGTCCCGGTATGGGCAAGACCAGTATGGCCCTGAACGTGGCCCTGTCCGCCGCCCGCGAGTCCGGCAAGACCGTGGCCATCTTCTCCCTGGAAATGTCCAAGGAGCAGCTGGTCACCCGCCTCATCGCCAGCGAGGGCCTGGTGGAGAACCAGCGCCTGATCACCGGCAACCTGCGGGAGAGCGACTGGCAGCGCATCGCCGAGGCCGCCTCCGCCCTCAGCCGCATGGACATCCGTATCGATGATAACCCACTGCTGACCGTGGCGGATATGAACGCCAAGTGCCGCCGCCTGGAAAATCTGGGCCTGGTGGTCATCGACTATCTTCAGCTGATGACTTCCGCCGGCGGTAAGGGCTATTCCGGCGAGAACCGCCAGCAGGCGGTGTCCGATATCAGCCGTATGCTGAAGATCATGGCCAAGGAGCTGCAGGTGCCCGTGCTGTGCCTGAGCCAGCTGAGCCGTGCCAATGAAAAGCGCGAGGATAAGCGCCCTATGCTGTCCGACCTGCGCGAATCCGGTGCCATCGAGCAGGACGCCGACATCGTCATGTTCCTCTACCGGGACGACTACTATAACAGCGATGCCGAGAAGCGCAACGTGGCCGAGTGCATCGTAGCCAAGAACCGCCACGGCGAGACCGGAAAAGTTGAGCTCCGCTGGATGCCCGAGTACACCGCCTTCGGCACGCTGGAGACCCGCTATGACGAGGATGAGTGAGCCCCTGGACCTGACCGCGTGGATGACGCGCTGGCAGATGTTCCCACCTCCCGGAGGGCTGATCCTCTGCGCCGTGTCCGGCGGCCGCGACTCCGTCTGCCTGCTGGACTGCCTGTGGAAGCTGGGTCGGGCCCGCGATTTCCGCGTGGCTGCCGCCCACCTGAACCACGGTATGCGTCCCACGGCCCAGCGTGACGAGGACCTGGTCCGCGCCCTCTGCGCCGAACGGAACATTCCCTTCTACACCGAAACGGTGGACGTCTACGCCCTCTGCGCCGTCTGGCGCCTGACGGTGGAGGAGACGGGCCGCCGCGCCCGCTACGACTTCCTCCGCCGCACGGCGGATGCCCTTGCCGCGGACTTTATCGCCACCGCCCACCACCGCGACGACCAGGCCGAAACGGTCCTGCTGCAGCTGCTTCGCGGCACCGGCCCCCAGGGGCTTACCGGCATTCCCCCTGTCCGTGACGGCATCATCCGCCCCCTACTGGATACGCCCCGCGCCGCTATCGATGACTACATCGCGCAGAACCGCCTCCCCTACGTCACCGACGAGACGAACCTGGACACCCACTACGCCCGCAACCGCCTCCGGCTGGACATCATGCCCCAGCTGCTGGCGATCAACCCCGCCGCCGCGGCACACATCGCCCGCACGGCGGACATCCTGCGCGCCGAGAACGACCTCCTGGACGCCCAGGCCGCCGCCCTCCTGCCGCCGGAGGGCACGACGCTCCCC
>FR881492.1 GCA_000435555.1 Firmicutes bacterium CAG:176
CGCGTTTTGGCTGCGCCTCGACCTCCCTCTGGCAGCCGTCTACACCCAGCAGATCCACAAATGTCACCTTGCCCTCCGCCTTGTCAGAGCCGATGGGCTTGCCGAACACCTCCTGTGCGCCTGTCACATCCAGGATATCGTCACGGAGCTGGAAGGCCAGACCAAGGCCATCGCCGAATTCACGGGCCTGACGGCGCTTTTCCGCGTCCATTCCGGCGGCCACGCAGCCCAGCTCCGCTGCGGCGGAGATCATGGCGCAGGTCTTGAGACGGTCCAGCTGGGTCAGGCCGGCTTCATCTCGGACATCGCAGAGGGTGTCCAGCACCTGCCCGGCCACCATGCCGTCGGCACCGGCGGCGTTGGCCAGGACCTCGACCGCCGCGATACGGCTTTCGGCGGGCAGTCCCGTCGCCTGGGCAATGAGACGAAAGGCCTCGGGCTGGAGTGCGTCGCCGGCCAGAATGGACAGCGTCTCGCCGTAGACCTTGTGGTTGGTGGGCTTGCCACGGCGCAGATCGTCGTCGTCCATGCAGGGCAGGTCGTCGTGGATAAGGGAATAGTTGTGCACCAGCTCCAGCGCGCAGGCATAGGGCAGCGCCAGGTGCCAATCGATACCGCCCAGACGGGCAAATTCCAGCGTCAGCACCGGGCGGATACGTTTGCCACCGGAGAGCACACTGTACCGCATGGCATCGTAGAGACGGTCATAGGGGGCGCTGCCGGCAAAAAGGGCGGAAAGGTAGTCCTCTACCGCCGCGCGGTACTGCTCATAGTGTCTTTCGTAGTCCATGGCTCAATCCTCCGCAGCAAAATCATGCTCCACCGGCGCGTCATCGGGGCCCTTGGACAGCTTGACCACCTTCTGCTCGGCGGTGTCCAGCTCCTTGCGGCAGGCGTTCACCAGCTTGGTGCCCTCCTCGAACAGCGCCATGCTGTCGCCCAGCGTGGCATCGCCCCTTTCCAGCAGGGAGACGATCTCCTCCAGCCGGGACATATTCTCCTCAAACGTCTTTTTTGCTGCCATGTTCGTTCTCCTTTTCCTTTACTTGGCATCGCAGGGCGCCGTCGGCCAGCCGCAGGCGCAGGGTCTCCCCTATCCGCGCCTGATCGGCGCTGCGGAGCACTGTGCCGTCCGGCTGCTGAGCCAGTGCGTAGCCGCGGCCCAGGACCTTCAATGGGCTGAGGGCATCCAGCGACGCGGCCAGCGCGCCGAAGCGGCGGTTTTGGACATCTGTCACCACACGCATGGCGGCACAGAGCCGGTGGGTCATATGGTCCACATCCTGGCGGCGGTCCGCCAGGTAAGCGGTCGGGTCCGTGAGGACGCGTTTTTTCGACAGGGACTCTAAACGGCGGGAATGGGTGGCGATATCGCGGCGTATCGACTGTGTCATGCGGGAATGGGCGGCATCCAGCGTCCGCAGCAGCTCGGCCATGTCCGGCACGGCGATCTCGGCGGCGTTGGAGGGCGTGGAGGCCCGCCGGTCCGCTACGAAGTCGCTGATGGCCACGTCCGGCTCGTGGCCCACCGCCGAGATGACGGGAATATCCGAGTCGTAGATGGCGCGGGCCACGCGCTCGTCGTTAAAGGCCCACAGGTCCTCCAGAGAACCGCCGCCGCGGCCGGTGATGAGCACATCGGCCAGGCCGTGGGCGTTGGCGTAACGGATGGCGCCGGCGATCTCCGCCGGGGCCTCAGTTCCCTGCACGCGAACGGGCAGCAGAAGGACCTTAGCGATGGGATAGCGGCGGCGGAGGATGCGGATCATGTCGTGGACCGCCGCGCCTGCCGGGGAGGTGACGATGGCGATGCGCCGGGGATATGGCGGCAGGGGTTTTTTATGGATCTCGTCAAACAGGCCCTCCTTCCGCAGCTTTTCCTTCAGCTGCTCAAAGGCCACACTCAGGTCGCCGGCGCCCTCGGGCGTCAGGCCGGTGCAGTACAGCTGGTAGGCGCCGTCGCGGGGATAGACGCTGATACGGCCGGAGGCGATGACCTGCATACCGTTTTCCGGGCGGAAGCGCAGGCGCGCAGCGCTGCCCCTGAACATAACACACTTCAGACTGCACTGACTGTCCTTCAGCGTAAAGTAGTGATGGCCGGAGGGGTATAGTTTGTAGTTGGAGATCTCGCCCCGCAGCAGGACCTCCTGCAATGGCGGCACATTGTCCAACAGGTCCTTGATAAACTGGTTGACCTCGGACACCGTGAAAATATACTGGCCCGACGTGGCGATCACTCCTTTCTGTATGCGACCTGAAAAGGCAGAGCTTTCACGCTCTGCCTTTCGTATGTGGTTTTCAGTCCTTTTCCTTGACCTCGCCCCGGGCGAAGCTGCCCAGAATACCGTTGATAAATTTGGCGACCTCGGGCGTTTCGTACTTCTTGGCGATCGTCACCGCCTCGCTGATGGCGGCGCCCTGCGGAATGTCCGCCATATAGAGTATCTCGTACATAGCCACACGCATGATGGCGGATGCTACCAGTGAAATGCGCTCAAATCGCCAGCCCCGGGCGTACTTTTCAATGTCGGCGTCCAGCTCGGCGGCGTGCTCCGCCACACCGGAGACCAGGCGGCGGATATACGCCTCCTGCTTGGTGTTGGGCCGGTCGGCGTAGAGGTCATCCTCTGCCGCCAGCTCGGCAAAGCGTTCATCGCTGAGCTGCTGGTCCAGAAACTCCTCCACCGGCAGTTCGGTGAAGCTCAGCTGGTACGCCAAGTGTATGGCGATTTCCCGTGCGGTGCTGCGTGTCATAAGCGTTCGTCCTTTTCTCTCTCGTCTGTTGTTCAGTTGAAGCTGATGCCGCCCACGTGGACGTTCACCGCCGCCACCTTGAAGCCGGTCATACCCTCCAGCGCGGTATGCACATTTTTCTGGACCTTTTTGGCCACATCGCTGATGGCGCAGCCGTAGCGCACCGCAACAAAAATGCCCACAACGATCTGCTCGCCGTCCAGTTCAACACGGACGCCCTTGCAGGTCATTTTTTTACCGCCCATCAGGTCGGATACGTTGGCGCTCATCAGAGCGCTGACGCCGTCCACCTCCAAGGCTGTGGTACTGGCAATGGAGGCCAGCACATCCTCTGAGATCTGGATGCTGCCGTCATCCTCCTGGTGGATCATATATTCCTTATTTTCAGCCATGGTCTGTTTGTCTCCTCACAGTTGTCATTGGTACTTAGCTAATTGCAGTATAGGATTATACCATTTTTTACGGGGAAATACAACACCTATTTTGCACCGGACGTTCCCGCTTCCATGATCTTGATCTGGCCGGGAGTGTAGGATGTCTCCGCGATGACGATATCCTTGATCTTCGCTACGTCCTCCGCCTCCAGACCGTCGGGCGCCGATACCACCACGCTGATGGAGTCCGCGCCCATAAAGGCCACGCAGTCGGCATAGCCTTTTGCCACCACCAGGTTCTCAATCTGTGTCTCCGCCACGGTGTAGCCCGCCAGCACCTGAAGCGTCTCGGATGCCTCGTTGGCTACCTCCTCTGAGGCGTTCTCCTCGCCCTTGGCCTCCTCCAGCATACTGATGGCGGTATCGCGGGCCTGCTTGCGGCTGAGCCGGGCAGTGGAGAAATAGTCGTCTCCGGCGGTATCCGCAGTATCCGCCTGTGCCTCCGCAGTCTCGCCATTGACCAGCGTGGACTGGCCAAGCACCTTGGAGGTATCCGCCACATCCCCGGCATAGCGCCAGTTCAAATACACCGATGTACCCACCAGCACCACCACGGCCGCCGCTACGGCGCGGCGCTTCCATACCTGCTTCATACTGTCGTTCCTCCCATTTATTGTTACTGTTTCCATTGGACTACCGATATCTTATCGCTGCTGAGTCCTGTCAGCACAGACACCGTCTCCAGCACCCGCAGGCGCACACGGCTGTCGCCTGCCCCCTGACAGACCACCACCGCCCCCTGATAGGTGGGGTACAGCCGCCGGGTGACCACGACCTCCTGCTTGCCGCTGCCGCGGTTCACCGTCAGGACCTGACTGTCCTGCCGCACATCACCGCCGCTGCCCAGAGTGGCGCTGCTATCCTCCGCCAGCGACAACGTTTCACCGCTGTGCAGCGTCAGCATCACCTGCACCCGACCCACGCCATCCATGGCGGACAGCACCTCCGCCATACGGCGCTCCGTCTCCTCCAGAGAGAAGGACATCTCCTCCCCTGCCGTGTCGGCGGCTTCGGTCTCCTGCTTACCGGCGGGCAGCAGCATCAGCACCACGCCGGCCAGGGCCACCAGCACCGCGAAGCGGTATTTATTCAGTATATCTTTCAGCTTTTCCATCATTCGTCTGCCTCACGCCAATACTGGTGCGCGTCGTCGATGGCCAGTTCCGTGCTGAGCCACGCGGACAGCGCCTCGTCCTTGGGAATGTCCAGCGTCACGGCGCTGGGCCAGGGTACGCCGTCACGCTCCTCAGTCTCTACCCGAGGGGTACATGTGATGCCCAGGTCATCTCCCTTGCTGGCAATATATGCGGCGGTCTTGTCCGCTATGAGCGCGGCGAATTCCGCATCGCCGGATCTGCGATATTCCTCTGTCAGCGCCTGGATCTGCTGCCGATAGTCCTCATAGCGGAGGGCCAGCTCAGTCAGGTCCAGGCCCAGCAGCGGTCGGACGATGACCAGCAGCAGTGCCATGCCGCCCACGGTGTGGGCCACCGCCTTCATACGCCCACGGGGCAGCAGGGCGTAGAGTATCCCAACGATCATGCCCGCCGCGATGACACCGAGAAGCCAGGTACGCAGGGTTTCCGCGATCATGTACTCACCACCGATACAGAAGAGATTATGGAGATCAGCAGGGCCAGCGCACAGCTGCCGGTCATGCCCAGCATCAGGCCGAAAGCGGAGCCCAGCGCGTCGATCAGGTCCGCCAGAGGCTCCTGGGTCACGGTGCCCGCCAGAAACGCCGCCAGCTTATACAGCAGGTACTGCACGGCCATGGTGATAAAGGGCGTCAGGCAGATGGCCAGCACTGCCAGCAGGCCGAATACGCCGATGGCGCCCTTCAGCATCCCGGCACCGGCCAGCACCGTGCCGGCGGCATCGGAGATGATGGAGCCCACCACCGGCACCGCTGTGGCGATGGCGGTGCGCGTCAACTGGGTAGACAGGGCGTCCGCCGCGGAGGTGGCCGCACCGGTCACCGACAGGAAGCCGGTAAAGACCAGCATCAGGGCCGTCAGTGCCCAGGCGACGCACTTGCGGAGGCCCTGGCCGATCTTTTGCAGACTATGGCCGGGAACCACGGCGTCCGCGGCGGCAGCAGCAATGCAGGCGTACAGCAGCGGCAGCAGTACCTGACGGATAAGGCTGATGAGCAGATCGGTGAAGAACACCGTGGCCACCTGCCTGGCACCGGCGGTGATATAGCCGCCGCCGGCGGCCACGGCGGCGGACAGGGTGGGCAGCAGTGCCTTGGAGAACACCTCCAGCTGGGACATGGTCTCCACACCCAGGCCCATCATCCGGCGGAAGTCGCCCGCCGCCACAAGGGTGATGGCCAGCACACCCGCCACGGAGACATAGCGGGGTACGCCGGGACTGTCCGCCGCCGCAAGGCAGCTCTCCGCCAGACTGCACAGCAGCACCACGCCCAACAGCAGGGCCGCGCCGGAGGCCTGGGTCTCCAGCGCTGTGCGGACATAGGCGCAGGCGCTGTGCCACAGATCGCCCAGACCCTGCCACAGTGTCTCGTGGGAGGCGGAGGTGTCCATTTCCGGCAGGATATCCGCCGCCTCCGGCGGGACGGCGTCCTTCACGGAGTCGGGCAGTTCGGCAGCCCAGGCACAGTCCAGACACAGAAGAAGCAGTGTCAGACAGAACAGGACTTTTTTCATAGCAGTGACTCCAACAGGTCCCAGACAGCGCGGAACAGCGGCAGGGACACCACGATGGCCGCCACGGCCCCGGCAGTCTCCAGCACGGAAGCGAGGGCGCCCTCGCCGGCATCCCGGCACAGGTCGGAGCCTGTCCGGCAGATCAGGGCGATGCAGACCGTTTTCAGCAGCGGCTGAAACAGCTGCTCCGGCAGCTGACCCCAGGCCGAGGCCTCTTCCCAGAAATCCCGGAGCTGACCCAGCGGCTCCAGCAGCAGGGCGACCGCCACGCCGCAGACAGCCAGGACAAGCAGCAGCGCCAGCTCTCCCCCACCGCGGCGCAGCAGTACCGCCAGCAGGGCCCCCAGCAGGCACAGTGCCGCCAATCGCAGTACCGTATCCATGCGTCACAGGGAGAACAGGGTCTTTACCAGGTCGAACAGGTCACTGATCTGCTGCACCAGCATCATCAGCACCACGACCAGGCCCGCCAGCGTGGTCATCATGGCCTGCTCCTCCCGGCCGCTTCGCACCAGCAGCAAATTCAGCACCGCCACCAGGATACCGATGGCCGCTATTTTGAAAATCAGGTCAACATCCATTGTCTGTCCCTCACAGAAGTAAAATGATCATCAGTCCTGCACCGCACAGCGTGGCCGTGGTGGTCACGCGGCGGCTGTGCCGATCCGCCTCGCGGCGCTTTTCGTAGAGCTGCTCGGCCTCCGCCCGGGCGCGGGCGATGGTGCTCTCCAGGCGCTGGGCATCGCCACTCCAGGAAATGCGGCAAAGCAGGTCACGGAGTTCTGCGTCTGAAAGCTGGTGAAAGGTATTCTCCCAAGCAAGCTGTAAAGTCATATCGCTTTGAACTTTGTCCCGTATCTGACAGAACCAGACACCGCAGTGCTCCCGGGTCTGCAGCATCTCCAACAGCGGCAGGACCGGCGTGCGCTGCCAGCGGATGGCACTCTCCATCTCCCCCAGGGCGGCGGCAAAGGACCACAGCAGGTCGCGGCACCGGCGCTGGCGTGCGTAATAGCGCCGCAGGGCCAGAATGGCGGCGCTCAGTACCAGTACCGCACCGGCCGCCGCGGTCACAGGGCCTCCGTGCGGTACTGCCGCCGGCCATCCGATGCGCTGATGGTGATGAGACAACGGAAGACGCCGGCCTCCGCCAGCTGGCGGAACAGCGGCTTGCGGCGCAGCTCTTCTCCGTCCTCGGCGTGGATCGTGGCCAGCAGCTTAACGCCGCAGTTAGCCGCCGCTGTCATTGCCAGAATATCCGCCGCCTCGGTGATCTCGTCCACGGCGATGACCTGGGGATTGGCGCTCCGCAGCAGCATGGGGATGCCCAGTGCCTTGGGACAGCCGTCCAGCACGTCGGTATGACAGCCTACGTCCAACTGCGGTACACCGCGGTACATCCCGGCCAACTCACCGCGCTCGTCCACCACGCCTACCCGCAGGGGACAGCGATCCTCTGTGCCGTTGGACAGTGTGGCGATCATGTCGCGCAGGAGCGTGGTCTTGCCGCCACCGGGCGGCGCTGCGATCAGCGTACTGTCAAAGCCGCCTGCTGACCATTCCGGGACCTCCTGCCACAACCCACGGACCTGGCGGCTGATCCGTACCACGGCGGAGGAGATATCCCGCAGGGCTGTGCCGCCGTCCCCCCTGACCGCTACGGTGCCGCACAGGCCGATACGGAAGCCGCCCCGGCCGATAAGATAGCCCTTGCCCATCGTCTCCGCCGCCGCGTAGCGGGAATAGCCCGTTACCGCGTCGCACAGCTGTTCCAAGTCCGCCTGAGTAACACTTTGGCGCGGCAGTTCATCGCTGACAAGTAATTCTCCTTCACACGTCAGCAGTGTCATCGGTCGTCCTGCCCGCAGGCGGAACTCCTCCGCCTGGGCCTTGCGGTGCTCCGGCACACGCCGGGCAGCCTGCTGCCAGCGGCTGGGCAGCAATGCAGCCGCCTGCTCATAGCGTCCGACCGCCTCTCCGATCTCCATGATGACGCCCTCCTTTGTTGGTCTTGACCCCAACGTATGAAAGCTCGTCCCGGAATATGCACAAAAGCCCGCCGGGCAAGGCGGGCTTCTGCTGAAAAGCGCCCCCTGCCTGCGGCAGAGGGCGCTTGATAGACGCTTTTGTTATATCTTATGTTATGCCTGCTGCGGCTGCTCCGCCTTTTTGGCACGGAAGAAATGAATGACCAGAAATACCAGGAACGCAATACTGATATAGCCAAAGATGGGATAGACAGTGCCGATGATCTCGGCAAACCCCAGCAGGCTCGCCGCCCAGGCCAGCACGGAAACTGCCAGCAGCACCGGGTTTTTGTGGGTACGGACAAAGGCGGACTTCTGCTCCACATAGGCACTCATGCCCACCAGACTGGCCAGAGCGTTGCAGAACATGGCCACCAGCAGCATAATGCCGTAGATCGTACCCAGCGTACCGTTGAGCCGGGAGGCCAACGCCACCATGGGCAGCTCCGCCTGCACCGCCTCGGGATAGGTACCCAGACTGGTGAGGATACTGCCCGCCACCGCCAACAGCATAACGCCGGAGAGAGCAATACCCACATAGACGTGCTTTTTCTCCCGCACATACTGCCCCACCGGGGACATGATGCCGATACCGCCCAGAATGTTATAGGCCACGAAGGTCAGCGTGGCGATAAACCAGTTGGGCATCAGAGGATTGGTATTGGTATATTGCAGCTGCAAGATGCCCTCCGTGCCAAAGGTGCACCAGGCACCTACGGCAAAACCAACCGTGGCCAGCACCAAAATGGGGATCATGGCAGAGAAGGCATTGACCATACCGCTGACGCCAAGAAGCGCCACCAGGAACACCGCCAGCATGAACACGGCGCTGCCCAGCCAAGTGGGCACACGAAACAGCTGGGTCAGCATGGCGCCCACACCGGCGGACATACTCACCACCACAAAGAAGAGGAACATCGCCCCAATGACACCGGTGGCGGCACGGAGCCACTTAACGTCCCACGGTACCAGCAGCTTGTCCATTTCGGCGCATTTCGTCATCTGCGTCAACCGGACGAACAGAATGCCGATGACCGTAAACAGCAGCGCCGCCAGGACAAAGCCCACATAGCCCCAGTTGCCGAAGGCGCCAAAGAACTGCCACAGCTCCTGGCCGGAAATAAACCCCGCGCCCAAAAAACAGCCGACGTAGGTAAACGCCAGCGAAAAGGTCTTGATCTGCTTCATACCACACCTCATGTCGAATTTGCTCTACCAATATAGCTTATTTCCCCCGCCGCGTCAACCCCCGCCGACCCTGCGGGAAAATTGGATAGGCTATGAAAAATTTTTTCACTGAATGCTTCGGCTTTTCGTTGACGATGGGCGCAATATGTTGTATACTATTACCGGAAATTGTGCCCGTTTTGGCAGAGATATTGCTTTAAACGGCAAAAGAAATCGTACAGGAGGAGCGTATATGATAAACACGATCGACGGCATCATCGCGGCGGCCAAAGGCGGAAAGACCGGCGTTATCGCCGTGGCGGCGGCCCACGACCAGCCTGTTATCGAGGCTGTGGTCGAGGCCCGCAGGGAGGGTATTGCCACGCCCATTCTTGTGGGACATGAGGAAGAGATCAAGGCGATGCTGACCGGCCTGGGTGAAGCCCCTGCCGACTACGAGATCATCGCCGGCGATACCGACCAGGACTGCGCGGCCAAGGCCGTGGCCCTGTGTGCCGAGGGAAAAGCCAACTTCCTGATGAAGGGCATCCTAGGCACTGCCGATCTGATGCGCGCGGTGTTTAACAAGGAGCACGGCCTGCGTACTGATCATCTTACCACCCACTGTATGCTGTATGAGATCCCCGCTCTGGGCCGTATGCTGGTGCTGACCGACGGCGGCGTCAACACCTTCCCCGATCTGGAGAAGAAGGCAGATATTCTGGAGAACGCAGCCATGGTCCTGCAGGCGCTGGGCTATGAGCACATCAACGCCTCCTGCGTGTGCGGCGCAGAGCAGGTAAATCCCAAGGTACAGTCCACCGTGGATGCCGACGCGCTGGCCCACATGACTGACCGCTGGGCCAAGTACAATATGGACGTGTGCGGCCCCGTAGCGCTGGATCTGGCCGTCAGCGAAGAGGCATGCCATCACAAGCACTATATCGCCCCCGGTGCCGGCAAGGCGGATATCCTGCTGGTCCCCAACTATGAGGTAGGCAACGGCATTGGCAAAGCCGCCAATCTGTTCGGCAACGCCAAGAACGCCGGTATCATTCTGGGCGCCAAGGTGCCCATCGTGTTGGTCAGCCGCGCTGACAGCGCGTATTCTAAGCTTGCCTCCATCGCACTGGGCAGTGTGTTGTCCAGTCGGATGAAGCTTGCGTAAAGTCGTATTGCACAAGAATTTGTTTCGTCTGACTACATTTTTTACAAAATTATCTCGTCAGATTGACAATTGCTTGACAATTTGCACGGTAAAGCCTATCATGGAGATGGTTCATCTGCCGCGCCGCGGCATGGACATAGTACAATAACGTAAAAGAGGAGATTATGTTATGGTCAATCAGGAATACTACAATCTGGGTACGGCGCCCTCTGTGATCCGCCAGCTGTTCGCCTACGGTCTGGAGCAGGCCGCCAAGGTCGGCGCGGACAAGGTGTATGACTATTCTCTGGGCAATCCCAGCATTCCCGCCCCCAAGAAGGTCAACGAGTCCATCAAGAAGCTCGTGGACGAGATGGATTCCATCAAGCTGCACGGCTATTCCATGGCTGCCGGCTTCGATACCGCCCGTGCCGCCGTGGCCAAGGATCTGGCCGAGCGCTTCGGCCTGGATGTGAAGGCCAGCGAGCTGTTCTTCACCTGCGGCGCTGCCCCCGCGCTGATCTCCATCATCAAGGCCCTGATCGTGGACGCTGACAGCGAGATCATGGCAGTGGCCCCCTTCTTCCCCGAGTATCGCCCCTTTGTCAACGCCAACGGCGGCAAGCTGGTGGTGGTCCCCGCCGACACCAAGGCATTCCAGATCCATCTGGACGAGGTGGAAAAGCGCATCACAAAGAACACCCAGGGTATTATCATCAACTCCCCCAATAATCCCTCCGGCGTTGTGTATACCGAGGAGACCCTGAAGGGTCTGGCTGCCCTGCTGGAGCGCAAGAGCAAGGAATACGGCCATCCCATCTACATCATTGCCGATGAGCCCTACCGTGAGCTGGTCTACGGCGGCGTGAAGGTCCCCTTCATCCCCTGCCTGTACAAGAACACCATCGTATGCTACTCCTATTCCAAGTCCCTGTCTCTGCCCGGCGAGCGTATCGGCTATGTGTACGTCCCCGGCTTCGCCGAGGATGCCGACGCGGTGTACGCCGCTATCTCCGGTGCCGCCCGTATCATGGGCCACGTCTGCCCGCCCACGCTGATGCAGAAGGTCATCGAGTACTGCGCCGAGGAGCGCCCCGATCTGGTGGCTTACGACGAGAACCGCAACCTGCTGTACAGCAGCCTGCGTGAAATGGGCTATGAGTGCGCCAAGCCCGACGGCGCGTTCTACCTGTTCGTCAAGGCCCCCAACGGCGATGCCAACGCTTTCTCCGAGAAGGCCAAGCTGGAGCACAACCTGCTGGTAGTGCCCGCGGACGGTTTCGGCTGCCCCGGCTATTTCCGCCTGAGCTACTGCGTGGCCAATGACATGATCCAGCGCAGCCTGCCCGCCTTCAAGGCCATGATCGAAAGCTATAAATAAGCTGATCAATTCCTACCATCATCAGAAGCGTCCGCAGCATGAGCTGCGGACGCTTTTTGTAATATAGTTCACAAACATACGATGGATATCCT
>FR881493.1 GCA_000435555.1 Firmicutes bacterium CAG:176
GCCGCAGCTCCGGGATGCCCGGGCCCACCACGTAATGGGTGTTGCCCCGGCGCAGACTGGCGATGGCCGCCTCGGTCACCGCCGCAGGCGTATCAAAGTCCGGTTCGCCGCCGGCCAGGGAGATATAGGAGCTGTCGCTCTTCTGCAGCTCCTTTGCCCGCTGGATCATCAGCAGGGAACGGGGCGATGTCATTTTGTCGATCACGCAATTCATACGCACTTACCTCCGCGATGCCCGGACCTCTCCCTCGCAGGAGAGGCCCGGTACGTCGTATTCATTCCGCCGTATACTGCCTGAAGGACACGTCGGCCACATATTGGGCCTTGACCTTCTGCAGCTCGGCGCACTGGGCCGTGCCCTTGTGGGCCTGCTGCGCGATCTCATCCGCCCAGGCCTCCAGCAGCAGGACCTCGTTCGGCGACGACGCGGAATAGAAGAACTCATACTGGCAGCAGCCAGTCTCGGCGCGGGTACGGGCCGGGATATCCGCCTGCTCCAATGCGTGGACGAAGGCGGCGGGGTCCTTGCCCTCCTGGAGGGTATAGCGTACTTGCAGCATCAGCATCGTCGTTTCCTCCGCTTATTTCTTCAGAATGTCAAAGGGAATACGCAGCTTCTCGCACAGGCCCTCCAGCTCGCGGTACACCGCCAGGGACAGCTGAGGACCGGCCTCCAGGTTCTTGCGGTAGTTGTTGCACTCGATCTCACCGGGCATGAAGATCTCCTCCACGCCGGCCGCCGGCTTCAGGCCCTTCACCTCGCTGCGGTAGGTGTCCATGGTGGTCTTGAATTCCTCGGGGTCCTGGAAGCGGGAGATGTCGATGGCGATCATGCAGTGGCCCGTATCCATGGGCACCTCGGGGTGGGCAAAGGGGTTGTGGATGTGGCTGCCATAGGCCGCACCGGACAGCACGCCGGAGAATACGTCGATCATCATGGCGATGCCGGAGCCCTTTGCGCCGCCGAAGGGCAGCACACAGCCCTCCAGGGCCTTGGCCGCGTCCGTGGTGGGGTGGCCGTCCACATCGATGGCCCAGCCCTCCGGGATGGAGTCGCCCTTTTTATCGGCCAGGATGATCTTGCCGCGGGCCACCACGCTGGTGGCCATGTCGATCATCACCGGGTCGCCGTGGGTGGGCGCGCCCACCGCCAGGGGGTTCGTGCCCAGATACTTCTCGCGGCTGCCCCAGGGCGCCATAGACTTGGGCGCGTTGGAGCTGACGATGGCCAGCATATTCTCCTTGGCCGCCATACGGATATAGTAGGCCGTGCAGCTGTAGTGGTTGGAATTGCGGACATTCACGATGCCGATGCCCACGTCCTTCGCCTTTTGGATCGCCAGCTCCATGGCGCGGTAGGCCGCCACGATGCCGAGGGCGCCCTGGGCGTCCAGCAATGCGCCGCCGGGGAAATCCCGGATCGTCTTTATCCGGCACCTGGGATCCGTACCGCCGGCCTCCATGCTGTCGGTATAGAATTTCACGCGCTGCACACCGTGGGACTGCAGGCCGGTCAGCTCGGCCGACACCAGGCTGTCCGCCACGATGGCGGCATCCTGCGGCGCGACGCCCTCCTTCTCCATGATCGCCGCTACGGCGGCCTGGAGCTTTTCCGCATCTACGCGGAGCACTTCACTCATGGCCGGCACCTCACTTCCACTGGCCTTCGATGACCTGGCAGCCCAGCGCCGCCAGAGTGGCCTCGCGGGTCTCCTCATTGTAGGAGGCCACGGTGGCGCCCTCGTCGTACTTGGCGTGGAGCATATCCTCCTTGGCGTGCTGCTTCCAGCTCTTCTCCAGGATCTCCTCCGCTTCGCTGGGGCGCACGAAGATCATGCCGTCGGTGTCGCCGATAACGATATCGCCGGGGAAAACCACCTGACCGCCGAAGGCGATGGGCACGTTGATCTCGCCGGGGCCGAACTTGTAGGGGCCCTGGGGTGTGATGCCGCGGGCGAACACGGGGAAGTCCATGTGGGAGATCTCATCGATATCCCGCAGGTAGCCGTCAATGGCACAGCCGGCAAAGCCGTGGTTGCGGCAGTCCATCATCATCAGCTCGCCGCAGTAGGCGCGCTCAGGACCGCCGGCGGAGATCAGCAGTACATCGCCGGGCTGGGCCATCTCAATGGCCTTGTGCAGCAGCAGGTTGTCGCCGGAGGGCAGGTGCAGCGTGTACGCCACGCCCAGCATGGGCTTGCCGTTCATGGAACGGATGGCGGAGTCCACGCAGTAAATACGGTTCATATTGTCGCCGATGTTGGCCACCGGCAGGCCGCGGAAGCGCTCCACCAGCTCCTTGGGCGGCCGGGGCACCTCCGTAAAAATTCTGCATCCAACATTAGACATTTGCTTTTTCTCCTTTTTTCTCATCCAGCATTTTCTTCACCGCCAGCACCTCATCGTAGGTCTTGGCGCGCTCCGGGAAGTAGGCGGCATAGCCCTCCTGCTGGAGCCACTCAAACTTTTTCAGCGTAGCCTGGGTCATGATGCTGTTCTCGCCCAGGTCGTCCAGGGTCTTGAGGACCTCCTCCATCTCATGGCAGAAGCGCCCATTGTGGATGGCGGCGGAGGCCACGCAGTAGTGGCAGAACCCCATGAAGCCACGCTCGTCGAACATGGTGACCTTCATCTTGTCCAGCACTTCCTCGGTGATATGGTAGTGGTCCGTGGCGAACACCGTCTCCGTGACCAGGGCGATAATGCCCTTGGCCAGCACGCTGCGAAGCGCCTTTGTGGCGGAGGCCAGGCCGATATCGTCGCTGAGATATGTAAATTTCATGCCGTGGCTGTTCAGCAGCTCCGCCGCCTCTTTGGCCTTTGCGCCGCAGACGCTGACCGGCACACGGCTCCCGTTCACCGGGACGGAGGCCATGACCGCGCCCTCCACGAAGTCGCCCCGGCTGTCCGCGAACACCGCGGCGATCTCCCGCTTCGTCTGGGGAGAGGTGGTGTTCATGTCCAGATAGAACTGGCCCGGACGCAGCAGCGGCGCGGCCTGACGGGCGATGGGCAGCGCCACGTCCGCACTGGTGAAGCAGAAGAACACGTCGCCCCAGGCAATCAGCTCCGCCATGTCGGTCACCAGCGTCACCTGGTCCATGGCCGCGTGCTCGCGCATTTTCTGCGCGCGGGGCGAGTCGTCCTTTGCCGAGACGTCGAAGGCGCGGACCTCCACATCACTGTTCACAAAGTCACGCGAGATGTGGTGCGGCGCTTCGCCGAACCCGATAAATCCTAATTTCATTTGTATACATCTCCTTTGGATCGCGGATATGGGCGTTTATGTGCCCATCATAAAGCCGGGCAGGAAGGTGATGATGGGCGCGACGAAAGCGCAGATCAGCACGCAGATGATCATCACGATCATGAACGGGATAACGCCCTTGACCACCGACGTGTAGGACTCGCCCGTGGTGGACACCGCGGTGAACAGGTTGATGCCGAAGGGCGGAGTGATGAAGCCCACCGTCAGGGTGATGCAGAACAGCACGCCCAGGTGCAGCTCGTCCAGGCCGAACTGTACGCCCACAGGCACCAGGATGGGGGCCAGGATCAGGATGCTGGGGATCGTATCCATCAGGCAGCCCACCAGGAACAGCAGCGCCATCAGGACCGCCAGATACACCCACTTGTTGGGGATGACCTCCATGATGGCCTCGCCGATGATGGCGGGCAGGCGGGTCTTGGAGAGGATCCAGCCGAAGGTCTTGGCCACGGAGATGATGAACGTCACCACCGCAGAGGTCAGCACCGTCTTGCTCAGCACCGTCCACAGGACCTTGACCTTGATCTCCTTGGTCGCAAAGCCGTAGATCAGGGCGTACAGCACGCTGAGGACCGCCGCCTCGGTGGGCGTGACGTAACCGCCGTAGATACCGCCCAGAATGATGACCGGCAGGACCAGCGTGGGGATGGCGCGGGCCGTGCGGCGCAGCACCTCTTTCTTTGGATAGCGCACATCGCTCTTGGCAAACTTATACTTGGCCGCCAGATAGACGTTCACCAGGCACAGGGCGATCGCCATCATAATGCCGGGCAGCACGCCGCCGATGAACATCTTGGACACGGACAGGCCCATGGCCGCGCCATAGACCACCATGTTGGCGCTGGGCGGGATGATGGGACCCAGGGCGCCGCCCGCGGCGATCATGCCGGCGGAGGTGGATTTGGGATAGTTGGCACGGGTCAGCGCCGGCATCATAATGGCGCCGATGGCCGCCACGGTGGCGGGGCCGGAACCGGTCAGGGCGGCGAAGATGGCGCAGGTGACGATGGTCACAACGCCCATGGAGCCGCGGGACCGGCAGAACAGCGCCTCCACAAAGTCCACCAGACGGCGGGACAGACTGGTCTGCTCCATCAGATAGCCGGTCATGGTGAACAGGGGGATCGCCAGCAGCACGAAGGAGTTCATGCCGGCGATCATGGTCTGGGGCACGATGGTCAGAGGGATACCGGAGGGGATCAGGTAGATAAGGCACGCGGCCAGCAGGGCAAAGCACACGGGCAGGCCCATGAACATACCGATCAGCAGACTTCCGAAAATAATAAGACCTGTCATTCCGCGGTACCTCCTTCCTCGATGAGCTCTTCCATGGTTTCTACCTTGGCGGCGTCCTTACCGCCGGTCAGCAGCTCCAGCAGCTGCACCAGGCCCACCAGCGCCATACCGAAGCCGCACAGGCAGATGGACACGTTGATGACGGCCATGGACAGGTGCAGGGACGGGCTGAGCACCGTAACGGTGACGCTCACCAGGGATACGCCCTTGACGCCCACCAGCGCCGCCATCGCGATCACCAGAATGGTGCAGATGATCTTCAGCACACGGCGGCCGGCTTCCGGCAGCTTTTCTTCCAGCAGTGTGATGCCGGCGTGCATACCCTTATCCAGGGCAACCACGGCGCCCAGGGCGCTGCACCACACGAAGGCAAAACGGGCCAATTCGTCCGTCCATCCGGGCGGCTGTGCTATAACATAGCGCGTGACCACCTGGATCGCGGCGGCCGCGATAAGGACCACGAGCGTGATCGCCGCTACCAGTTGGTAGGCGAACAGGATCTTGTCCTTGATGGTTTTGATGACTTTCATAGCTTTCTCCTGTTATATGCGTCAGGGGGCGGGCAGTGAGCTGTCTGCTCTCTGCATCGCCCCCTGCGTCAGTTGATACGATTCAGATATGCGCCGCAGCTTTACTGCACAGCGGCGACCGCGCGATCCAGCAGATCGCTGCCGATCTTGTCACGATAGGCCTCGTACACGGGCGCGCAGGCCTCCTGGAATGCAGCCACGTCCACATCGTCGATGATGGTGCAGCCGCCATCTTCCATCTTGGAGAGCATATCGGCCGCGGCCGTCTGCAGCCAGGTGCGCTGCTCAGCGCCGGCCTCCTTGGCAGCCGTCAGGAAGATCTCCTGCAGCTCGGGGGACAGGCTCTCCCAGAAGGACTTGGAGCAGGACAGGGAGATGGCGTTGTAGAAGTGACCGGTCATGTCGTAGTAGTCGCAGATCTCATAGTAGGAGCCGGTATAGGCGTTGGCGATGGGCAGCTCCAGGCCGTCCATCAGGTGCTGCTGCACGGCGGTGAAGGTCTCATTGAAGTCCAGAGCGGAGGGGGCAGCACCGATGGTCTGGAAGGTGGCCATGAACATCTCCATGCCGGGAACGCGGATCTTCATACCCTTCAGGTCTGCGGGGGTGCGGATAGGCTTCTGGGACAGGATGTTGCGGAAGCCACCCTCGCCCCAGGCCAGGACCTTGTAGCCCAGCGTGTCATACAGGCCGTCGGTGACTTCCTTCATGATGTCGCCATCCAGGAAGTTCCAGGCAGTCTCGTTGTCCTTGAAGATGAAGGGCAGCTCCACCACCAGAGAGGGCCCGTACAGGTTGCCGTAGGAGCCGTTGGTGATGATGCCCATCTGATGGGTGCCCAGGTCGAAGCCAGTCAGCACGTCGGCCTCGCCGCCCAGCTCGGAGTTGCCGCAGATCTCAAAGGTCACGGCGCCGTCGGTGGCCGCGGTCACCTTCTCGGCGAACAGGGTGGCCAGCTTGTTGTACTGGTCGTCATCGGTGGTGGGGTTCACGTGGGCGATCTGGATCGTCATAGTGGGGAAGCCCTCGCCGTCGCCGCTGCCATTGTTGGTGTCGGCCTTGTCGCCGCAGGCGGTCAGCACGCCCAGCAGCATGACCAACGTCATCGCCAGGGCCGCCAGACGCTTCGCGTTCAGTTTTTTCATGGTTTTTTCCTCCTGATCTTATGTTTTGTTATTCTCTCCCGCTTTACTTGCAGGGATACGCCATCCACGCGATGGAGAAGCACATATGGTCCAGCTTCTTCATCATCATCAATTCAGGGTAGTCATAGGTGTTTGCCGGCGACTGCATATCGCTGTGCTCCAGGATCATGTGCACGATCTTGTCGGGCAGGCCGTTGCTCTTGGCGATATACGCACCGCTGACCACGTGGTTGTAATACTTGCCCATCTCGCTGTGGCAGGCCTTGCCGTCCTTGATGTCATACTCCAGGAACTTGCCGATGTCGTGCAGCACCGCGCCGCAGATCAGCGTGTCGTGGTCCAGCTTGCTGATCTCGTTGGCCCAGCCGCCCAGCTCGTCATAGGCCAGCTGGCACATCCGCACCACCCGGCGGCAGTGATCGATGCCCGTCTCGGGACAGTTGTCGGCCACAATGCCCGCTGCCAGGGGCGCCTTGTCCACGCCTTTCTTGTCCCAGCCGCCCAGCTCCAGCACCTGCTGCCAGCAGGTAATGCTCTTTTCCTGCAGATCGGTGCTGTGTATCAGCTTGATCTCCGGGAGCAGCGTCAGGACCTCTTCTCTGGTCATGTGTCTTTCCCTCGCTTTCTTCATGTTGTTATTAGGAAATGGAATACTACTTTACAGACGTCCGTCAATGATCGTCCAACTTTTGTCAATCAAATTTCTTCATAATGTGAAAATTTTGTCACGCAAGTACTTTTGTTTTGCTGATTTCGTTTACCTTTCCTTTATTTGCCTTACATTATAGTTTGCCTATTGCTTTTTGTCCAATATCGGTATAATATAACTAATATTCCAAAGCAGGAATACTAACGGAGGTTTTTGTGTATGTTGTCCAAAAACGACGAGCTGTTTTTGACCGTGGCGAAATCCGAGAGCATCAGTAAGGCCGCCGAGCAGCTATACATCTCACAGCCCAGCCTGACAAAACGAATGCAGCAGCTGGAGGCACAGCTGGGTGTGGCCCTCTTCGACCACAAGAGCCGTCCGCTGAAGCTCAGCCCCGCCGGCGAGCTGTACTACGAGTACCTGACCCGTTCCGCGGTGCAGGAGCATGCGCTGCTACTGGACCTGCGGGAGGCAGCGGAGGGCCGCCGGGGCAAGCTGTCCGTGGGCGCGCCGGCCAATCTGGCCCAGAGCCTGTTCCCCGCGATACTGCCCTCCTTCTGCCGCACATTTCCCAATGTGTCCCTGAGCGTCGTCGAGGCCACGGGCGCGGAGATACAGACCCTGATCGCCGGCCGCCAGCTGGACATGGCCTTTGCCCATATTCACATCGCCGACACCAACGTCAGCTATATCCCCCTGTCCACGGAAAAGATCTATCTGGCCGCCCGGCGTCCCGCCAATCTTATGGATACGGACCCGCCCCTGCTGGTGCAGCCGCTGGCGGTGGAGGACCTGCCGCCGTTTCAGTACTGTATGTACAACAAAAATCAGATGATCTACGCCTCCTCCCACCGGTTTTTCCAGCATTACAGCATTATTCCCGACACGCTGATCCACTGCGGCGATCCGGTCATCAACCACACGCTGGTCGCCTCTCTGGAAAACTGCGCCTCTTTCGTCCCCAGCTACTTCATTGGCCGGATACCGTCGGATACTCTGCGAAAGCTTATTTTCTACGCCATAGACGTCCCCGAGCTCAGCTGGGAGCTGCGGGTGCTGTACCGTCGGGACAGCGCTCTGGGCATCTTCGCCCGGGAGATGATACGACTGGTCAGAGAGACGCCCTGGCGCCCCTTGCTGTAAACCGACCACGTCAACAAAAGATACCCGGCGCGCCGAAGGCGTGCCGGGTATCTGCGTCTCATTGCATTTGCAGCCAGCCGATCAAGGCCAGGTGCGCCGGGTAGTACAGGTAAAACAGCCACTTCATCACCGTGTTCACCCGCGGCGACGGCCCACGCTGCCCGTTATACAGCGCCAGCACGGGAACGGCCAGCACCACCGCCAGCTGCACCAGGCCGTAGACCCAGTCCAGCGCCAGGGCGTACACCACCGCGTAAAGCGCCACATAGAACATCATCCACAGCGCCTGCGTCTTCAGCTTTCCCCGATTGGTACCGAAGGCCATGATGCACAGGGCGGCGATACAGCTCCAGTCCGCCGGGAAGCTGACCAGGCAGATCAGCAGGATCAGCGCCACCTGCACCGCCGGGCGGAGCCGCCGGTCATGGACCACCCGCAGCATCACCAGCCCCCATGCCAGCGACCACATGACGCTGGTCTGGTTCAGCACTCTGCCGGAGGAAAACGGGATAAACGACCGCCAGCCGGCAAAATCCGCCGACGCGAACACATAGGCGAAGTGGGATATGACCGCGAACAGGAACATCCGCGCCGTGTATTTCCGGATATCCCGGGTGTGGTGATAGCCCTCCGCCACAAAGTAGCACATGATGGGACAGGTCAGCCGACCGATGATATGCATCGCCAGTGGCAGCACCGCCCGGGGATAGCCGGGAAACAGCCACCAGGCCACATGGTCGACGGTCATGGCCGCGATGGCGACGAGCTTGATCGCGTTGGAATCCAGCGTTTTTTTCATAGGCGTTTTCCCTCCCGCACAGCACACTGCCGCCATTGTAGCAGATAGGCAGGAGATGTGCAACGCCTATTCGTGCGGCCGCGGCGTTATGCGCCGGCCTTCTCCTTGCGGATGGCCTCGGCGATACGCTCCAGGCCGGTCTGCACCGTGGCACGGGGCATGGCCAAATTCAGGCGGATATGCCCCCTGGCGTTGCCCACGAACAGGCCGTCGCCGCCCTCCAGCAGCACACCGGCCTTGTTGGCAAAGAAGTCCGGCAGGTCCTCCACCTCCGGCAGCACCTCCCGCAGGTCCACCCAGGCAAAGTAGGTGGACTCAGGAATGGTAAACTTCGCGCCAGGAATATTCTCCTTCAGGAACTGATCCACCAGGGCCAGGTTGCCGTCCACATAGGCCTTCAGCTGCTCCAGCCAGGGGCCGCCGTGCTCATAGGCCGCCTTGTGGGCCGCGATGGACAGCGGGTTCACCGCGCCGATGTTCTTGTCCCGGTCCTGGAAGCGGGCACGCTCCTCCGCGTCGCGGATGATGATATTGGAGTGCATCAGGCCCGCCAGATTAAAGGTCTTGCTGGCAGACATACAGGTGATGAGCCGGTCATAGTCCGGCATGACCTTGCCCATAGGGGTATGGTGCAAGCCGGCGCGGATCAGGTCGCAGTGAATCTCGTCGGACACCACCCACAGCCGGTGCTTTTCGATGATGGCCGCCATGTGGCGCAGTTCCTCCTCGGTCCAGATGCGGCCGGTGGGGTTGTGGGGATTGCAGAGCATCAGCAGCTTCACATCCGGGTCGGCGGCCTTCGTCTCAAGGTCCTCCCAGTCCACGGAGAAGCGGCCGTTTTCCTCCCGCAGGGGCGAGGTCACCAGCTCCACGCCGTTGTATTCGCAGGCGTGGAGGAAAAAGCCGTAGGCAGGCGTCATGGTCAGGACCTTGCCGTTCAGCGGCTTGACCAGGTCCTCCGTCAGCTGGTACAGCGCCGGGATGACGCCGGGAGAGAACGTCAGCTGCTCCTTGGGGAAGGACCAGCCGTAACGGCTCTCGCACCAGGCGCGCAGCGCCTCATAATAACCCTTATCGTACACCAGGGTATAGCCCAAAATGCGCCGATCTACCCGGTCGGTGATGGCCTGCAGGATCTCCGGCGCCACAGCGAACTCCATGTCCGCCACCCACATCCGGATGAATTCCTCGTCCTTGTAGGGGAACACCCTCTCCGGCCCGCAGTGGAAAATGTAGGGCCGCCAGCCCTCTACATTCTCGGAATTGGTGTTGCGCCGATCAATGATCTCGTCGAAGTTGTAGGTCATGGTGTATCGCTCCTTTCCTGTTATATTTTTATGATACCAGCTGCCGCTGGCCCCGTCAAAGCCCGCCGCTTACTTTTCAGGAACGAATTTTTTGAAAAACTTTCTTCACGATTATATTTTCCCTTGCACGGACCGGAAAAAGCGTCTATACTGAAAAGCAGAGGGTCAAATCACTAAAACTTGATTTTGAGGAAAGTGCCATGACATTGACAGAAGAGATCGGCGCGAAGATCAAATACTACCGCAAAAAGCGCGGAATGAAGATCGTGGAGCTGGCGGCGCTGCTCCACAAAACCGGGGCCACCGTATCCAAGTACGAAAGCGGGCAGATCGCCATGGACGTGGTGACGCTGTACGAGGTGGCGGCCGCCCTGGGTGTGCCGCCGGAAAAGCTGCTGTACTGTGCCCCGCTGCCCGTGGAAGATCTGATGGCCGACAGCGTGCCCGCCTTCTTCCGCGGCGTTGACCGGCTGTATATGTACTATTTCGACGGCCGGAACAACAGTCTGGTCCGCAGCGTCATCGATATCCGGGCCAAGACCGGCGCCAACGCCTATGACATAGCGCTGTACATGAACTTTCAGGACTATCAGCAGTACCGGAACTGTGAAAACACCTATCTGGGTACGCTGAGCCACTACGATGCCCTCAGCAACATCGTCACCCACAACCAGGACACGGAGATGGACGTCTATCTCCTCTGTCTGCCCGCCTCCTATCTGAACGCCGGAACAAAGTGGGGGCTGGGCTTCGGCATCTCCTGTCGGCCCATTATGCCTACCTCCACCAAGGTATTTCTGTCCAAGAGCATCCAGCCGGAGACACCGGAGTTTCTGCAGGACCTCCGCATCTCCCGGGAGGACGTTCAGCTGCTGAAGCGCTACAATATGCTGTCCGTGATGTAATCGGCCCCAAACGGATATCCTGAAAGTAGACTTGCTGGCTTATGCGGTGTTCCGCCTTACGATTGAATTCTTTCGATGCAGTGCCTACGACATAGGATGAATAAATCCGATTTTTCATCCTCCAAATATATACGATAACCGTGAAGGCCCCCGGGTAATTCCCGGGGGCCTTACTTCGCATTTTGGTGGGATTTCGCCATGGCAATGCCTATTCGCATCTGCTCGTGCTGCAAAGGCCAATCACAGGCCGATCAATGGTGCTGACGATGGCGCCGACAGTAGCATTTGCGGCGGATACCACAAGCGATCCAGCAGCACAAAGCAATCCGGTAGCACAGATTAAAGGCGCACAGAAGAGCAGCGTCTATTTCGGCAATTACAAACAGAGCAGTGACGGAAACGGCGACTATCTGACCGAGCCGATCAAGTGGCGTGTGCCGCAAAACGCAGATGGCAAGCTGTTCTTGTTGGCGGATAAGATTCTGGATGTTTATTATTATCACCACAATGGCAGCACCAGTAGAGGAGCACGCAAAGCACCCACACAGTCCCTACCTGTTCGTGTCGCCCAAGACCGGCACTATGTTCGACCCGGACTCCTTCCGCCACACCCATGAGAAGATCCTGAAGGCCATCGGCGCGGAACACATCAGGTTTCACGACCTCAGACACACCTTCGCCACGCTGTCCCTCAAGTACGGCGTGGACGGCAAGACGCTGTCCGGCGCACTGGGACACTATGACGCGGGCTTTACCCTCAGCACCTA
>FR881494.1 GCA_000435555.1 Firmicutes bacterium CAG:176
GCGAGGCGGGACTTGAACCCGCACGCCCGTAGCGAGCACTAGAACCTGAATCTAGCGAGTCTGCCAATTCCACCACTCGCGCGTCGAACAAGTGAGATTATAGTATGTACCGGCTGAATTGTCAACCCCTTTTTTCAAAATTTCCAAACTTATTGTTTTCCGGCGCGTTCATGCCTTGACCTGCCGCCCAAAACTTGTTATGATAGAAAAAACCATTCACCGAAGGAGTGCGTATATCTCTATGAAAAAAGAGCTTACCCCCCGGAAAAAACAGGCCCTGGAAATGCGTAGTCGTATCCAGAACGTAGCGCTGGAGCTGTTCGACAAGGAGGGCTTTGAGAATGTCTCTGTGGAGCAGATCGCCCAGGCGGTGGGCTGCTCCGTGGGCAACATCTACCACTATTTCAAGAGCAAGGACGAGCTGGTCATCCAGGTGACCAGCAGCGTGGACGCCCAGTACAGCGTGCTGGAGGAGAGCTACCTGGCGGACGAGGCCAACAGCTGGCACGATAAGCTGCTGGACTTTGTGGGTCAGACCCTGGTCATCAGCGCCGAGGACCCGTCCCTCTACCGCAGCTTTATCCACGGCATCCGCTATCCCCAGCAGGGCATCCTGCGGGACAACGAGAAGCGCGTGTATTTTCGCGTTCTGCGTGAGCTGGTGGACGGCTGCAAGCAGGAGGGCACGATCCACCCCGACCGCGACCGCGAGGAGCTGGTGGCGGACCTGGTGGCCCTGCACCGCGGTATGCTGCTGGAGTGGCGTATCTACGAAGGTGCTTTCGACCTGCCTCGCCGCGGCCGCCGTATGGCCGCCGCGCTGCTGGAAGGCTGGAAGCACGAGGAGTGAGTAGAGGCATACACAGAAAAGGAGGAGCGGATGGGTAAGAGTGAAGAGAGGCGGCCGCCGGAGAGTGGGCGGGAGCCGGGCGAAAACACAGCTGTTGCGGGCTTGATAATGGGCATTGCCGCCGTGGTATTCTGGTTTTTCGGCTACTCTGCCGTGGCATCTGTTGTACTGGGCATCCTCGGCTTGGTATGGACTGACAAGGCAAAGAAAGAGGGCTATACCGGAGACAAGCGAACGATAGCCTTCGTGCTGTCGCTGGTGGGTCTTATCGGCGGGCTGGTTGTGCTTATCGTTACGGTGATCCTCATCAATGTGCTGGCAGTACCGGGGATAACGGCCTTGAGGGATATGCTGGGAATGATAGGCGAAATGGCAAATGATATCTGAGCGGACAGCCCTGCGGCACGAGAAATAAGTTAAGGACCGTGAACGTTGTTTTCAACAGCGTTCACGGTGTTTTTTTGTGCGAAATGCTGACTTTTCGAAAAAGCGCAAAAGGCCGTTGACATCCCGGATCGGCGGTGCCATAATAAAGTATAATCACCGAGTGGTTCGGTGAAAAGTTTAACGAAAACCGCCCTCTGGGCGTGACAGAAAAGGAGAGAGACTATGAAGCTGTTGATCATCAACCCCGGCGCAACCTCCACCAAGATCGCGGTGTTCGAGGACGAGGAACAGCTCTTCAAAGTGACCATCGACCACTCCGCCGAGGAGCTGGACCGCTTCCCCCGGGTCATCGACCAGGCGGACTACCGCAAGGAGGCCATTCTCAAGGCCGTCACCGAGGCCGGTTATAAGCTGTCCGACTTTGCCGCCGTCTGCGGCCGCGGCGGTCTGTACCGGGCCATTCCCTCCGGCACCTACGCCGTCAACGACAAGGTCATGGCCGACGTAGAGGCCGCACCCTACGGCGAGCATCCCTCCAATCTGGGCGCGTATCTGGCGCGCAAGCTGGGCGACATGGTGGGCATTCCCGCCTTCTTTGTGGACCCGGTCTGCGTGGACGAGATGACCGAGGTGGCGCACTACACCGGCTTTGCCGAATTCCGCCGTCTGTGCCAGTTCCACGCCCTGAACCACAAGGCCGTGGGCCGCAAGGCCGCCGAGAAGCTGGGCAAAAAGTATGAGGACGTGAACCTCATCGTCTGCCACCTGGGCGGCGGCGTCAGCGTGGGTGCCCACCAGCACGGCCGTGTGGTGGATGTCTGCAACGTCAAGGACGAGGGTGCCATGGGCATGGACCGCGCCGGCGGCCTGCCGGTGAACCAGCTCATCAACTACTGCTTCTCCGGCAAGACCAAGGACGAGGTCAAGCGTACCTTCGGCCGCCGCGCCGGTATGTTCTCCTACCTGGGCACCACTGATTTCCGCGTGGTCTGCGCCAAGGTGGTGGAGGGCGACCCCAAGGCCGTGGAAGCCTATCAGGCCCTGGTCTACCAGCTGGCCAAGGATATCGGCGCCATGGCCGCCGTGCTGCACTTCGAGGTGGACGCCATCGTCTACACCGCCGGCATGGCCTATGAGGACTTCTTCTGCGACGACATCACCGCCTATGTGGGCAAGATCGCGCCCATCATCCGCCTGCCCGGCGAGGAGGAGATGCGCTCCCTGGCGGAGGGTGCCCTCCGGGTCCTCCGCGGCCAGCAGGAGGCCGGCCAGTATTGATCTGATATTCCGGCAGGAATATAGATAAACCGTTTTTGATTTGCAAGTGGAAATAAGAGGAAAAAAGACAAGAAAGGTGGAAACTGCTATGAAACATCTGATGTCCGGTAACGAGGCCACCGCCCGCGGCGTCTACGAAGCCGGTATCAAGGTCTGTTCCGCGTATCCCGGAACCCCCAGCACCGAGATCCTGGAGAACCTGCCCCAGTACGGTAAGGACGTGTACTGCGAGTGGGCCCCCAACGAGAAGGTCGCCACCGAGGTGGCCTACGGCGCGTCCGTGGCCGGCTCCCGTTCCTTCTGCACCATGAAGATGGTGGGCCTGAACGTGGCCGCCGACCCCCTGTTCACCGCCGGCTACATGGGCGTCAACGGCGCCTACGTGGTCGTCACCGCCGACGATCCCTCCTGCCACTCCTCCCAGAATGAGCAGGACAACCGTCACTACGCCCGCGCCGCCAAGATCGCCATGGTGGAGCCCAGCGACGCCCAGGAGTGCAAGGACTTTGTCCGCCTGGCCTGCGAGATCTCCGAGGAGTTCGACACTCCCGTTCTGTACCGTACCACCACCCGCGTCTGTCACAGCAAGGGCCTGGTGGAGTTCGGCGAGCGTGTGGAGCACGTGGCTCCCGCCTATGCCCGCAACACCCGTAAGTACGTCTGCGCCCCCGCCAACGCCTACCTGAACCACCCCATCGTGGAGGAGCGCCTGGTGAAGCTGGCCGAGTATGGCTGCACCCGCGCCCTGGAGAACGGCCTGAACAAGGTGGAGCTGGGCGACGGCAAGGTTGGCGTCATCACCGCCTCCATCAGCTACCAGTACGCCAAGGAGGTGTTCCCCGAGGGCACGTCCTTCCTGAAGCTGGGCCTGACCTATCCGCTGCCCATGGACCTGATCCGCGACTTCGCCAAGAAGGTGGAGAAGCTCTACATCATCGAGGAGCTGGACCCCTTCATGGAGGACGAGATCAAGGCCGCCGGCATCGACTGCGTCGGCAAGGAACTGACCGGCAAGCTGTATGAGCTGAACACCGAGCTGGTGCGCGAGCGCGTGCTGGGCATCAAGCCCGCGTACAAGACCGTGGACGAGGTCAAGGTCGCCAAGCGTCCCCCCGCCCTGTGTCCCGGCTGCCCCCACCGCGGCTTCTTCTACACCCTGTCCAAGAACAAGAACTACGTGGTCACCGGCGATATCGGCTGCTACACCCTGGGCTTCGCGCCTCCGCTGAACTGCATGGACGTGTGCATCTGCATGGGCGGCGGCTTCTCCGCCGGCATGGGCATGGCCAAGTCCTTCCAGCGCGAGGGCGTCACCGATAAGGTGGTCTTCGGCGTCATGGGCGACTCCACGTTCTTCCACTCCGGTATGACCGGCGCGGCCGAGATCATCTACAACAACGGCCGCATGATCCCCTGCGTGCTGGATAACCGCATCACCGGCATGACCGGCCACCAGGACAACCCCGGCTCCGGCTTCACCCTGATGGGCGAGCCCGCCCCCATGATCAGCGTGGAGAAGGTGCTGGAGGCCTATGGCTTCGCCCCTGTCTTCACCGTGGATCCCCAGGACCTGACCGCCATGAAGAAGACCGTGGACGACGCCGTGGCCGCCCTGAACGAGGGCAAGCACCCCGCCATCGTCACCCGTCGTCCCTGCCTGCTGATCAAGCGCGTGAAGCACGACACCGGTATGTGCGTCGTCAACGCCGACAAGTGCAAGAGCTGCAAGAGCTGCCTGAAGGTGGGCTGCCCCGCCATCTCCATGGAGAACGGCAAGGCGTTCATCGACCGTACCCAGTGCGTGGGCTGTACCGTCTGCGCCCAGGCCTGCCCCTTTGGTGCTATTGAAAAGGAGGAGAAGTAACATGAACGATGTGAAAAGCTGCCTGTTGGTCGGCGTTGGCGGTCAGGGCGCTATCCTGATCTCCAAGATCATGTCCAACGGCTTTATGAAGGCCGGTTACGATGTCAAGCAGAGCGAGGTCCACGGCATGGCCCAGCGCGGCGGCTCCGTGTCCACCCAGGTCCGCTGGGGCAAGAAGGTCTACGGCCCCGTGTTCGGCAAGGGCGAGGCCGATATCATGGTGGCGCTGGAGAAGATGGAGGCCGTCCGCTATGCGGAGTTCCTGAACCCCAACGGCGTGGCCGTCATCAATGACTATGCCATCAAGTCCACCACCATCGCCTCCGGCGCCGAGGCGTACCCCGAGGGCTGCATCGAGGCCATGCAGAAGAACTTTAAAACCATCGCCGTCCCCGCCAGCGATATCGCCATTGAGCTGGGCAACCCCAAGTGCATGAACGTGGTGCTCTTCGGCGCCATGTGCGACTCCCTGGGCTGCCCCGAGATCGACTGGGAGCAGGTCGTGGCCGAGACGGTCCCCGCCAAGGTCAAGGAGCTGAACCTCAAGGCCTTCCGCGCCGGCCGTGAAGCCGCCAAGGCCGCTAAGTAAACCGATACCGCAAAAAGGACCGCCTTTCCGGCGGTCCTTTTTCCTCTTTTTTTCCCAAAGCCTTCCCCTTGAGGGAGCCCCAGTGATCACACTGGGGTGTGCACAGCTGAAGGTGTCAGCGAAGCTGACGGGTGAGGGGTTCCCCATCCCGCCCGCAGGCGTACTTTCAATTTCCCCGGCGGCGTCAGCCGCCACCAACCAAAGCCGCCCTCCGTCAACAAGTCCTGCCAATGCTCTGAAAATTCCATCACGGATTTTCTGCGGTCCATCTTTTTTATTGCTCTGTATGGAAACACATGATATGATGGATTTGGCAGAGGTGAAAGAAACCGGCAAATCGGAAGTTATAAAGGAGAAACACTATGGGATTATTTGGTAAAAGCAAAAAAGAGCGAGAAAAAGAGTATATGAACAGATTAGATGTTCCATTATGTTTAAAAGAAGACTTTGAATTGATTATTGATGATGTATTTACAATTATGGGGGTTGGAACAGTTGCCACAGGAAACATATCAACAGGAATGTGTAGAGAAGGAGAAAATGCGTGTGTTTATAAAACAAATGGAGGTGTATTAGAGACTATAATTACTACCATCGATATACATACAAAAGAACGAAAATCAAATGGTTGTGGATATAAAACAGAACATGTTGGACTTGGGTTAAGAGGAGTTTCTAAGGAACAATTAGAAAAAGGAGATAGAGTGATTGTAAAGAATGCCAATATGTATGGAATGTAATTACAAATTCCAGTTTGATGAAGTACAAGGCCATCTTCGAGCGCAACGCCGACCGTCTTGTGAACGCCAACACCATTTACGAGGGACAGGTCATTGTCCTGTCCGCGAAGTAAGCACAAGCAATCCACATAACGAAAGCATAAAAAATGCCCACCTCGAAAAGTCGAGATGGGCTTTTTTTCGTGTGCGCGGATTTGCTTAACTTAATGACATTGCCCGAAAGGGCTTTCTTTTTTACCCAGATGTACCGCTGAGGTATCAAAAAAGGAAAGCAAATGTATATAGCTTGAACGCAAAGCTTCATAGCTTTCGCGTTCTCCCGCCGTGGACATTTGCGGGGAAAATGTTGCAAATTGCCGTTGTGCAATTTAGCAAACGCCCCCGGCGTGCGAATTCGGAAAAGCAAAAAAACGCAGCAAAAAGTGCGAAAAAGGATTTCTGCTATATTTTTTAAGGAAATGGTACCAATACAAGTGAAAAAGTTGCATAAAAAAATTTTTGTACCTGAAATACCGTGGGATATCGTGGCGAAAAATACATTCTAAACGTATGGTACATCTTCCGCGGCTGGGGAAAAACCGGATGTAAATGCCACAAAATGGGAAGTTTTTTCACAAAAAAGTTGCGGGCAAAATAACGAAAAGAACCGGACACTTTTTCAGGCGTACCAAAAAAAAGTGTGAAAATTTGACGTGCGCGCTGTTTTTCTTTATAATATTTCAGGAACAAAAAAGAAGATTTCGAATTTCTCAACAATTCGGAACGGAAAGAGAGAAAAACATGGAAAAATACCTTGTTTTGGCAACCTTTGCAGGGTCTGTCATCGCACTCATCTTCGCCTTCGTCACCGGCAAAAAAGTGCTGAGTTTTGACGAAGGCACCCCGCTTATGAGCAAAATTTCGCAATCTATCCGTGCGGGCGCCAACGCCTACCTGAAGCGGCAATACACCGTTGTAGGTGTGTTTTTTGCCTGTATGATCGTGGTTTTGTGCATTATGGCGGCCTTAAAGTTGCTGACTTGGTTCGTGCCCTTCGCGTTCCTGACCGGCGGTTTCTTCTCCGGCCTCAGCGGCTTTGTCGGTATGCGTATCGCCACCAAGGCCAACTGCCGCACCGCCAACGCCTGCCGCGACGGCCTGAACCGCGGCCTCCGCGTGGCCTTCTCCGCCGGCTCCGTTATGGGATTCACCGTTGTCGGCCTCGGCCTGCTGGATATCAGCGTGTGGTTTATGCTTCTGCGCTTCGTGTTTAAGCTGGAGGCCGCCGACATCACCAGTGCCATGCTGACCTTCGGCATGGGCGCCAGTTCCATGGCGCTGTTTGCCCGCGTGGGCGGCGGCATCTTCACCAAGGCGGCCGATGTGGGCGCCGACCTGGTGGGCAAGGTTGAGGCCGGTATTCCCGAGGACGATCCCCGCAACCCCGCTGTTATCGCCGATAACGTAGGTGACAACGTGGGCGATGTGGCCGGTATGGGTGCGGACCTGTATGAGAGCTATGTTGGCTCCATCATCTCTGCCTCCGCCTTGGGCGTGGCGGCATTCAGCGATCAGGCCTTCAAGGCCATGGCTATTCCCATGGTCATGGCGGCGGTGGGCATCATCTGCTCCATCATTGGCTCTTTCTTCGTCAAGACCGAGGAGAACGCCGACCAGCGCACGTTGCTGAAAGCACTGTCCCGCGGCACCAACCTGGCGGCTATTCTGATTGCTATTATCTCCTTCTTTCTGGTGTGGGCCCTGCTGGGCATCGAGCACTGGGGACTGTATGTGGCCATTCTCTCCGGTCTGGTGGCCGGCGTGCTGATCGGCAAGGCCACGGAGTATTACACTTCTGATACCTACAAGCCGACCCAGGAGCTGAGCAGCAAGAGCCAGACCGGCTCCGCTACCATCATCATCGGCGGTCTGGGTCTGGGCATGCTGTCCACGGCGGTGCCCATCGTGATCGTGGCGGTGTGCATCCTGTTGGCGTTCTTCCTCTCCGGCGGCGCAGCCAGCACAGGCATGGGCCTGTACGGCATTGCTTTGGCGGCAGTGGGTATGCTGTCCACGCTGGGCATCACCCTGGCCACTGACGCCTACGGCCCCGTGGCCGACAATGCCGGCGGTATCGCTGAGATGGCTGGCTTGGAGCCGGAGGTTCGCAAGCGCACAGACGCGCTGGACTCTTTGGGCAACACCACGGCAGCTACCGGCAAGGGCTTTGCCATCGGCTCAGCCGCGCTGACGGCTCTGGCACTGATGGCTTCCTATATCGAAAAGGTCAAGGAAGTGGGCGCGAATGTCACCTTTGAGGACTTCTCCCTGATGAACCCCGTGGTGCTGGTGGGTCTGTTTATCGGCGCGTGCCTGCCCTTCGTGTTCGCAGCGCTTACCATGAACTCCGTGGGCCGCGCGGCCCAGAGCGTGGTGCTGGAGGTACGCCGCCAGTTCCGCGAGATCACCGGCCTGATGGAGGGCAAGGCAGATCCCGACTACGCGCGCTGCGTGGATCTGTGCACCAAGGCCAGCCTGAAGGAGATGGTGCTGCCCACCGTTATCGCGGTGGTGACGCCCATTGTGGTAGGTATGATCCTGGGTTTCAAGGGTGTGGTCGGTCTGCTGGCCGGTGCCACCGTAACTGGTTTCCTGATGGCTATCTACATGGCCAATGCCGGCGGTGCCTGGGATAACGCCAAGAAGTACATCGAGGCAGGCAACTTCGGCGGCAAGGGCAGTGATTGCCACAAGGCCGGCGTGGTGGGCGACACCGTGGGCGATCCCTTCAAGGACACTGCGGGTCCGGCCATCAACATCCTCATCAAGCTGCTGAGCATGGTGTCCATCGTGTTTGCTGGACTGATCGTGAATTACGCTATTCTGTAACGGGAAAAGGGGAAAAAGAACAAGCAGCACCCCCGGCTTCTCTCTCTCTCTCTCTCAGATGCGCTAAGTAATTGATTTTTTTGAACAGGCAGGCAGTGGCGTGAGCCGCTGCCTGCCTGTTCTTTTCCTGTCTTGATTTTCTGTACCTACGATACCTATGTTTGCACTGCCAGCTGTTGTGCGATCATTTCTAAGTACATAGCAAAACACGGGATGCCGAAGATGCGGTTTCATGATCTTCGTCATAGCTGCGCCAGCTTGCTGCTGGCCAACGGCGTTCCCCTCAAGCACATTCAGGAGTGGCTGGGCCACAGCGACTTTACCACCACGGCGAATATCTACGCCCACTTGGATTACAAGTCTAAAATCACCTCGGCACAGGCAATGGAGACAGGGCTTGTTCTGCCGGAGGGCGGCGACTTCGGAAGTCGTTGGAGAGAGGGCTAAGCCGAAAATCCGGAGAGAAAAACAAAAGTCTGCTTTGATCACTTACTCTTAGAAAAAGGTATAAGAAAAAAGCCCATAATCGGCTTGATTACAGGCTTTTTCGGTGGCGGAGATGGAGAGATTCGAACTCTCGCGTCGGTTTGAGCCGACCTACCGCATTTCGAGTGCGGACCCTTCAACCGCTTGGGTACATCTCCGTATATTTCCACCTGTTTTTAACTCGCAAAAGCTTTTGGAGAGAAAAGCAGGAGAGAAAACATAAAAGTATTCGATTTGGAATTTTGAAAACCCGGAATTAGCAGGGGTTTTCAGGGGGACGAAATTCCCAGCTTCTGCCGAAATTTCGAGGGTCGTGAAACAGCCAAAACCGCCCTGTATTTCCGCATATC
>FR881495.1 GCA_000435555.1 Firmicutes bacterium CAG:176
GGTGTCCGTGGATAGCGTTTGCCATTCACTTCTATGTAATCGCTACAGGCTGCCAACAGCAGGCCTGCAGCCGTCCCCACCGCGCGAAAAGGCAGCAGTGTAAACCGTACCGGACAACCTATTCGGTGCAGCTTTGCCATTTTCTCCTCCGGAGACAGCTGCTCTGCCAATACATCGGCCACCGCCGGTGTCCATAATGCGTCTGCGGAACGGCGTTCCAATACCAGCACTGGAGATCCGGTGACCGGATCCCTCAGTGTATTACCCGTGTCGTGCAGGGCGGTAACGGTTTGTATCCTTCCGCCGACAGATACTTTGATCTGCAACAATTCTCCCCCTCCATGACGTGCTGCCTGACCGGCAAAAAGCCGGAGAAGCACGTAAAACAATATACTGACAAGTATAAGCGCTTGCCAGCTAACATCGGCGTAATACAACCGCTGCGCCAGTCCCGCCACCGAGCCAAAGGCCAGGCCGAGCGCCAGTAGGGTGCCGGCGAGGGCGGCCGAAAGCAAAAAAAATGTGAGGACCGGGCGGAAACGGCGAAACGCGGCAAGCGCCAGCAAGCCTCCAAAGGCCAATCGAATCGCCGGGTGAGCCAAAAATGCAAGCTCGGAAATAAAGACCGCAGCCGCGTAAACGCCGCCCAGCACCGCGCAAAAAATCAGCCGCCTTCGATGCAGCGGAAAGCCGCAAAGCCTTGCGGCACATAGGAAAAGCAGATAGTCTACCACGCTGTTGAGCAGGAAAACGCGGTCCAGATACACCACAGTCATTGCCTCACCTCGCTGCCACTATTATAGAGCGGCGGGACGAAAAAAAACGTCGCAACCAGGCGGGCACCGCAGCATTTGTAACCGGTTCGTTACCGCTTTATAATCCATCCGTCACCGCTTTTCATTGACATTCCGCGTCATTTTGGTATACATTTTGGTATACATTTTGCTATAGCTTTTGTTGCTCTTTTATGGCTATTGTTGACACCTTATTGGCACCTCTTCTATACCTCATGAGGATCAACCTCACGAGGGTGCGTTTTTTACGGGTCAAAAAATACCGTGATTGTATTTGATCTGCCCATATAGGATAAAGGCCAGGCCAATAGTTATCGCCGGAAAGATGATATAATCTATTGCCGCCTCATTCCAGAATGTGGCGAAATACGCCAAGATCAGGGACGCCCCCATAATGACCGTTCCCGTCCCCACCGCCTTACCGTATTTGGGGATGTCCTCTTCTTTCACTTTCCTGCGGTTATAGGAATGTATGGTGCTGATATTCCCTTTGATATTCAAGATGCCGAGCACCGACAAAAATATACCAAAAATCAAAAGCAATACATTATCCATAGCGGCCTCCCAAAAATAGAATAATTCTTCAAAGCTTTTGTCCAAAGCAATACAGAGGAAATAGATGACCCACGGGCTGTAAAGAATGGTATGGGCCAGCGCGGAGGACAGCACAGAAACCATGCAGCATACCAGCTGTCTGTATGGCGGCTCTCCCGCTAATAGAAAATCATAACCACCAGTAAACTGGTGGTTATGATTCATGATCAAAGATGGCCTTCTTCTCCAGCAGGGGCGTAAACTCGTCCTTCCACCGGTGGTGCATAGCGGACACATCGTACAGGGAAAGGGCCTCGCGGTCCATATCCAGACGAATGAGCACGTCGTAACGGTTGTCCCGGTCCACGCAGTTGGGAATGACCTCCGCGCCGTGAACGCCGGGAATATCCGCCGCGGCGGAGAATATCTCCCGGATACGCGGCAGCAGCGCGGCGCGCTGCGCCTTGGCCGCCGGAGTGAATTTTGCCAGAATACAGTGCTTCATGGCAGCCTCACAGTCCCAGATATGGCAGGACCAGCGTTACGGCCATAACGATGGCCAGCAGCAGGGCGATGCCCATGGCGAAGTATCTTGTCCATTTCGGTCTCATTGCAATTCCTCCTTCGGCACGATGCGCCGTATCATTTTTTCGATCTTACGCCGGGGCTGCATGACCTCATGGCCGCAGCCGAGACACCGGAGCTTGATATCCATGCCCACGCGGAGCACCTGCCAGCGTTTACTGCCGCAGGGGTGCTCCTTTTTCAGCTCTAAAACATCATGTAACCGCAGGTCCATTTCCGTTCTTCCCCTTAATGTCGTCCCAGTACCGCTTGGCGGCCTGCTCGGTCTTGTTTTCGCCGTACGCATAGTAATGCGTATCCCCCAAAGACTCCGGCAGATAGCGCTGCTGCACATAGTGACCCGGATAATTGTGGGGGTACTTATAGACCGGGGCCTTGTCCGCGCCGGCACTGTCAGCGTGGACGTTTTTCAGGTGCCGGGGGATGTCACCCACCGCGCCGCGCTGAATATCCTCCATAGCGGCGATGATAGCGTTGTGGGCGCTGTTGGATTTGGGCGCGGTGGCCAGCAGCACCGCCGCCTCGGCCAGGGGCAGCCGCGCCTCCGGCAGGCCCAGCTGCAGTGCCGCGTCCACGCAGCTTTTTGTGACGGTGATGGCCTGCGGGTACGCAAGGCCGATATCCTCCGCCGCGATGCACAGCAGACGACGGCAGGGAGAGATCAAGTCGCCCGCCACCAGCAGACGGCCCAGGTAGTACACCGCCGCGTCCGGGTCGGAGCCTCGGATGGATTTGTGCAGGGCGGAGAGCAGGTCATAGTGGTCATCCCCCTCCCTGTCATACCGCATGGCGCTGCACTGGCTTAGCTGTAAAGCATCATCCCTTGTCACATATAATCCGCCATCCTTCGGCTTGGCGGAACGGTACAGCAGCTCCACGGCGTTGATGGCCTTTCGGACATCGCCGCCGCAACCGGCGGCCACTGTGCGGGGCACATCCTCTTCCCAGGTAAAGGGCAGCTGGCTCCTCTCCTGCTCGATACGCAGGCCCCGTTCCACGGCGGGGATGGTATCCTCCACCGACAGAGGCTTAAATTCAAAAACCGTGCTGCGGGACAGGAGTGCGTTGTAGATATAGAAATACGGGTTCTCTGTGGTAGAGGCGATCAGGGTGATCTTGCCGTTTTCCAGGAATTCCAGCAGGCTCTGCTGCTGCTTCTTGTTGAAATACTGTATCTCATCCAGGTACAGCAGGATACCGTTGGGGGCCATCATGGTGTCCACATCCGCCATGACATTCTTCACATCCTGGAGGGATGCGGTGGTAGCGTTAAGGGTATACAGCGCCTTTTTCGCCTGCCTGGCAATAATGTTGGCCACGGTGGTCTTTCCGGTGCCGGAGGGACCGTAGAAAATGAGGTTGGCATCGGTGCCGTTCTCGATCAGGCGGCGCAGCAGCGCCCCCTCGCCCAGCAGGTGCTTCTGTCCGGCCACATCGTCAAGAGTCTGGGGCCGTATCTCGTCTGCCAGCGGACGCATAGCGGCACCGCCTCCCTTCTGTGGAAAATCTTATGAAACAGTATAGCACAGATTGCCTTTTTCTGCAACCTCTGTTACAATTGGGATGAGGTGATGTCACATGAAGTCGAAGGAACAGGTCGGCGCCATTATCGCGGCGCTGAAGACGCTGTACCCGGACGCGCTGTGTTCGCTGGACTATGAGAAGGACTATGAGCTGCTGTTCTCCGTGCGTCTGGCAGCGCAGTGCACCGACGCGCGGGTCAATCTGGTGACGCCGGCACTGTTTGCCCGCTATCCCACGCTGGAGGCCTTTGCCGCCGCCGATGTGGACGAGGTAGGTACATATATCCACTCCTGCGGCTTCTGGCGGGCCAAGGCCCGGGACATCGTTGGCTCCGCGAAAATGCTGGTGGAGCGCTTCGGCGGAAAGGTCCCGGACAACATGGAGGACCTGCTCTCACTGCCCGGTGTGGGGCGGAAAACAGCCAACCTGATCCTGGGCGATATCTACGGAAAGGACGGCTATGTCTGCGACACCCACTGCATCCGCATCACCGGACGGCTGGGACTGACGGACGGCAGCAAGGACCCGCTGAAGGTGGAGCAGCAGCTGCGAAAGGTCATTCCACCGGAGGAGGCCAATAACTTCTGCCACCGGATGGTGCTCCATGGCCGTGCGCTGTGTATGGCACGGAAGCCGGACTGCGGTGACTGCTCCCTCCGACCGCTCTGC
>FR881496.1:0-257 GCA_000435555.1 Firmicutes bacterium CAG:176
TCCTCCAGCGGGGCGTCCTCCGTTCCCTTGGCGCGGGCGCGGTTCAGGGCGGCGTTGCGGGTCAGGGCGGTCAGCCAGCCGTTCAGGCTGCCCTTTGCCACGTCGAAGCTCCCCGCCCCCTGCCAGATGCGCAGGGATATGTCCGCCAGGCACTCCTCCCGGTCCCGCTCATCCGGGAGGATGGGACGCAGGATATAGAGGAACAGCGGCGTGAAACGCCGCAGCAGCGCCTGCAATGCCGCTTCGTCACCGCCGGC
>FR881496.1:271-6380 GCA_000435555.1 Firmicutes bacterium CAG:176
CCCGTTCCCCCCCCGCCGGCGATGCGGGTCATCAGCGCTTTGTCATCCATGGGCGTCCCTCCTTCCATGTCGGTTCTGTGGTATGATACACTATTTTACCAGAAATCCCACGGAGAAACAGCATAAAAAAACAAGACCGGCGACGCCGGTCTTGTTTTTTATCACACAATTACTCAGTCACGAAGGGCAGCAGGGCGATCTGACGAGCGCGCTTGATGGCCTCGGTGAGCTGGCGCTGATGCATAGCGCAGGTGCCGGTGGTACGGCGGGGCAGGATCTTGGAGCGCTCGGAGATGAAGCGGCGCAGCTTAGCGGCGTCCTTGTAATCGATGCACTCGCACTTGTCCACGCAGAACTGGCAAACCTTCTTGCGGCGCTTGCCGGCACCGCGAACGGGTCTATTTTCGCGTTCCATAGCCATGGAAGTTTCCTCCTTTATAAAATGTCATGTGCCTTGCACATCAGAACGGCAGGTCGCCGTCCTCTTCATCGATCTCGGAAAATCCGGAGCCGCCCACGGGCGCAGCGTAGCCGCCGGCAGGGGCGGAGTAGCCGCCGTTATTGCCGCCGTAGCTGTTGTTGGCGTAATTGCCGCCGCTACTGCCGTCGCTGTCGCGGCGGGAGTCGCCGAAGTAGACATTGTCGGCCACGACCTCGGCGCTGCGGCGGTTGTTGCCCTCCTTGTCCTGCCAGGCGCGGATCTGGAGCCGGCCCTCTACCACGGCCATACGGCCCTTGGTAAAGTACTTGGCCACGAACTCCGCGGTGGCGCGCCAGGCGACCACATCGATGAAGTCCGTCTCCTTCTCGCCGGACTGTGTCTTGTAATCACGATCCACAGCTAGAGAGAAGCTGGTGACGGGGGTACCGGACTGCGTACGGCGCAGCTCCGGGTCACGGGTCAGGCGACCCATGATAAAGATCTTGTTCAGCATTGCTGTACTCCCTTACTCGCCCTTGCAGACGATCATGGAACGCATGATACCCTCGGTAATGCCCAGGATACGATCCAGCTCCTTGGGGAATTCCGGGCCGCTGGTGAAGCTCATCAGCACATAATAGCCCTCGGTCTTGTAGTCGATCGCGTAAGCCAGGCGACGCTTGCCCCACTCATCGACTACCACGTCGGTCGCGTTCTGCTCTGCCAGGGACTGGAACTTTGCCACGGTGGCGGCAACAGCCTCCTCACCCTGTGCAGGGTCGATGATGTAAACGACCTCGTAGTTGGCGGAAATCTTAGCCATACTTTTGCACCTCCTTTTGGACAAATGGCCCTCATTCTCGGATGAGAGCAAGGATATGCTTGCAGACGCAAGCCATATTATTATACCGGAAGCACGGCAAAAGTCAAGATATTTTTGCGATTTTGGTACTTTTGGGGCGGTGTGCGCCGGAAACGCCTGTGTGTCCGCCTGCGGCGCACAAATTTGAAAATTTTGTTTGCCATACGCCTTGCACGGAGCAAAACGGTGTGATAAAATTTACCTATATTGAATGAGGAGGCGCGTTTTATGATCTCCATGGCCATGCTGCACGACGCACAGCGGGTGCTGAAGCCCGTCATCAACCGGACGCCGGTGATCCCCACCAAGGGGCTGGTGCCGGGGTGCGCGTTCTATCTGAAGGCGGACTGCCTGCAAAAAACCGGCGCGTTCAAGCTGCGGGGCGCGTACTACAAGATCGCCACCCTCTCCGACGAGGAGAAGGAACGGGGCGTCATCGCCTGCTCCGCCGGCAATCACGCCCAGGGCGTGGCTTTCGCCGCCCGGGACATGGGCATCAAGGCCACCATCTGCATCCCGGAGGGCGCGCCCATCTCCAAGATCGAGGCCACCCGCAGCTACGGCGCCAACGTGGTACTGGTACCCGGCGTGTACGACGACGCCTATGCCGAGGCGGTGCGCCTGCGGGACCAGCAGGGACTGACGTTCATCCACCCCTTCAACGATTACAGCATTATGGCCGGACAGGGCACCATCGGCCTGGAGATCCTGGAGCAGCTGCCGGACGTGGATATGATCTTCGTGCCCATCGGCGGCGGCGGACTGATCGCGGGGCTGGCCTACGCGGTGAAGAACCTGAGGCCCCAGTGCCGCATTATCGGCGTGCAGGCCGCCGGCGCGCCCAGCATGGCGGAGTCCCTGAAGGAGGGAAAGATCATCACCCTCAGCAGCGTGGACACAGTTGCCGACGGTATCAAGGTCAAGACTCCCGGTGATCTGACGTTCGATATGTGCCGTGAGTACGTGGACGAGGTGGTGACGGTCAGCGAGGGTGAGATCGCCAGCGCCATCCTGACGGTGCTGGAAAAGCAGAAGCTGGTGGCCGAGGGCGCAGGCGCCGTGGGCATCGCCGCCGCCATGTACCACAAGGTGAACACCGAGGGCAAAACGGTGTGCGCTCTGCTGTCCGGCGGCAATGTGGACGTGACCATGCTGGAGCGCATCCTGACCCGGGGCCTCGCCAAGGAGGGGCGGACAGTGAGCTTCTCCACGGTGCTGCCGGACCAGCCCCACGCGCTGGCATCATTCCTGGAGGTGGTGTCCTCCCTGGGCGCAAACGTGCTGGACGTGAACCACGAGCGCCGCAACACCAAGGCCGCCATCGGCTCCTGTGTGGTGAATCTGTCGCTGGAGACCCGGGACAAGGCCCACATCCAGGAGATCTTCGGCTCTCTGCGGCGCAAGGGCTATGTGGTAGAGGAGCAGTGAATACAGACGCAGCCCCCGCCAAAGGCGGGGGCTGCGTCTGTTTACACTATGACCGGTGTGGTACGGTAGTCCTGGCCGGGGGCGGCCTGGGTCAGATCCGGGCGGGCCAGCACATACAGGTCGGTACAGCGGGACTCCAGAGTGAACAGCTCCTCCGCCGCCGGCCCCAGCGCCGGAACGTCGGCAGGCTTCGTCAGCACCGGGGCACCGGCATCCCGCAGACAGCGCAGATGAGCGCGGCCCGCGGCCGTGGCAGCCAACACGCGGAGGTAGGGCACACGCTCCGGCGCAGGCGGTAATTGCAGGTAGGCGCTGAGGACCATGCGGCGCAGGCGGGCAAGTGGATAGCGCTTGGTTTTTGCAGCGGAGAGCATCTCCGCCACGGTGCAGGCGTCGCGGGATGCCTGATACAGCCGGTGGTACAGGCCCTCGTTTCCTGGGTCGTAGGGACGCCAATCCGCCTCGGTCATGGCACGGAGGCGGACCAGTATCGCGCGCTCACAGAGGGCGCCGTCAGCAATGCGGCCTGCGGCCAGTTCACGGCGGAGGACGTCCGCCGCCGGGGTGGGCATATAGGCACAGGCGGCCTCCCCCCTGCCCTGCCGCAGCAATTCACGCAGAAAGGAGGCCGAGGCGGTATCCCCCTCCGGAGCGCCGTCATGGCTGGCACCCTCACGGCGGAGTGTACAGGGCGTCATGGCGCTGTGGGTATGGCGCAGGGCGCGGAGATACTCCACGGCCAGGGTGTTGTTGGGACTTTGCAGAAGGGCGGCGGTAGCATTGTCCAGCAGGGATGCGGCGGCAGCCTGACGACGGGCGGCGAAGGTCAGGCCCGACTCCGGCACGGCGGTAAGGTGATCGGCAAAGGTGGGGCTGTCCAGGCAGTCGGCCAGACACCGCAGGGCGGGCAGATCCCCACACTCGCTGCCGAACAGGAGGGTATCGGCCCCGGCAAGGGCCAGCAGCCGCACGCCGCCGCGGGCGAAGGTCTCCGCTGGGGACATGGCCCAGGGCGTGGGGAGCTCCAGCACCAGGTCAGCGCCGCAGCGGACCGCCATCTCGGCGCGCGCCGTTTTGGACAGGGCGGCGAAGCTGCCCCGCTGGGTGAAGGAGCCGCTCATGGCGCAGACCACCGTGTCCGCGCCCAAGGCGCGGGCGTGGGAGAGAAGGCGGGCGTGTCCCCTGTGGAGGGGGTCAAATTCGCAGACGATACCGATGACCATGATGCGCTCCTTTCGTTTTTTATTATTTTACAGGGAAAGTGGGGAAAATGCAACTTGACATTCTGCTGCCGGGGTATTTACAATGGAGAAAACGGGAAAAGTGAGGGTTTGCTGTATGCTGACTGGATTGCTGTACGCCATGAAGGGCGAGATCGAGAGCCTGCTGCCGGAGGGCGCGGAGCCGGAAAAAACGGTGGCGGGCGTGCCCTTCTACCGGATACGGGAGAACGTGGTCGCCTGCTGCGGCGGCGTGGGGAAGGTAAACGCTGCCATGGCCACCCAGCTGTTTATCGACCTGTACGCGCCGGGACGGATCGTCAACGTGGGCGTTGCCGGGTGCTTTGAGAACGTGCCGATCGGAACGCTGGTGCTGGCGGATCGGTTCATGCAGCACGACGTGGATACGTCGGGCATCGGCGACCCGGTGGGGCTGGTGTCCACGGTGAACCGGATAGACTTCCCCACCGCCGAGCTGGAGAAGGCAAAGGACGCCATGGACAAAGCCGGGTACGACTACCGGGTGGGCAGCGTCGCCACCGGCGAGTGGTTCGCCACGGAGTGTGACCGGGCGCGGTGGATCGCCGAGACGTTCCATCCCCTGCTCATTGAAATGGAGGGCGGCGCGGCGGCACAGGTGTGTTACCGCAACGAGGTGCCGTTCATGGCGCTGAAGTCCGTATCAGACTGCGTGCTGGAGCACCATGATTTCTATTTTAACTTCCCGGAGGCCATGAAGGACCTGAACAGGGTCGCTATGGCGTTCCTGGACGGACTGGAGGGCTGAACATGGAACGTATCGCCAGCTTTACGGTGGATCACGACGTGCTGGTGCCGGGGCTGTATCTCAGCCGGCAGGACGGAGACGTGGTGACGCTGGACCTGCGGTTCAAAAAGCCCAACACCGGTGACCTGCTGACCAACGCGGAGATGCACTCGGTGGAGCACGTGATCGCCACACTGCTGCGGAACAGCCCGGAAAAGGACGCGGTGGTGTACTTCGGCCCCATGGGGTGCCAGACGGGATTCTATTTCCTGTTTGACGGGGAGCAGTTGACACTGGCCCAGGCCGTGGCACTTGTGCAGCGGGTGTTCGCCCAGGGGGCGGTATTTGAGGGCGAAATGCCAGGAAAAAGCGCAAAGGAGTGCGGCAACTACCGCAATCTGGACGTGGAGCTGGCGAAGACGTGCTGCGCGTTCTATACGGAGATCATTTCCGGGTGGAACCAGGAGAAACTGGCCTATCCCACGGCGTAAAGCGGGAAATTTTTGCGAAAACAGGCAAAAACAGCGTCTTTCCCTGTTGACAAGGGAGAAAGACGCTGTTATACTTGATAAGCCGCTTTGAATGGGTAAGCAAGCGCCGGCTTGTCCGGCCGCCCCCGACAGCGAGTCCGTAATTAAGGAAAGGCAGGTGCAACAAGGTTATGCAGGCTATTATCGTTACCGGCGGTAAGCAGTACAACGTCAGCGAGGGTGACACTCTGTTCATCGAGAAGCTGGACGTGAATGCTGGCGACGCCGTGGTGTTCGATCAGGTTCTGGCCATCGTCGATGGTGAGAACACGAAGTTCGGCACTCCCGTGGTGGAGGGCGCGAAGGTGGACGCCACTGTGGTCAAGAACGGCAAGGGCAAGAAGATCCGTATCTTCAAGTATACCCCCAAGAAGGGTTACCGCAAACGGCAGGGTCATCGTCAGCCGTACACCAAGGTCGAGATCGGCAAGATCACGTTCTGAGACGGCAATGACCACTGTGACATTCCTCACGGAGGAATCGCGTATCGTCGGGTTTGAGGTCAGCGGACACAGCGGCTATGCCGACGCGGGCGAGGACATCGTCTGTGCCGCCATCACCAGCGCCATACGGCTGGTAGAGGCCACCGTGAACGACGTGATGGGGCTGTGCGCCGCCGTCAAGGTCAATGAACGGGAGACCAGCATCACGCTGCGGCTGCCCGGCGGGCTGGCGTCCGACGCCGAGAGCACCTGTCAGAATTTGCTGACGGGGCTGATGGTGTATCTGGCACAGCTCCACGACGAGTATCCCGACAACATCGAAGTTATGGAGGCGTGAGCCTTCTTCCTCGATCATCTTACAGAAAGGATGGTACTTGAAAATGCTGAACATTTCTCTGCAGTTCTTTGCCCATAAAAAAGGTATGGGCTCCACCAAGAA
>FR881497.1 GCA_000435555.1 Firmicutes bacterium CAG:176
TTTTTCTTTATCCGTACATTATAAAATTTCCGTAAAGCGTCGGTTCGTGTCGGCAGATATTTTCTCCAAAAGAAACACCACGCATATGAAAAAGACCGCCCGCAGACGGTCTTTTCTTCTCGGTATGTATCAGTCTCCCTCGCGCATACGGTAGCCGACGCCCACCTCGGTGAAAATATACTGGGGGTTGCCGGGGGTAGGCTCGATCTTGCGGCGGATGTTGGCCATATTTACCCGGAGGATCTGATTGTCGGTCTTGGCCTTGGGCCCCCACAGCTCCCGGATAATGAAGTCGTAGGTCAGGACCTTGCCGGCGTACTTGCCCAGCAGGGCCACGATCTTGTACTCATTGACGGTCAATCCGGCGTTCTCGCCGTTCATCAGCACCTGGTGCTTATCATAGTCGATGGTCAGATCGCCGGTGACGAACTTGCCGGACTGGGCGATCTGGGTGTTGGAAAGGGTGGTGCGGGTGTGGCGGATGGCGGTGCGGATGCGGGCCAGCAGTTCGGAGGTGCCGAAGGGCTTGACCAGATAGTCGTCGGCGCCGTAATCCAGGGCCTCCACCTTGTCGTGCTCGTGGTTGCGGGCAGAAACCACCACCACCGGCAGATTGGACCACTTGCGGACAGATTTCAGCACCTCCATGCCATCCATATCGGGCAGGCCCAGGTCCAGGACGATCATGTCCGGGCAATGGGAGGCGATCATGGTCAGGGCCTCTTCGCCGGTGCGGACAATGATGGTGTCGAAGCCGTTGGCGGTGAGGATCATGGAGATAAAGTTGCTGATGGACTGCTCATCCTCCACGATCAGGACTTTGTCTTTAATCTTCATCGTTTTCTCCTTTCATGGGCAGGGTCACGGTAAATACCGCGCCGCCCTCCTGTCTGTTGTCTCCCCGTATCACACCGCCGTGGGCCAGCACAATGGTGCGGCACACGGACAGACCAATTCCCATGCTGCGCTTGCCGTCACTGCTGCGGTCGCTGCGGGCAGAGCCGTCAAACAGCCTGGGCAGCAGGTGCTGGGGAATGCCGCGGCCATCGTCGGCCACGGTGAACACCGCGCAGTTGCCCTCGCTGGACAGGGTCACATCGATATGGTGGGTCTCGCCGTGGATGACGGCGTTCTCCATCAGGTTCACCAGTACCTGCTCCATCAGCAGGGGATCCATGGGCACCATCATCAGCTCATCCGGCAGATGGACACGGATATCCACCTCCGGGTAGTGCTTGTGGGTCTTGGCCACGGCGGACTCGATGACCTCCTCCGCCGGCTCCGGCTCTTTCTTGACCTTAGCCTCCTCAGAGCTTATGCGTGTGATGGACAGCAAATTCTCTACAATGCGGATGAGCCACTGGGCGTCCTCGTTGGTGGATCGCAGCAGCTGCTGGCGCTGCCCCTGCGTCAGTCCGCCGTCCTGCTCCAGCAGAACGTTGGTGGCGCCCACGATACCGGTCAGCGGCGTGCGGATGTCGTGAGACACGGCGCGCAGCAGGTCGGCATACATCTTTTCGCGGTCGGCCTCCCGGCGCACCTGCTCGGTCTGCTTGGCCCGGCTGGTAACGGTGGCGGTCAGGATGGAGATGGTCATCATCACCAGGAACGTCAGCGGAAAGCCCGTCAGCGTAAAGCTGATATGCCAGAAGGGGTAGGTAAAGATGATGTCCACGCTGAACATCCCCACCACTGCCATGATGATGCCCAGCAGATAGCCGTCCGTCCAGTAGGCGGTAAGGAACACATCCAGCAGAAAGATCATGGCAACGTAGCTGGTGTCGTTGTGCATATCGAAGCTGCGAAGCAGCAGACAGCACATAACGGCTACCAGGTAGAGTCCCAGTGCTTTCAGCACATCCATGCCGGAAAAGCGCAGGCCAATGGTCCGCAGCAACTGTCTCCGGCGGGCTTGTTTACCGGTCATAGCCGCCCTCCCCTCCTTTTGATGACGCTATTATAACATACATTGTCGCTAAGGTAACGCTAAGATATCGTTAAGGTATCACGAATATCTCATTAAGAGCAACCGAAAATAACAAATAAGAGACGGCGTTGGCCGTCTCTTTTCATCTTTGCTGCGCGGGGATCAGGCTTTGCGATCTATGTGCAGGAGGCGTTTTCTGTCGAAAAACACCCATAAAAAAGCAAATCACCACGCTTTCGCGTGGTTTCCTCATCGGTATGCCTTACCGCTGGCTCACTTCCCAGTCGCTGTCGGCAAAGATCATGTCATCCAGGTCACCCCAGATCCAAGTTGTCGTCATGGTGATATCACGCTCCTTTCTTCCGTTTTACAGTGTTATTATATGCCGCGGCAGCCCGGATAACAAGGGCAAAATTGGATATTATGTATAAAGCTTTTGTAAACTTTTATTGCACATTGCACAACACCTATGAGTTATTTCTGTGTAATGCTCTTGCGCTGTTGTGTGCTGTATAGTATAATAAAGTGTTCAAGCAGTCTTATGTGGTGAGGTGAGCACCTGATGAGAGAGTTTCACGGCGGCGACTATGATGTGGCCGTCATCGGCGCGGGGCACGCGGGCATCGAGGCTGCCCTGGCGGCGGCCCGGATGGGCATGAAGACCGTCTGCCTGACGGTGAGCCTTGACGCGGTGGGGAATATGCCCTGCAACCCGGCCATCGGCGGCACCGGCAAGGGGCACCTGGTCCGGGAGCTGGACGCACTGGGGGGTGAGATGGCCCGGGCGGCGGACAGGGCCTGCATCCAGTACCGGATGCTGAACCGGGGCAAGGGTCCCGCCGTGTGGTCCCTGCGGGCTCAGGCGGACCGGCGGAAATACCAGCAGGTGATGAAGCACACGCTGGAATTGCAGCCGGGGCTGACGCTGCGGCAGGCAGAGGTGACGGAGATACGCTGCGACGGGAACGGCCATGCCGCCGCCGTGGTGCTCCGCACCGGCGCGGTGCTGGGTGCCCGGGCGGTCATTCTGTGCACGGGCACCTACCTGACCGGGCAGACCATCGTGGGCGAGTGCATCGAGTCCTCCGGGCCGGACGGCCTGCACCCGGCCAACGCCCTGACGGACAGCCTGCGGGCACTGGGGCTGCCCCTGCGGCGGTTCAAGACCGGCACGCCGCCGCGGATACACCGGGGCAGCGTGGACTTCAGCAAAATGGAGATACAGGAGGGCGACCCGGATCCGCTGCCCTTCAGCTTTGAGACAAAGAACGTGCCGGAAAACCGGGCGGTGTGCTACCTGACCTACACCAACGAGGAGACGCACCGGATCATACGGGAAAATCTGGACCGCAGTCCCATTTACTCCGGCGTTATCGAGGGCATCGGCCCCCGGTACTGCCCGTCCATCGAGACGAAGGTGGTGCGCTTTGCGGACAAGCCCCGGCACCAGCTGTTTATCGAGCCTATGGGGCTGGACACCGAGGAGCTGTATGTACAGGGCTTCTCGTCCTCCATGCCGGAGGAGGTGCAGCTGGAGATGCTGCACACGGTGCCGGGACTGGAGCACGCAGTGATGATGCGGCCGGCCTACGCCATCGAGTACGACTGCATCGACCCGCTGGCGCTGCTGCCCACGCTGGAGGTAAAGGCGGTGCCCGGCCTGTACGGCGCTGGGCAGTTCAACGGCTCCTCCGGCTACGAGGAGGCGGCGGTGCAGGGCTTTGTGGCCGGCGTGAACGCGGCGCTGAAGCTGCAGGGCCGGGAGCCGCTGGTGCTCAAGCGGAGCGAGAGCTATATCGGCACGCTGATCGACGACCTGGTGACCAAGGGCACCGAGGAGCCGTACCGCATGATGACCAGTCGGTCGGAATACCGGCTGCTGCTGCGGCAGGACAACGCCGATGCGCGGCTGTGCCCTATCGGGCACGAGCTGGGGCTGGTCAGCGATGAACGGCTGGCGGCGGTGGAGGCCAAGTACGAGGCCGTGGCAAAGGAGATACGGCGGCTGGAGCACACGGGCATACCCGGTACGCCGGAGCTGAACGCCCTGCTAACAGAACGGGGCACCGCCGCCGTGGACAGCGGCTGCCGCCTGATCGATCTGCTGCGGCGGCCCCAGTTGACCTACGCGGACCTGACAGAATTCGACGCAAATCGACCCGACCTGCCCGCGGAGGTGCGGGAGCAGGTGGAGATCACCGTGAAGTACGAGGGCTATATCCAGCGGCAGCAACGGCAGGTGGCGGAGTTTGAGAAGCTGGAGCGCCGGAAGCTGCCGCCGGATATGGACTACGACCACATTCAGGGTCTGCGGCTGGAGGCGCGGGAGAAGCTCAGCGCGCTGCGGCCCCTGAACGTGGGGCAGGCCGGGCGGGTATCCGGCGTGTCACCGGCGGATGTGGCGGCGCTGCTGATCTGGCTGCAGACACACGACAAGGAGGCGGACGCATGACGGCACATGAGCTGACCCACACCATACGGAACGATATGCCGGTGTATCCCGGCACGGAGCAGCCCCGGCTGACCACCGCCTGCACGATCGACCAGTGCGGCTACCGGGAGACGCTGCTGCATATGTTCTCCCATACCGGCACCCACATGGACGCCCCGGCCCATATGCTCCGTGACGGTACGGCGCTGGACTGCTATGACGCGGCGAAGTTCGCCGGTCCCGCCGTGGTGGTGGACTGCCAGGGGCAGCGCGCCATTACTCTGTCCCTGCTGCAGAGCTATGACCTGAACGGCGCGGACTTCGTGCTGTTCTGCACCGGCTGGGACAAGAAGTGGGGCACGCCGGGCTACTATGAGGGCTTTCCCTGCCTGACGGCGGAGGCGGCGGCATATCTGGCCGGCCTGCCGCTGAAGGGCGTGGGCGAGGACACCATCTCGCTGGACCCCTGCGACAGCGTGGATTTTCCCAACCACATGACACTGCTGGGCGCGGACTTTGTGAACACCGAGAACCTCAAGGGGCTGGACAAGCTGCTGGGCCGACGCTTCACGTTCGTTACGCTGCCCCTGAAATTTGAGAATGCCGATGGCTGCTCCTGCCGCGCCATCGCTCTGGAGGAATGACAATGGGTAAACTGCGGTTCCTGTTTGCGCTGTGGATGGCAAAGCTGTCCATCCCGGCGCTGAAGATCACCCGCCACAACGGCACGGACTTTCCCGGCAGTCTGGCGGTGAAGCTGTGTCCGGACTTTTTGAAGTATATCGGCAAGCCGGAGCACATCATAGCCGTCACCGGCACCAACGGCAAGACCACCGTGGCCAATATGCTGAACGACGTGCTCACCGCCGAGGGCAAGAACGTACTCAGCAACCGGGCGGGCAGCAACATTATCTCCGGCGTCAGCACGGCGCTGCTGAAGGGCTGCGGCCTGCTGGGCCGGATCAGGCCGGAGTACGACCTGGCGATCCTGGAGATCGACGAGCGCTCTGCGCCCAGGATCTATCCCTATGTGAAGCCGGAGCACATCGTCATTACCAACCTGTTCCGGGACTCCATCATGCGGAACGCCCATCCGGGCTACATCGCGGACATCCTGACCCGGTCCCTGCCTAAGGAGAGCAGGCTGATCCTCAACGCCGACGACCTGATCTCCTGCACGGTGGCGCCGGAGAACCAGCGGGTATATTTCGGCATCGACCGGCTGCCCACCGACGTGACGGAATGCGAGAACCTGCTGAACGATATGCGTATCTGCCCCCGATGCGCCGGGAAGCTGCGGTATGAATACCGCCGCTACCACCACATCGGCCGGGCCGTGTGCGAGAGCTGCGGCTTCCACTCCCCCGACTGCGACTATCTGGCCACAAAGGTGGACACCGCCGCCCACACCATGTGCATACGGGAGGCGGGGCAGGAATACCCGTACACCCTCATCACCGACAGCCTGCACAACATCTACAACACGGTGACGGTCATCGCCGCCCTGCGGCAGCTGGGCTATGACCACGGCACCATTGCCCGCCGCATGGCGGAGGTGAAGATCCCCGCCAGCCGGCTGTCCGAGGAGGATATCGGCGGCGTGAAGGTCATTATGCAGATGTCCAAGGACAAGAACGCTCTGGCCTGCTCCCGCAACTTCGACTATATCCGGTCCAAGCCGGGGAAGAAGGAACTGCTGCTGATGATGAACTGCCTGGGCGTGGCCAAAAGCTGGTCGGAAAACCCCAGCTGGATGTACGACACGGATTTTGAATTCCTGAACAGTGACGATGTGACGTGCCTGGTCTGCGCCGGGCCGCGGGCCTATGACTACCAGCTGCGGCTGCTGCTGGCGGGCATCCCCCGGCAGAAGATACGGCTGGCCGAGGACGAGTTCGCCGCCCTGGAGCTGCTGCCGCTGACCCCCGGCGACGACGTGTATCTGCTCTACGGCGTGGACGGCACGCCCCTGGCCTTCCGGGTCAGGGAAAAGCTGAAGGAAAAGCTGCTGGCAAAGGAGGGCGCGCAATGAAGGCGGAAATTCTGTTTCCGGAGGTCTGCAACCTGTACGGCGATCTGCAGAACATCTACTATCTGAAGCGCTGCTGCCCGGCGCTGGAGATCATAGAGACGGACCTGCACAGCAAACCCCGGTTCCTCACGGAGGATGTGGCGCTGGTCTATATGGGCAGTACCACAGAACAGGGGCTGCGTCTGGCGGCGGACGCCCTGCGGCCCTATGCCGCGGACATCGCCGCAAGGGCGGACGCGGGACAGCTGATCCTGCTGACCGGCAATGCGCCGGACGTGTTTTCCGCCGCCATAGAAAGCGACAGCGCCGACACCATAGAGGGGCTGGACATTCTGCCCGGACGGGTGCGGTACACCATGATGAAGCGGCACAACAGCTTCTTCCTGGGCACCTTTGACGGTATGGAGGTCGTCGGCTTCAAGAGCCTGTTCGGCTTCCACTACGACGCAGCGGAGGCGGAGGGCTGGTTTGACACCGTGCGGGGCGTTGGCCGCACGCCGGAGTCGAAGCAGGAGGGCTTCTGCCGGGGCGGGCTGTACGCTACGGCGCTGATCGGCCCGCTGCTGATCCTAAATCCTCCGCTGTGCAAGTGGCTGCTGCGGCAGATGGGCGCCGAGGACACGCTGGCCTTCGAGGACGCGGCCTTCGCCAGCTTCAACAAACGTGTGGCGGAGTTCAAGGAGCCGGGCAGAGGTTTCCAATACTCGTAAGCAAAAAACATCCCCCGGTTGGGGGATGTTTTTTTGTATCAGAGCTTTTCGGACAGCGTTTCGTCCAGGCCCACGCCGTAGAGGTTCTTGGCCGAGCAGCCGGCGCGGCCGCCGCCGGCAC
>FR881498.1 GCA_000435555.1 Firmicutes bacterium CAG:176
CAGGCGTGTTTGCTCTTGTCAATCGATGGTAAGAAAGGGTGAGCACCATGACCGTTACGGAAAAGCTGGCCGCGCTGCGGCAGAATATGGAGGCGCGCGGACTGGAGGGCTGCATCGTCGTCACCGACGACTTTCACGGCTCGGAGTATGTAGGGGCGCATTTCAAGGTCCGGGAGTTCCTGTCCGGGTTCACCGGCTCGGCGGGAACGCTGGCGGTGCTGCGGGAGGGCGCATACCTGTGGACGGACGGGCGATACTTTTTGCAGGCGGAACGGCAGCTGGAGGGCAGCGGCATACAGCTGATGCGCGCCGGCCAGCCGGGCGTGCCGACGCTGTCCCAATTCCTGGCGGAGCAGCTGCCGGAGAGCGGAGCCCTGGGCTTTGACGGCCGGACCGTCAGCACACGGCTGCACCGGACGCTGGAAAAGGCGCTGGCGGACAAGCACATCCGGCTGGACGGCGGCTTCGACCCGGCGGCGGACGTTTGGACGGACCGGCCCGGTCTGTCCGCCGCGCCGGTATGGGCCTTCGACAGCGGGGTGACGCGGCGGGAGAAGCTGACGGCCCTGCGGCAGGACATGGCGGCGCAGAAGGCGGAATGGCTGCTGCTGACCGATCTGACGGACGTGGCCTGGACACTGGAGCTGCGGGGCGGCGACGTGGCATGCACGCCGGTATTCCTGGGCTTTTTGCTGGTGGGCACGGACAGCGCCACGCTATATGCCCAGGCAGAGAGCTTCGCGCCGGAGATACGCGCCGCGCTGGCGGCGGACGGCGCAGCGCTGCGGCCCTACGGGGATATTTACGGCGCGCTGCGGGCGCTGCCGGAGGGCGCGCGGGTGCTGGCGGACAGCGCCACGGCCAACAGCCGCATCGCGGAATGTCTGGCCCACACGGCGTGGACGGACACGCCCAGCCCCGCCGCCCGCCGCAAGGCGGTGAAGGCCGGGAGCGAACAGACGGGCTTCCGGCAGGCGCATTTGCAGGACGGCGCGGCGCTGTGCCGCTTCCTGTATGAGATGAAATCACGGCCGGAGGCGTACACCGAGCTGTCCGCCGCAGCGCTGCTGCGCCGGTATCGGGCAGAGCAGGTGGATTTTCTGGAGGACAGCTTCGAGACCATCGCCGCCTATGGCCCCCACGCCGCCGTGGTCCACTACGCCCCCGCACCGGAGACGGACGTGCCGCTGAAGGCGCAGGGACTGCTGCTGGTGGACAGCGGCGGACACTACGCCCGGGGCACGACGGACGTGACCCGCACCATAGCGCTGGGCCCCATCACGGACGAGGAACGCCGGAGGTCCACACAGGTGCTGCAGGGCCACATACAGCTGGCCATGGCAGAATTCCCCCAGGGGGTTATGGGGGAAAATCTGGACGCACTGGCCCGGGGCCCGCTGTGGCGGGAGGGCCTGGACTATGACCACGGCACCGGGCACGGCGTGGGGTGCGTGCTCAGCGTACACGAGGCGCCGCCCTCCTTCCGCTGGCGCATTGCGGAGGGGCTGGCACACCCGGCACTGGAGACGGGCATGGTCATCTCCGATGAGCCGGGATACTACGCCGCCGGACGCTTCGGCATACGGCACGAGAACCTGCTGCTGGTGCAGCCGGCGGAGGCGGCGGGCTTTCTGCGCTTTGAGACGCTGACACTGGCGCCCTTCGACCGGGACGCCCTGGACCCGGCGCTGCTGACGGCATCGGAACGGGACTGGCTGAACGGCTATCACAGGCGGGTGTATGCACAGATCGCCCCGCTGGTGCCGACGGAGGTCCGGCAATGGCTGCGGGAGGTCACCGCGGCGCTGTGACAATGGCAAAAAGGAAGCACCCTGACGGGTGCTTCCTTTTTTTCAGTTTTCGTCGGTCTTTTCTTTTTTCAGCTGCTCCAGCTCGGCACGGAGCATACGGTTCTCCGCCTGGAGCTGGTCCAGCTTGCGGTGCAGCGGCGCCAGCTGGCGCTTCAGCTCCGCCGCCACCGCGCCGCGGTAGATACCGTAGCGGCCGGCCACGGAGACCACGGTCAGCACCGCCGCCGTACCGCCGGCGATGAGGCCCACCTTTTTTACATCCAGCTTACGCAGGGTATTTACCGCCGCCGGCAGCTTTTTGCCCGGCAGGGGCGCCACCTCGATCTCGATATGGGGCAATTTTTTCAGTTCCATGCTTCTATCACACCCTCCTGTATCCGGGCGGTCCGGGCCGCCGCGTATTTCTGCTTCTATTATACCCGACGGGCCGCCGCTTGGCAAGTACGGACCGTCGGGGACCGCGGCGCATACACTGGACTGCGGGCACGACCCGCGAAATTAAACACAGGAGGTCCTATCATGGCAACTTTCACCAACCAGGCAACGCTGACCTATAACGGCCAGACCACCACCTCCAACGTGACGGTGGGTGAGCTGACGGAGACGCTGACCGCCGCCAAGACCGCCGTGGTGCCCACCTACGGCACCGACGGCCGCGTGACGTATATCCTCTCTCTGGTCAACAGCGGCACCGCACCGCTGACGGGGCTGACCATTACCGACGATCTGGGCGGCTACACCTTCAACGCCGGGACGGTGTATCCCCTGTCCTACACCGCCGGGTCTGTGCGGTACTATCAGAACGGCGTTCTGCAGGCGGCACCCGCCGTCACCGCCGGGCCGCCGCTGACGTTCACCGGCATCACCGTGCCGGCGGGCGGCAATGCCGTTATCGCCTATGAGGCCGTGCCCACGGCCTTCGCGCCGCCGACGGCGGAGGGCACCGTCACCAACAGCGCGTCCGTCACCGGCGCGGGGCTGACAAACCCCGTTACCGCCACGGAGACGGTGGCACCGGAGGCGGCGCCGGCACTGACCATCAACAAGTCCCTCTCCCCCACCACGGTGACGGAGAACAGCCGCCTGACGTACACCTTCACCATCCAGAACACCGGCAACACGGCGGCGGACGCCGCGGCGGCCATCGTTATCACCGACACCTTCGACCCGCGGCTGACGGACCTGACGGTGACGCTGAACGGCACGGCGCTGACCGCCCCCACCCAGTACACCTATGACGCGGCTACCGGCGTATTCGCCACGGCGGCCGGCGTGGTCACGGTGCCCGCGGCCACCTTCACGCAGGACGCCGCCACCGGCGCGTACAGCACCACCCCCGGCACGGCGGTGCTGACCGTCACCGGCACGGTGTAAGCAAGAAAATATCCCCCGGCCTTCGGCCGGGGGATGTTTTTTATTCAAGTGCGTCGTGGCTCTCGAACACGTCGTGGATGCTGCCGTAACGGTCGGCGGGCTTGTCCGCCTCCGCCGGAGATGCGCCCTTGGCCATTTGCAGCTCCTGCCACTTCTCGCGGGTGATGAGCAGCTGGCGGGGCTTACTTCCCTCGAAGGGGCCCACATAGCCGCGCTCCTCCATCTGGTCCACCAGGCGGGCGGCGCGGGAGTAGCCCAGCTTCAGACGGCGCTGGAGCATGGACACGGAGGCCTGACCCGTCTCCAGCACCACCTCTACGGCGGCGGAGAGCAGCTCGTCGGCATCGTCGCCGTCGTCGGACACGTCGCCGGAGGGGGCCTTGCCGCCCTTGTCGGCCTTGGCGTCCACCGCCTGCTGGATCTTCTCGATCACGTCCTGGTCGTAATGGGCCTCGCCGGCCTCGTCCTTGACGAACTTCACCACACGGTCGATCTCCTCCGGGGTGATGAAGCAGCCCTGAACACGGGTGGGCTTGGCGTCGCCCAGAGGGAAGTAGAGCATATCGCCCTTGCCCACCAGCTTCTCCGCGCCGGTGGTGTCCAGAATGATGCGGGACTCCATGGAGCTGGCCACGGCGAAGGCGATGCGGCTGGGGATATTGGCCTTCATCAGACCGGTGATCACGTCCGCCGAGGGACGCTGGGTGGCGATGACCAGGTGCATACCGGCGGCACGGCCCATCTGGGCCACACGGCAGATGGACTCCTCCACCTCCTTGGCCGCCACCAGCATCAGGTCGGCCAGCTCGTCGATGACCACCACCACGGTGGGCAGCTTTTTCACGTCCTCGTCCGTCTCGGACAGGGCGTTATAGCCCGCCAGGTCCTTGACGCCCTTTTCAGAGAACATCTTGTAGCGCTTCATCATCTCGAACACCGCCCATTGCAGGGCGCCGGCGGCCTTTTTGGGGTCGGTGACCACGGGGATGAGCAGGTGCGGGATACCGTTGTAGGGCGCCAGCTCCACCATCTTGGGGTCCACCATGATAAAACGGACCTCGTCCGGCGTGGACTTGTAGAGCAGGCTGACGATGAGGGAGTTGGTGCAGACGGATTTACCGGAGCCGGTGGTGCCGGCGATGAGTACATGGGGCAGACGGGCGATGTTGCCCACGATGTTGCTGCCGCCGATATCCCTGCCCACAGCAAAGGCCACCGGGGAGGGATGGTCGATGAACTCGCGGGATTCAATGACGTCGCGGATCCGCACGGCGGTGACGGTGCGGTTGGGGACCTCAATGCCCACGGCGGATATCTTGTTGGGCACCGGGGCGATGCGGACGCCGCTGGCACCCAGCGCCAGGGCGATATCGTCCTGGAGGTTCGTGATCTTACTAAGCTTGACGCCCTGGTCCAGGGTGAACTCGTAGCGGGTGACGGAGGGGCCATGGATGACCTCGCCGGCGCGGGCGTCCACGCCGAAGGAGCGCAGGGTGTCCGCCAGGCGCTTGGAGTTGTTCCGCAGCTCGGCGCCCACCTCGGTGTAGTTGCCGCCGCGGTTCTGCTCCAGCAGGGTGATGGGCGGGTAGCGGTAGGTCTCCTCCCCCTGGGCCAGCTCCTGCTCGATGGCGTCGCTGACCTCCTGGGCGGCGCTCTCCACCTCCTGCTGCAGCTGGGCTTTTTTCTGCTTGTCGCTGAGGGGCTTTTTCGGGGCGGGGGCCTCCGCCGGAGCGGCGGGCGGTGC
>FR881499.1 GCA_000435555.1 Firmicutes bacterium CAG:176
CTGCTGCTGCTGAGATGGGCGTGAAGGTCGAGATGAACTACTCCTGGCTGTACGGCGCTTCCTTCTCCGCTTCCACCGAGCTGCAGACCATGGCTTCCGGCTGGTATGAGAACGGCACCGAGGCCATCTTCGCCTGCGGCGGTAATATGTTCCAGTCTGTCGCCGCTGCCGCTGCCGCTAACGACGGCGCCGTGGTGGGCGTGGACGTTGACCAGTCCAGCCAGTCCGATACCGTTATCACCTCCGCTATGAAGGGCCTGTCCGCCTCCGTGCAGTGGGCTTGCGGCAAGGTCTATGACGGTTCCTTCGACGAGATCGGCGGCACCTTCGTGACCCTGGGCGCCAAGGACAACGCTGTGGGCCTGCCCACCGCTACCTGGTCCCTGACCAAGTGGACTGTGGACGACTACAACGCCATGCTGGCCAAGATGGCCGATGGTTCTCTGGTCGTCGACAACGACTACTCCAAGCTGGACAGCACCGACAGCCTGACCCTGAACCTGGTCAAGTAATCGGAACGTACTTAACAAAAAAAGAGACGCCTGCGGGCGTCTCTTTTTTTGCGTCAAGCGCCGTGATATGAGGAGTAAAACGCCGCTGTTTTTCTTGCAATCTGTGCATATATGCTATATAATAAATTTATGCCTTTATCGCCATTAGGCAAAATAATAGAGGAAAGTAGGTGGCGGCATGGATAAGACTCCCTCGTATGTGATCGAGATGCTTCACATTACCAAGGAGTTCCCCGGCATCAAGGCCAACGACGATATCACCCTCCAACTGAAAAAGGGAGAGATCCACGCGCTGCTGGGCGAAAACGGCGCCGGCAAATCCACGCTGATGAGCGTGCTGTTCGGCCTGTACCAGCCCGAGGCGGGCGAGATACGCAAGAACGGCCAGACGGTGAAGATCAACGATCCCAACGATGCCACGGCACTGGGTATCGGCATGGTCCACCAGCACTTCAAGCTGGTGGAGGTATTCTCCGTGCTGGACAACATCATTCTGGGCGCCGAAACGACGAAGTGCGGCTTCCTGCAGAAAAAGGAAGCGCGGAGGAAGGTCGAGGAGCTCTCCAAGCGGTACGGCCTGCACGTGGACCTGGACGCCAAGGTGGAGGATATCACTGTGGGTATGCAGCAGCGTACCGAGATCCTGAAGATGCTCTACCGCGACAACGAGATCCTCATCTTCGACGAGCCCACCGCCGTGCTGACGCCCCAGGAGATCGACGAGCTGATGGCCATTATGAAGAACCTGACGGCGGAGGGGAAATCCATCCTCTTCATCTCCCACAAGCTCAACGAGATCATGGCGGTGGCGGACCGGGTGACGGTTCTGCGTAAGGGCCGCTATGTGGGTACCGTGAACACCTGCGACACCAACAAGCAGGAGCTGTCCAACATGATGGTGGGCCGCCCGGTGCAGCTGGAGGTCGTAAAGGAGCCGGCCAAGCCCACGGATGTGGTGCTGAAGGTCCGGGATCTGTGTGTGCCCTCTCATACCCACAAGCGCAACGCCGTGGACCACGTCAGCTTTGATGCACGCGCTGGCGAGATACTCTGTATCGCCGGTATCGACGGCAACGGACAGACGGAGTTCATTCACGCGCTCACCGGCCTGGATAAGAGCAATGGCGGCACGGTGACGCTGTGCGGCAAGGATATCTCCCACGCCAGCATCCGTCGCCGTGGAGAGTGTATGAGCCACATCCCCGAGGATCGGCACAAGCACGGCCTGGTGCTGGATTTTACGCTGGAGCAGAACCTGGTGCTGCAGCGGTATAAGGAGCCGGAATTCGAAAAGGGCGGCTTTATCAAGAAGGACGCGGTGCGTGCCTACGCCGAGAGGCTGATCGAGGAATACGATATCCGCAGCGGACAGGGCCCCGTGACCACCGCCCGCAGTATGTCCGGCGGCAACCAGCAGAAGGCAATCATCGCCCGCGAGGTGGACCGCAACAAGCCGCTGATCGTGGCGGTCCAGCCTACCCGCGGCCTGGACGTGGGCGCGATCGAAAACGTACACAAGGAACTGGTGAAGCAGCGTGATGCCGGCAAGGCAGTGCTGCTGGTATCCCTGGAGCTGGACGAGGTCATGAGCCTTTCCGACCGCATCCTGGTCATGTACGAGGGTGAGATCGTGGGTGAGTTCGATCCGAAGCAGATCACCGTGCAGGAGTTGGGCCTCTATATGGCCGGCGCCAAGCGGGCGGACAAGAAAGAGGGTGAGACGGCGTGAAGCAAAAACTGACAGATCTGTATGCCAAGAATGGCACCAAGAAGGTCCTGGCCTCTCTGCTGTCCATCCTGGCCGGCCTGCTGCTGGGCAGCATCGTGGTCATTATTGTGGGCCTGGCGGAGCAGAAGATCACCACTGCCGGTATGTGGGAGGGCGTCCGGCTGATTTTTGCCGGCATCCTCAGCACAGGCCGCGACGCTGCGGGCGCGCTGACCTGGGGCTTTAACGCCCAGAATGTGGGCAATATGCTCTTCCGCGCCATGCCGCTGATCATGACCGGCCTTTCCGTGGCGGTGGCCTTCAAGACGGGCCTGTTCAATATCGGCGCACCCGGCCAGTATCTGATGGGTACGCTTGTCTCGCTGTCCGTCGCGCTGGGCATCCCCTCCGAGTCCGTGCCCGTGGGCATCATCTGGCTGCTGGCCTTTCTGGGCGGTATGCTGGCTGGCGCCCTGTGGGGTGCGATCCCCGGATTGCTGAAGGCGCTGCTGAATATCAACGAGGTGCTGGCCTGCATCATGACCAACTGGATCGCAGCCAATCTTGTTACCTGGATGTTTGATATCAGCAGCTTCAAGAATGTAACAGAGGGTACGAAGTCCGGTTACATCTACAAGACCACCTTCAACGGTGTGGCCACACCCAAGCTGGGACTGGATCAGCTGTTCCCCGGCTCCCAGGTCAATGCCGGTATTCTGGTGGCCATCATTCTGGCCATCGTGGTGTACATTATCATGGAGAAGACGGTGTTCGGCTATGAGCTGAAGGCCTGCGGCGCCAACCGCCATGCGGCCCGCTACGCCGGTATCCCCGATAAGCGCAATATCGTGCTGTCCATGGCCATTGCCGGCGCGCTGGCCGGCGCCGGCGCCGCGCTGTACTGGCTCAGCGGCAACACCGAGTTCTACTGGAACACCTATCAGGCCCTGCCCGGCGTGGGCTTTAACGGAATCCCCGTGGCCCTGCTGGCGGTGAACAATCCCATCGCGGTCATTTTCACCGGCATCTTCATGGCCATGCTGGATATCGTCGGTCTGCAGCTGACCAACCTGACTGCCTACAACGAGTACATCACCGACGTGATCATCTCCGTCATCGTGTATCTGTCCGCCTTCTCTCTGCTCATCCAGATGATGCTGACTGGACGGAAAAAGAAGCTCGTCGTGGAGGCCAACAAGACCACCACGGCGGATATACCGGCAGAGGCGGAGACACAGCCACTGGATGCGCCGCCGGAGGACATACCGGACATACCGATGGAGGAAGCACCGCAGGTACCTGAGCAGCCGGAGGAAGGAGGGGAGCAGGCATGACATTTCTGATCCAACAGACCATGATCTACGCCGTTCCCCTGATGATCGTGGCGCTGGCCGGCGTGTTCGCTGAGCGCAGCGGTATCATCAACCTGGCGTTGGAAGGTATTATGATCCTGGGCGCGTTTATCGGCGTGCTGTTCGTGAACATCATGCAGACCAACCACGTCTACGACGCGGCCAAGGCTGCCGGCGACTGGATGGCTTTGCAGGGCTTTGAGCTGCTGGCTATGCTGGTGGCGGCCATATTCGGCGCCATTTTCTCCCTGCTGCTGAGCTTTGCCTCCGTAAATCTGCGGGCGGACCAGACCATCGGCGGTACGGCGCTGAACCTGATGGCTCCGGCCCTGGTGCTGTTCCTCATCCGTATCATCGCCAACCAGAACACTCTGCAAATGGCCACCGGCGATGCGGCCAGTTGGTTCATGATCAAGAAGACCACTCTGGGCTACGCGAAGACGGACGACCTGGGCTTCCTGGGCAATACCTTCCTGCACAAGGTGTATCTGGCGACCTATATCTGCATCATCATTTTCGTGGTGCTGTCGATCCTGCTGTACAAGACCCGGTTTGGCCTGCGGCTGCGCTCCTGCGGTGAAAATCCCCAGGCGGCGGACTCCGTGGGTATCAACGTGTACAAGATGCGCTATGCCGGTACGACCATCTCCGGCGCGCTGGCCGGCATGGGCGGCTTTGTCTACGCCCTGACCACGGCCAACTGCACGGCCAACGGCGATGTGGCGGGCTTCGGCTTCCTGGCGCTGGCCGTTATGATCTTCGGTAACTGGAAGCCGCTGAACATCGCCGGGGCGTCGCTGCTGTTCGGCCTGTTCAAGTGTATCGCCGCGGCGTACTCCAGCCTGGATATCAACGGCGACGGCGTGTATTGGCTGGCGGAGATCGGCATCAGCTCCCACGTGTACCGTATGCTGCCGTACCTGATCACGCTGGTGGTGCTGGCCTTCACATCCAAGAAATCCCGCGCACCCAAGGCGGAGGGTATCCCCTACGACAAGGGCCAGCGGTAAGAAAAGCATAAAAAAGAAGCACCCGTACGGGTGCTTCTTTTTGCGCTGTTTTACATGGATTTTACAAAAGATGGCCTGCGAACTTGACATTTATACCGTACAATGTAGATGGACAATAAGGTGACATCTGAGAAAATGTAAAGTTGAGGGAAAGAAAATGGATATTTTTCATGCACTGACCATGCTGGGCGGGCTGTGCCTGTTTCTGTTCGGCATGAATTTCATGGGCCAGGCGCTGGAGCGCCGGGCCGGCGGCAAGCTGCGGACGCTGCTGGATAAAATGACCGGCAGCGTGGGTGCCGGTTTCCTGACCGGACTGGGCATCACCGCCATCATTCAGAGCTCATCGGCCACCACCGTCATGGTGGTGGGCTTCGTGAACTCCGGGCTGATGACCCTGCGGCAGGCTATCAATGTTATCATGGGCGCCAACGTGGGCACCACGGTGACGGCCTGGCTGCTGAGCCTGGCGGGGATCGACGGCGGCAGCGTGTGGCTGCAGCTGCTGAAGCCCACCGCCTTTACGCCGGTGCTGGCGCTGATCGGCATCATTTTCTATATGTTCTGCAAGGATAGCCGGAAAAAGGAGACTGGCTCCATTCTGCTTGGCTTTGCCACGCTGATGTTCGGCATGGACACCATGAGCGCCGCGGTGGCGGGGCTGAAGGACGTGCCGGGGTTTGCAGAGCTGTTTTTGGCCTTTACAAACCCGCTGCTGGGCGTGCTGGTGGGCGCGGTGCTGACGGCGATCATCCAGTCGTCCTCCGCCTCGGTGGGTATTTTGCAGGCGCTGGCCTCTACCGGCCAGGTCAGCTACGCCGCCGCGGTGCCCATTATCATGGGCCAGAACATCGGTACCTGCGTCACGGCGCTGATCTCCTGCGTCGGCACCAACAAAAACGCCAAGCGGGCGGCCGTGGTGCATCTGATGTTCAATGTGATCGGCGTGGCGGTGCTGCTGACGGTGTTCTGCATCGTCAAGGCCATCTTTGCCCCGGTACTGCTGAACAATGCGGCGTCTATGGCGGGTATCGCTGTGGCCCACTCGGTGTTCAATATCCTGTGTACGGCCATACTGCTGCCCTGCGGCGGCCTGCTGGAGAAGTTGGCTATCCGCCTGGTGCCGGATAAGGCCCACGCGGCCGATAAAACGGTGGAGCTGGACCAGCGCCTGCTGACCACACCGGCCGTGGCGCTGGAGCGCTGCCGGGTCGTCACCTGCGAGATGGCGGAGGTTGCCGTGCGGGCGCTGCAAAACGCCCTGCGGAGCTTTGACCACTACACCGAAGCGCTGGCCTCCGCCATCCGGGAGGATGAGAGCCGCTGCGACCACTACGAGGACGTGCTGGGCACCTATCTGGTAAAGCTCAGCGCCCAGAAGCTGGGTGAGCAGGAGAGCGAGGAGTCCGCGGAGCTGCTGAAGGCCATCGGCGATTTTGAGCGTATCTCCGACCATGCGGTGAACGTGCTGGAGTCGGCGGAGGAGCTGCGGGAGAAGGGGCTGGCCTTCAGCGACGAGGCGAAGCGGGAGTTGAGCGTGCTGTCCGCCGCGGTCAACGATATCCTCATGCGGGCGCTGGACGCTTTCCGGCAGCAGGATATGACCGCCGCCCGGCAGGTGGAGCCGCTGGAGCAGGTCATCGACGATCTGAAGGAGCAGCTGCGTACCCGACATATCCTGCGGATGCAGCAAGGCCAGTGCAGCATCGAGGCGGGCTTTGTCTGGTCCGACCTGCTGACGGACCTGGAGCGTACCTCGGACCACTGCTCCAATATCGCCGGGTGCGTGATCGACGCCGCCCACCACGACCTGAATATGCACGCCACGCTGGATGCGGCGCGGCGCCGGGACCCGGACTTCCGGGAGCAGTACCAACGCTGCGCGGCGAAATATCAGGTGTAAACAAAAGAAGTCCCTCCCGCCGGGAGGGACTTCTTCTTGTGCGCTCACAGCCCGCGGGAGGCTCGCTCCCGCGCCTCGGCCTCCGCCCGCTGGCGGCAGACCTCCACCCAGTCGGGCAGCTTGTCCAGCTCGGCGGCAAAGGCGGCCAGTTCGTCGGGAATGACGATCTTCTGGGGACAGACAGCGGCGCAGGCGCCGCAGCCCAGACAGGCGTGAGGCCACTTGTTCGCGGGCACCGCGTCCAGCTGCATCTTGATGGTGCTGCCGCTGCCGGTGCGGAGCTGGTTGTACTTGTGCAGCAGATCCGGGATATCCAGCTGCTGGGGACAGCCGTCACAGCAGTAGCGGCAGGCAGTGCAGGGGATGGAATTCTTCATCTTATCCGCCGCGGCAAAGAGGATCGCCTCCTCAGCGGGGGAGAGGGGGTCGAGGTGCTCGAAGGTGGCCACGTTATCCGCCATCTGCGCCATGTCGGACATACCGGAGAGGACCATGTGGACGTTATCCAGCCCCTGGAGCCAGCGGAAGCCGAAGGAGGCGATGCTGGCGTTGGGGCGAAGGGCGTGGAGCTGCTGTTCACTGTCGGCATCCAGGGCGGCCAGCTTGCCGCCGCGGACCGGCTCCATGACCCAGACGGGGATATGATGCTTTTCCAGCAGCTCGTATTTCTCCCTGGCCCGCTGGATGGTCCAGTCCAGATAGTTCAGCTGGATCTGACAGAACTCCATCTCCTTGCCATAGCGCTCCAGAAAAGCGGTGAGGCAGGGAAGGTCCGCGTGGGTGGAGAAGCCCAGGTGCTTGATACGGCCCAGGCGCTTCTGTTCCACAAAGTAGTCGATGATGCCCCACTGGGGGTCGGTGTAGATATCCACGTCGTTTTCATAGACGTTGTGCAGCAGGTAGAAATCGAAGTAGTCCACCTGACACTTCTCCAGCTGCTGGGCAAAGGTGTCCGCCGGGTCCGGGTCGCAGGTGAGCGTATGGCCGGGGTATTTGGTGGCCAGGTAAAAGCTGTCCCGGGGATGCTTTTTCAGGCAGCGGCCTACCACCGTCTCGGACAGATTTTGCATATAGGCCCAGGCGGTGTCGAAATAATTGACGCCGTGGGCCAGCGCATAGTCCACCATCGCCTGGGTGGTGTCCTCGTCGATGGCGCCGTCCGCCGTGGTGGGCAGACGCATGGTGCCGAAGCCCAGCAGGGACAGGTGCAGGTCCTGAAAATCACGATAGATCATATCGTTGCCCTCCTTTTTTGTGGTGCTATTTTACCGTGAAAAATGCCGGAGCGCAAGAGTGAAATTGGCCGTGCGGTACGCCTGCGCCGCCGCTGCACCCGGGAGAGGCCTACGGCGTGATGGAGACGGTCCTGGGCGACAGACTGCACCAGCTGAAATGCGGGCTGGAGATGACCTTCTGAAAAACAGACCACCCCCGGCTCCTCGCCGGGGGTGGTTTTGCTTGCTCAGGGCAGCAGTGTTTTCTCCAGGAAGTCGTAAACGGCCTCGGCGGTCTGGTGGACGGAGTCCAGCAGGACGTATTCGTCGCTGCTGTGATAGTTCTCGCCGTCGGCGCCGAAGATGATGGCCGGCGCACCCAGCCGCGTGCCCAGGTAGTTGAAGTCGCCGATGCTGGCGAAGTAGGAGATGGTGGGTTCCTTGCCGGTGACCTTGCGGATGGACTCCAGCAGGGAGACGGTCATGGGGTCGTCCTGGGGGACGGTGTAGGGCATGAAGCCCCGGGAGCCCTCAGACGGCGCTTCGCGGAAGCAGATCTCGTACCGCCCGGTGATACCGGCGCGCTGCACGGCCTTTTCGATCTCGCGGACGATGGTGTCCGGGCTTTCGCCCACCACGATGTGCCAGAACAGGCGGAGCACGGCGAAGTCCGGCACGCTGCACGCGCCGCCGTCGGCATTGATGCCCACCACGCAGCAGGTGCCCTTGCCCAGGTGCGGGTCCTCAACATAGTCCACCTGCTCCAGGGCCTGCGCCACCTTGGCGGCGTCCAGCAGGGCGCTGTGGCCCTTTTCCGGGTTGGCTGCGTGGGCGGACTTTCCGTAGAAGCGGATCTCCAGACCGTAGCCGCCTCGGGCGCCCAGGCAGACATCGGGGAAGGGCTTGCCGTCAAAGCCGGCGCTTGGCTCGGTGATGATGGAGAAGTCCACGTCAGAGAGATAGCCGTCCTCGACGAGGGCATTGGTGCCCAGGCCGTAGGGGCCCTCCTCGTCAGAGACCAGCGCCAGCTTGATCTTCCCGGCGAAGGTCTTGTGGGCGGCGGCGAAGCGGGCAGCCGTGACCATCAGCGCGGCGCAGCCGGATTTCATGTCCAGCGCGCCCACACCATAGAGCCTGTCGCCGTCCAGCTCGCCGTAGGGATCGCGGGTCCAACCGCCGCACAGCTGCACGGTGTCCAGATGGCCGTTCAGGCAGATGACCGGTCCGGGCCTGCCGCCGTCGATAACGGCGATGACATTTTTTCCATGGAAATCTGTGACCTTGGCATCGTGGTATTCGTGCAGCTGTGCGGGCAGTCCCTGCCGGCACAGCCAGTCCCTGGCAAAGGCCATGATCTCGTCCTCGTGGAAATACGCACTCTTAATGGCGGTGAGCTGCTGCAAAAGTGCTGTGACCTCAGCTTTTTCTATCATCTGTATGATCGCTCCTCTCTGCTGTGGGGCCGGAAATATGCGCTTTCTCCGTACAGTATAGCTGGCAGGCGTTTAACACCTGTTGGTCCGGGCGTTTTTCACTTATTGCTCCACGCGCCACAGTGCGCCGAAGTACCACGCACCCATGCCGTCGGACACCACGCCGGTCACGTCGCCGCGCAGGGCGTAGGCCTGCTCCTTCTCATACAGCGGTATCACGTTGGCCGTGTCCAGCAGCAGCCACTCCGCATCCTTCAAATAGGCGTCCCGCGCCTCGGCGGAGGTGCTGGCCGCCGCCACCCGCATCAGAATGTTATAGGCGTTCATGTAGATCAGCGCGTAGTTCCGCGTGTCGCCGCTGCGCCACAGGTCCAGATAGGCCGACGCATCGTTGTACAGCGCGTCCAGCTCCGTCAGGGCCAGGGTGAACGCGCCGCTGCTGAGCATCTGCTGATACGTCTCCGCATCCTCACCCTGCAGGGTCACGCTCAGTCCCAGTTTTTCCTGCCACACCTTCTGCAGCCGCTGGGCCAGCGCCGTCTGCGCCGGCGTATTCCGGTACAGCAGCGTCACCGTCCCCAGACTTATCAGCGCCTCCGGCCGCCGCAGGCCCGCCTGCGTCATCAGCTCCAGCGCCTGACTGCACCGGTCCGTGTAGGTATCCGCCTCGCAGTCGATCACCGCGCCGTTGACCGCCCGGAACTCCTCGCCCCCGGCGGTGCGTATGCCGTGAGGCACCAGCCCCTCCGCGGCGGCATAGTCCGCGCCCAGAGCACCTGCCGCCGCGTCCCGGTCGATGACCAGACTCATGGCCTGCCGCAGCTCCGTCCGGTCCATGTTGGTGGCCATCTGGTTGATGAGCAGCACGCCCACGGTGCTGCTGCCGCCGTAGGTACCGTCCTCTCCGGCCGCGCCGATGACCGCGTCCGCGGTGCCCGCGTCCTTGGCGGCCTCCGCCGCGCTCTTGAACCGGATCTCGATCCGGTCCGCGCGCACCTGCCGCGCGTTATAGTGGTCCTCCTGCTTCACCAGCGTGGCGAAGAGACTGTCGCTCCAATCGCCGGTGCGGCGGTACGGCCCGTTGCCCACGAACCACGTCCGGCTGGCGCTCCAGCCCTCGCCGCCTTCCACAGCCTTCTGCTGCACCGGCATGGTGGCCGCCGCTGTGCACACCGCGTCCACAAAGTACGGGCACATCGTGCTCAGCGTCACCACAAAGGTGTGCTCGTCCTCGGCGTATACGCCCAGCGCCTCCGGGTCGCCCGCGTGGGCGTCCTCATAGCCCGCCACCATGGACAGGATCTCCGCCTCCTGGCTGTCCGTCTCCGGCGATACCAGCCGCCGCCAGGCGTACACGAAATCCGCCGCCGTCACGTCGCTGCCGTCGGACCACTTGCCGTCGCGCCGCAGGTGGAACGTGTACGTCTGCGTGCCGTCCTCGTTGTCCGTGCAGTCGTAGGCGTGGGCCGCTGCGGGCACCGCGCCCTCCGCCGTCCAGCGGTACAGGTTGTCGAACAGGTGCAGCACCAGGGTGCGCTCCGCCGGTGTGGCGGCATAGGCCGGGTCCACCGTGGACACGCTGCCGGTCATCACCACCGACGCGGTGCTCTCGCCGCTGCGGCCGCGGCCGCAGCCGGCCAGCAGCGCCGTCATCATACACAGGCACAGCAGCATGGCCGCGCCCCGCTTCCATCGTTTCATAGGACTTCCTCCGGGAATAGACTTTTCCCCATTATATATGGTTTTGCGCCAAAAGTAAAGCCGCCCTCCGGGCGGCCTCACTTTGTTTACAATTACTCCGCGATCAGCAGCTGGGCGATCTGCACGGCGTTGGTGGCCGCGCCCTTGCGTACCTGGTCGCCGCAGCACCAGATGTTCAGCCCGTTGTCGCTGGTCAGGTCGTCCCGGATACGGCCCACGAACACCAGGTCCTGGTCGCTGGTCTCCAGCGGCATGGGATAGCGCTTGTTGGCCAGGTCATCCACCAGCCAGCAGCCGGGGGCGGCGGCGATCAGCTCCCGGGCGCGCTCCACGCTGATCTTCTCCTTGGTCCGCACCACGATGGACACGCTGTGGCTCCGCACCACGGGAACGCGGACGCAGGTGCAGCTGACCTTCAGCTCCGGCAGGTGCATGATCTTCCGGCCCTCGTTCTGCATCTTCATCTCCTCGGAGGTATAGCCCTCAAAGGCCTCGCCGCCGATCTGGGGGATGACGTTGTAGGCGATCTGGTACTGGAATACCTTGGGTTCCACCGGCTTACCCTCCCGCAGCAGCTCCACCTCGTCCATCAGCTCGATGGGGCCGCCGGCGCCGGCGCCGGACACCGCCTGGTAGCTGCTGGCCACAATGCTCTCGATGGGGCTGTCGTGGTTCAGGGCGTTGATGGCCACCAGCGAAACGATGGTGGTGCAGTTGGGGTTGGAGATGATGCCCTTGTGCTTCTTCACGTCCTCCGGATTGATCTCCGGCACGATCAGGGGCACATCCGGGTCCATGCGGAAGGCGCTGGAGTTATCCACGAACACCGCGCCCGCCTTGACGATTGCCGGGGCGAACTGCTTGGCGATGTCGTTCTCCGCCGCGCCCAGCACGATGTCCATGCCCTTGAAGGCCTCGTCACAGGCCATCTCCACGGGGATGTCGTGGCCCTTCCAGTGGATGGCCTGTCCCACAGACCGGGCTGACGCCAGCGGGTGCAGCTCCTCGATGGGGAAATCGCGCTCGGCCAGTACCTTCATCATCTCGCGGCCCACCGCGCCGGTGGCGCCCAGAATAGCAACTTTATACTTTTTCATATGATGTACTCCTTTTCTCGATATCGAATAAGCGGTGTATCCTGCGTTCAGATGCGGCGCATCGACTTTGTGTACGGCAAGCCGCTGCGGCGAAGTATGGGCGCAGGAGACGCGCTTTATTTTACAAAACTGTTGTACAGCACCCGGATAGCTTTCTCAAAGTCGGCGCTGTCCACGCCCACGATGATGTTCAGCTCTTCTGGTCCCTGGGTGATCATGCGGATATTGATGCCGTTTTCGCCCAGCTTGGCGAAGATCTTGCCGGAGGAGCCGGGCTGGAAGGCCATCTTCCGGCCCACGGCCGCCACCACGGCCATACCGTCGGTAACGTGCAGGCTGTCGGGCTTGATCTCCTTCTCCATGTCGCCCAGTGCCTGATACAGATACGGCGCGGCCTTGGCCGCCTCCACCACCAGCGATACCGAGTCGATACCGGAGGGGATGTACTCCACGTTGATGTGATAACGCTCCAATATCTCCAGCACCCGGCGGATAACGCCCAGCTCCGAGGACATTCCGTTCTTGGTCATGGTGATGACGGAAAAGCCCTTCTTTCCGGCGATGCCGGTGATCATGCTGCTCTCCTGCAGCTCCGCCGCCGTGTCGTCGAAGGCCTCCCGTATCATGGTGCCCGGGTGCTCCGGCTGGTTGGTGTTGCGGATGTTCAGGGGGATGTTCTTCTCCCGCACCGGGGAGACGGTGCCTTCATGCAGCACCTGCGCGCCGATATAGCTCAGCTCACGCAGCTCGGCGTATGTGATGCGCTCGATGGGCCGCGGGTCGGTTACGATCTTAGGGTCGGCCATCAGGAAGCCGGACACGTCCGTCCAGTTCTCATACACGTCGGCGTCCAGCGCCGCCGCCGCCAGCGCACCGGTGATGTCGCTGCCGCCCCGGCTGAAGGTGTGGATGCTGCCGTCCGGCAGCACGCCGTAGAAGCCGGGAATGACCACCTTCCGCCCGCTGGCCGCATGGACCAGAGCCTGATAGCTGGCCTCCTGGTCCACCGTGCCGTCCATGCGGAAGTGCAGCCACAGGCTGCTGTCCAGAAAGTCAAAGCCCAGGCAGTCGGCCATGATCCGGGCGGCGAAATACTCGCCCCGGCTCACCAGCTCATCGGCGGAGATGCCCTTGTCCATCTTGGCGCGCAGGGCGTCGAATTCCGCCTCCAGCGGCGTGGACAGGCCCAGCTCGTCCCGAATCTCCAGATACCGGCTGCGTACCATATCGAATATACCGTCGCAGCTGACGCCGTACTGCAGGTGGGCGTGGCACAGATACAGCAGGTCCGTGATCTTGTGATCGTCCTTGAACCGTTTTCCGGCGGCGCTGACCACCACCACCCGGCGAGCGGGGTCTGCCTCCACGATGGAGCGTACTTTTTCCAGCTGGTGGGCGTCCGCCATGGACGACCCGCCGAATTTCAACACTTTCAACATAGTCCTTGCCTCTTTCGCTTTGGTTATTGTGTACAGGGTTTTTCATGCGTGACAAAAAAATATTTTATGTCCACAGGAGAAAAACACTTGCTTTTTTGATGGGGACAGTGTATCATAGCCATATCAGAAATGCAAGACCCAATTTCAAAAGTTTTTTCGGAGGCTTTTTTACCATGATCTACCACAGCACAAGAAACGAGCAGCTCACCGCATCCTCCACCCACGCGGTGCTTCAGGGCATCGCCCCGGACGGCGGCCTGTACATCTGCGACCCGGCGGCCCTGCGCTTCGACTGGCACGCTGCCCTGGAAAAGGACACCCTCTCCATGGCGGCGGATATCCTCCACGCCCTGCTGCCGGACTTTCAGGACATGGACCGGCTGGTCCGCGACAGCTACGCCGGCAAGTTCCCCACGTCCGACCTGACGCCCTTGACCCCCGTGGCGGATAAATACGTGCTGGAGCTGTACCACGGCCCCACCTCCGCCTTCAAGGATGTGGCCCTCAGCGTCCTGCCCCGCCTCATCGTAGCGGCGGCCAAGGCTGAGGGCATGAAGGGCGACGTGGTCATCCTGACGGCCACCTCCGGCGACACCGGCAAGGCGGCCATGGAGGGCTTCCACGACGTGCCCGGCACCCGCATCACTGTGTTCTACCCCTACGGCGGCGTCTCCGCTGTCCAGCAGGCCCAGATGGCCACCCAGGAGGGCGCCAACGTCCGCGTCTGCGCCGTCCGCGGCAACTTCGACGACGCCCAGACCGGCGTGAAGGCGATCTTCGCCGCCTGCAAGGACAAGGACCTCCACGGCGCCATGCTCTCCTCCGCCAACTCCATCAATATCGGCCGTCTGGCCCCCCAGGTGGTCTATTACTTCCGCGCCTACGGCGATCTGGTGAAGTCCGGCCGCATCCGGCTGGGCGACGTGGTGGACTACACCGTCCCCACCGGCAACTTCGGCGACATTCTGGCCGGCTATTTTGCCAGGCAGATGGGCCTGCCTGTGGGCCGCCTGATCTGCGCCAGCAACGCCAACGACGTGCTCACCGAGTTCCTGACCACCGGCCGCTACGACAAGCGCCGCCCCTTCTACAAGACCACCTCCCCCTCCATGGATATCCTGGTGTCCAGCAATCTGGAGCGCCTGCTCTATCTGGTCAGCCAGGATGCCAGCTGCGTGGAGCGCCTGATGCGGGAGCTGAACACCCAGGGCTGGTATCAGGTCAGCGGCTGGATGCTGGAGCGGCTCCGTGCCGTCTTCGGCTGCGGCTGCTGCGACGATGCCGGCGCGGCGGAGGTCATCGGCCGGGTGTGGCGCGAGCACAAATACCTCTGCGACCCCCACACCGCCGTGGCCTGGGCCGTGGCGGAGAAGCACACCCGCGAGGGCGTTCCCATGGTGGTCCTGTCCACCGCCTCGCCCTACAAGTTCCCCGCCGCCGTGCTGCACGCCCTGGGCGAGGCATCCGGTGACGATGAGTTCGCCATGATGGAGCAGCTCCACGCCCTCACCGGCATGGACATCCCCAAAAATCTCCGCGGCCTGGAGGGCCGCCCCGTCCTCCACACCGACGTCATCGACAAGGACGCCATGCTGGACTATGTGCTGTCCGATGTGCTGAAATAAAAGAAAGGAACCGTTCCCTATGAATATCGTTTGTTTGGACATGGAGGGTGTCCTCGTCCCCGAGATCTGGATCGCCTTTGCCGAGGAAAGCGGCATTCCCGAGCTGCGCCGCACCACTCGCGATGAGCCGGATTATGACAAACTCATGCGCTGGCGCATCGATCTGCTGCGGCAGCGCGGCCTGAAGCTCAGCGCCATTCAGGAGACCATCTCCCGCATCGACCCCCTGCCCGGCGCCAAGGACTTCCTGGACGCACTGCGTAAGGATACCCAGGTGGTCATCCTCAGCGACACCTTCGACCAGTTCGCCATGCCCCTCATGGCCAAGCTGGGCTATCCCACCCTGCTGTGCAACACCCTCGAGGTGGACGGCGAGGGCTACATCACCCGCCACCTCATGCGCTGTGAACACTCCAAGCTCACCACCGTCAAGGCCCTCCAGTCCATCGGCTACGACACCATCGCCAGCGGCGACAGCTATAACGATTTGGAGATGATCCTCCACAGCAAGGCCGGCTTTCTCTTCCGCGGTCCCGACAAGATCAAGCAGGACTACCCCGACCTGCCCGCCTTCGAGGACTACGGCGACCTGCTGGCCGCCATCCGCGCCGCCCTGTAACAGCGGTGCTGCGGTGAAAGACAAAGACAAAGCAAAAACCGGCGCCCCCCGGCGCCGGTTTTTGCTTTGTGAAAGGAGGGGGTAAGATCACATCTGGACGCGGTTCTCGCGGGTCCAGCTGGTGATGTCCAGGTTGGGATAGCGGCGGCGCAGCTCGTCCAGCTTGCCTTCGGTGTCGCCCAGTGCGGCGATGCTGTTGATGGCCGCCACATCGGCGGCGTTCATGGCGTGTGCCTCATCGGCGCCGCAGGACGCGCAGTGATAGTGCTTGGTCGCCTCGGAAAACGTAACATCGGTGCTGCCGCAGACGGCGCAGCGGGTGGTCTTGGATACGATAGCCATAATGTATTACCTCCATATTCTTGTTTCGTTTCGTTGTCCTTATACTACCACAAAAGTTTTCAGTTGTAAAACGCATAATTGTATTTGCAAGTATGAGAAAAAGTATGATATAATAGCGACAGCGACTGTACAGGAGGTCCCGCCATGAGCGTATCCAAATACCAGATGTTCCTCAAGACCGTGGAGTGCGGCAGCTTCTCCCGGGCGGCGGAGGAGCTGAACTTCACCCAGTCCGGCGTCAGCCACGCCGTCCAGGCGCTGGAGGACGAGCTGGGAATCACGCTGCTCAGCCGCAACCGCGGCGGCGTGGTGCTGACGGCTGACGGCCGCGCGCTGCTGCCTCGAGTCGAGGCCCTCTGCGCCGCCCACCATGCCCTCATGCAGTCCGCGGCGGACCTGAAGGGCCTGGACGCCGGCCTGGTCAAGGTGGCCACCTTCTCCAGCGTCTCTGCACAGTGGCTCCCCTCCATCCTCAAAAGCTTCGGCGACGTCTACCCCAACATCGAGTTCGAGGTGGTGGACGCCGATTTCTACGGCCAGACCGAGGAGTGGATCCTCCAGGGCAAGGTGGACTGCGGCTTCCTGCGCCTGCCCTCAGCAAAATCCCTCTGCGCCCACCCCCTGTACCGGGATGAGCTGCTGGTGGTCGTCCCCTGCGGCCACCCGTTGGCGGACGCGGCGGCCTTCCCCCTGTCGGCCCTGTCCGCCGAGCCCTTCATCCGTCTGGAGGAGGGCCGCGACTACGAGCTCACCGCCGCCCTGGACGCCATGGGCGTCCACCCCAATGTGAAATACACCGCCCGCGAGGACCGCACCATCCTGGCCATGGTGTCCAAGGGCCTGGGCATCAGCCTCCTGCCGGAGCTGATGGTCCGCCGCAGCCCCTATCCCGTGGCCGCCTGCCACGCCCCCGAGCGCTTCTACCGCAATATCGGCATCGCCGTCAAGGATGAAAAGGCCCAGTCCGCCTCCACCCGCCGCTTCGTGGACTACGTCCGCCGCTGGGTGGCCGAAAACGGCGAGGACTGACCTCCCACGCCTTCCACCTGGGAGCGGATGAGGTGTCGCCGCGCAGCGGCGTAAAACTCCCCCGTCCCCGCCGCAGCAGAGGGCGTGCTGAAATTCGAGATCATGGCCGGCTGACACGAGGCCGGAGCAGCAAAAGCAGGGAGCGAAACGCTCCCTGCTTTTCTATCTTATCACACTTGCTTACTTCCCGAAGTAGCGGGTCAGCAGACCCTCGAAGGCCTTGCCATGGCGGGCTTCGTCGCGGGCCATTTCATGGACGGTGTCGTGGATAGCGTCCAGATTGTACTTCTTGGCCAGCTTAGCCAGCTCGAACTTGCCGGCGGTAGCGCCGTTCTCGGCGTCCACGCGCATCTGCAGGTTCTTCTTGGTGCTGTCAGTGATGACCTCGCCCAGCAGCTCGGCGAACTTGGCGGCGTGCTCGGCCTCCTCCAGGCCGGCCTTCTCCCAGTACAGGCCGATCTCGGGATAGCCCTCGCGGTGCGCCACGCGCGCCATGGCCAGATACATACCGACCTCGGAGCACTCACCCTCGAAGTTGGCGCGCAGACCGTCGATGATCTCCTTGCGGACATCCTCGGGGACATCGTCGCCAAAGACCTTGCCTACGCCCACAACGTGCTCGGCGGCCCAGGACTTCTCCTCAGACTGCAGCAGGAACTTGTCGCCGCTGACGTGGCAGACCGGGCACTCGGCGGGGGGAACATCACCCTCGTGAACATAACCGCAAACAGGACAGACCCACTTCTTCATAATCGTTACCTCCATAAATGTATTCATGTCGTTGTGTTTGTTATTTTGACGCCGCCGCAGCGGCATTTGTCAACTGGTTTTCTTCTCGGCCAGGCAGCCGTTGCAGCGGCCGTAGAACACGACGCCGCAGCTGTCCGGTTCCCCTACCTCCGACATATCCGGCAGCTCCACCGGGATGGGCGGCAGGTCGATGACCGCGCCGCAGGTGCGGCAGATGAAGTGCCCGTGGGGGGCGGTGTTGCCGTCGTAGCGGTCTTCACCGTCCACACAGCCGATGACCTGCACCGCGCCCTCCGCCCGGAACCGCGCCAGATTGCGGTAGACGGTGGCCAGGGAGAGGTTGGGTATGCGGGGCTTCAGCTGGGCGTAGACCCATTCCGCAGAGGGGTGGCAGGTGGTGGAACGCAGGCATTGCAGTATGGCGTCCCGCTTGGGGCTGTACCGTGTGTTATCCATCTGCAGTGCTCCTTTCTTGTTGCTAACAATTATCGTTTGCATTAGTATAGTAGCACACCCGCTTGGATTTGTAAAGAGGTTTTTTGCATTTTTCCAAAAAAATTTTCCAGTGCCTGTTAGCCTCCCCTATCGGTGCGGAAAATATGCAAAGGAGCCCAGTACGCACAGCGTACCGGGCTCCTCATTTCAATTTACTCGGCCTCGGCCAGCGCCTTAGCCTCGGCAATAGCCTTCTCCTGCGCCGCGGCGGGGCAATCCTCGTAGCGGACGAAGTTGAAGGTGAACGTACCACGGGACTGGGTCATGGATCGCAGATCGATGGCGTAGCTCATCATCTCGGCCATGGGGACCTCAGCCTCCAGCACCTGCTCGCCGTCACCGGTGGGGTTCATGCCCATCACGCGGCCGCGGCGCTTATTCAGATCGCCCATCACATCGCCCAGATAGCTGTCGGGGATGGTGACCTTCAGCTCGCCAATGGGCTCCATCAGCACGGGCTTGGCCTCGGGCAGCGCGGCCTTGAAGGCCAGGTTGGCAGCCAGCTTGAACGCGATTTCGGAGGAGTCAACGGGGTGGTAGGAACCATCCACCAGGGTGGCCTTCAGGAACACCACGGGATAGCCGGCCAGCACGCCGTGCAGGCAGCTCTCGCGCAGTCCCTTTTCCACGGCGGGGAAGTAGTTCTTGGGCACGGAGCCGCCAAACACGTTCTCCTCGAAGATCATATCCTCCTGCTCAGTCTGGGGCTCGAAAATGATATGGACATCGCCGAACTGACCGCTGCCGCCGGTCTGCTTCTTATAGCGGCCCTGCTTGCGGACGGTGCTGCGGATCTTCTCACGATAGGCAACGCGGGGGGTATCCAGCTCCGCGTCCACGCCGAAGCGGCTCTTCAGCTTGCTGCACAGCACGTCGATCTGGATGTCGCCGGCGCCGGAGATCACGGTCTGGTGGGTCTCGGCGTTATTGGTGACGGAGAAGGTGGGATCCTCCTCGTTCAGCTTGTTCAGGCCGGTGCCCAGCTTCTCGATCTCCTGCTTGGTCTTGGGGGAGATGGCGCGCTCGTAGCAGGCGGGGGCAAAGGCCAGCGGCGCGAACTTCACATAGGTCTTGGGCTCGCACAGGGTGTCGCCGGTCTTGACCTTGTCCATCTTGCCGATGGCGCCGATGTCGCCGCAGCAGATCTCCTTGGTCTCCTCGGCCTTCTTGCCCTTCATGGTGTACAGGCGGCCCAGCTTCTCGGTGTTGCCGGTGGTCATGTTATACAGGGACATATCGCTGGTGACCTTGCCGCGGATGACCTTGATCATGGAGAACTTGCCGTACTGGTCGGAGATGGTCTTGAACACGAAGGCAGCGGTGGGGCCGTTGGGGTCATAGGCGACCTCGATGGCGTTGCCGTCGTCATCCTCGGCGGCCTCGGCGGGCATATCGGTGGCCACGGGCACCAGGTCCACGATGGTCTGCATCAGCATATCCACGCCCATGCCGGTGACGGCGGAGCCGCACAGCACGGGGCACACGCTGCCGTCGCGCACACCGATCTTCAGGCCCTTGGCCATATCCTCGGCGGACAGCTCCATGGTCTCGAAGAACTTCTCCATCAGCTCCTCGTCGGCACCGGCGGCAGCCTCCATCAGCTCAGCGCGCAGGGCCTCCACCTCGTCGGCCATGTCGCCGGGGATGGCGCACTCGCCCTTGGCATCGTAAGCCTTGTTGTGCAGCAGGTCCACAATGACGGTGACGGCCTTGTTGGCGTCGGCCTTGGTGGCCACGATGGGGGCGATGGCGGTGCCGTACTTGGCCTTGATGGCCTCAATGCAGGACGCGTAGTCGGAGTTGGCCTCCTCCACGCGGTTGATGAACATCATCCGGGGCTTCTTGCCCAGCATCTTCCAGGTACGCTCCATACCCACGGACAGGCCGTCCTTGGCGTTGCCCACGATGACGGCGCACTCGGCGGCGCGGATGGCGCACACGGCCTCGCCGGAGAAATCGAAGTTGCCGGGGGCGTCCATGACGTTGATCTTCTTGCCCTTATACTGCACGGGGGCAAAGGCCAGGGAGATGGATATCTGGCGCTTGATCTCCTCGGCATCATAGTCGCAGGTGGTGTTGCCGTCGGCGGTCTTGCCCAGACGGTCAGTACCCTTGGTCATAAAGAGCATCTGCTCAGCCAGAGAGGTCTTGCCGGAGCCTCCGTGACCCAGCAGGGCGATATTGCGAATGTCGTTAGCAGTCATAGTGATGATGTTCTCCCTTCATTTTCTTGAAGTCCGCCGCCCACAGCCGCGGACAGTAGCTCAACGTACCGATTATATAGTATTTCTTCAAGCCTGACAACCTCTAATTTAGATATTTGTGGGAAAAGTGCGGGAGTATCCCGCACTTTTCGTCACTTTGTACAACCAGCAGTGTCATTCTCTGTTCATCTCGCCTATGTCCCGCGGCGCATATACC
>FR881500.1 GCA_000435555.1 Firmicutes bacterium CAG:176
AGGAGGGGTAGGGCATGGCAAAGCTTCTGATTTGGCTGAAACGCCTGTGGCACAGCGTATACAGGCCGGATAAGGTCATGTACATCGGCGGGAGCGATACGCTGCCGCCGCCCTTACCGAGAGATGAGGAGTCTGTGCTGCTGGAAAAGCTGAATACCGGCGATTTTCAGGTGCGGCAGACGCTGATCGAACACAACCTGCGGTTGGTGGTTTACATAGCCAGACGTTTTGAAAATACCGGTATCCATATAGAGGACCTGATCTCCATTGGCACTATCGGATTGATCAAGGCGGTCAATACGTTCCGGACAGATAAGAATATCAAGCTGGCTACCTACGCCTCGCGGTGTATTGAGAATGAAATTCTCATGTACTTGCGGAAGAACGGCGCACAACGGACAGAGGTCAGTTTCGATGAGCCGCTGAATACCGACTGGGACGGAAAAGAACTGCTGCTCAGTGACGTACTGGGGACTGACAGCGATGTGGTCATGCGGCCCATTGAAGCGGATGTGGACCGGCAGCTGCTGCAAACGGCGGTATCGCACCTCAGTCCGAGAGAGAGGGATATCATCACCATGCGGTTTGGCCTGGGCGGTATCAAGGAGCTCACCCAAAAGGAGGTGGCGGATCGATTGGGGATTTCGCAGAGCTACATATCGCGGCTGGAGAAGCGTATCATCCTGCGACTGCGGCGAGAATTGCAGAAAATGAATTAAAGGCTGTGAAGGAGTATACCTTCACAGCCTTTGCGCGGTCAAATATTATTGTAAGGATAGGGCGGCCGGACGGTTGACCACCATCATATTGTAGTAACGCAGCAAATGATAATCATCCTTATCCAGTTTGATGGTGCCCAGCAGGCGGTCGTTTTCCTCCAGCGGCTCTTTAGAGATCAGCGCCTTCAATGCAATGGGTGCAAAGAACGGGGAGGAGCCGATACCGGATACCAGTCCCACGGCGGGCATACGGTTCTGCATGGGATTGAGCATACAGATATACATCTTTTCCGCCTCGTTGATCTGATTGGTCAACACCATGTGGGTGATGGTGTCGTAAGCCTTCATCTCTCCGGTGAACAGATGCTGGCAACGGTCCGGGTCGGAGAAGGACGCCACGCCCATATACAACGTGACCTCGACACTCTCGTGGTCCACTGACTGAGAAAACCGAAGAAGTGAGCGTACCATCTGGCGAATACGGCCATCATAGTAGTACATATAGGCCAATGTCTGATTGAAGTAGCTATTCTTAGGTAGCGCCGGCTCCGCATGGAACATGGGGGGCTGATAATCGATGAAGCATTTTAGATCAATATCCAGTGCCTGCGCAATCTCGTACAGTGTTTCGATGTCGATGGTAATGGCACCGTTTTCGTACTTGGATAGCGTCGCTTTGCTCTTATTGATCATGGCGGAGAATTGCTCGATGGTATAGCCGCGGCTCTTGCGGTATTTTTTGATGCGCTGTCCCACAAAATAAGAAAAAGAGCTCAAAAGCGACACCTCCTTATAATGGAGTAATGATACCAAACGTTTGGTAGGAAGTCAATAGTTTTTTTCTGTGAAGGAAACCTTTTTCACTGGCCTTTTCTTTTTAATAAACCATTCGGTGAAAATAGTAGTAAACAAAAGAAAGCCCCCGGCAACCATACGGATGCCGAGGGCCAAAATGATGTAAGAATGTATGAACGACTTACTTAGCGGCTTCCATGCCGGCCAGCAGAGCCTTCTTGTTGCCCTCCAGGAAGCGGGCCTTCTTCTCACCCAGCTCGATGCGGATAGCTTCCATCATGCTTTCCACGGAGGTGACGGGAGCCTTGGCCAGGGTCGCGCCCAGGATGGCCACGTTGGCACCCTTGGGGTTGCCGATGGATTCGGCAATGCCGTTGGCATCGCAGTACACCACGGTGATATCATCGCGAACCGCTTTGCGGTCGATGATGGAGCTGTTGATGACCAGAACGCCGCCGGGCTTCACGTGTGCTTCAAACTTGTCCAGAGAAGGACGGTTCATCGCCACGATCACGTCGGCCTTGTCCACCAGAGGGGAGGCAACGGGGTCATCGGAGACGATGACGGAGCAGTTGGCGGTACCGCCGCGCATCTCGGGGCCATAAGAGGGCAGCCAGGAAACGTGCTTACCGTCCAGCATACAAGCCATGGCGACGAACTTACCGATCAGCAGCATACCCTGACCGCCGAAACCGGCGAAAATAAAGGTTTTTTCCATGTTACTTCGCCTCCTTGTCTTTGTAAACGCCCAGAGGATAGTAGGGGATCATGTTCTGCTCCAGCCAGTTCATAGCTTCCACCGGAGACAGGCCCCAGTTGGTGGGGCAGGTGGACAGTACCTCGATCATGGTGAAGCCCTTACCCTCCATCTGCAGACGGAAGGCCTTGGCAATGGCCTTCTTGGCCTTGGCGATGTTGGCGGTATTGTTGACCGCCACGCGCTCAATGTAGTAAGAACTGGGAACAGCGGCCAGCATCTCGCACATCTTGATAGGCAGACCACTCCACTCCTCGCTGCGGCCAGCAGGGCAGGTAGTTGCCTTTTGGCCGATCAGGGTGGTGGGGGCCATCTGACCGCCGGTCATGCCATAGATCGCGTTGTTGACAAAGATGGTGGTGATCTTCTCGCCGCGGTGGGCGGCGTGAACGATCTCCGCGGTACCGATAGACGCCAGGTCACCGTCGCCCTGATAGGTGAATACCAGAGTATCCTTGCCGACGGAGCGCTTGATACCGGTGGCAACAGCGGGTGCGCGGCCGTGGGCAGCCTCGTACATATCGCAGTTGAAATAGTCGTAGGCAAACACGGAGCAGCCGACAGGGGCCACACCGATCACCTTGCCGTCCAATTTCATCTCGTCGATGACCTCGGCTACCAGACGGTGGATGATGCCGTGGTTGCAGCCGGGGCAATAGTGGAACTGCTTGTCAGTCAGCAGCTTAGTCTTTTCGAACAGTACAGCCATCTTATTTACCCTCCTTCATGCTCAGGATCTTGGTGACGATCTCGTCGGTAGAGGGCATCTGGCTGCCGCAATGACCGAAGAAGTCAACGTGCTTGGCGCCATTGATGGCCAGCTTCACGTCCTCCAGCATCTGGCCTTCGTTCAGTTCAACGTCCAGAACGGCCTTCACGCCGGGCTGGCAGCAGGCCTCACGCACAGCGTCATAGGGGAAGGGCCACACAGTGATGGGGCGGACCAGGCCGACGTTAATGCCTTTTTCCTTCAGCTCGGCGATAGCGCTCTTGGCGATACGCGCCACGGTGCCGAAGGCAGTAATGATGTACTCAGCGCCTTCGCAGTTGTAGCTTTCCCACATCTGCTCGTTGGCAACGACTTCCTTGTACATGGCCTGCAGCTCGTCATTGTGGACAGCCAGGCTCTCGGTATCGATGTAGATAGAATTGATAATGCCGCGCTTAGCGGGATCATCGCCGGGCTTCCAGCCGGTGCAGGCCCAGGGCTTCTTCTCCGGGTCTACCTTGTAATCCACCATCTCGGGCAGCTCCACGGGCTCCATCATCTGAGCGATGATGCCGTCCGCCAGGAACAGCACGGGGATACGGTACTTTTCGGCCTTGTCATAGGCGATCATCATCAGGTCGATGGCCTCCTGTACAGAAGCGGGGGCGAAGGTCAGCAGGTGATAGTCGCCGTTGCCGCCGCCCTTGACACCCTGGAAATAGTCGCCCTGGGATGCCTGGATATTACCCAGACCGGGGCCGCCGCGCATCACGTTGATGATAACAGCGGGAACCATGGCGCCTGCGCAGTAGGAGATACCTTCCTGCTTCAGGGACACGCCGGGGCTGGAGGAGGAGGTGATGACGCGGGCGCCGGTACCGGCAGCGCCATACACCATGTTGATAGCCGCCACTTCACTCTCGGCCTGCAGGAAGCAGCCGCCGATCTCGGGCATACGGGCGGACATATATTCGGGGATCTCCGTTTGCGGAGTGATGGGGTAACCGAAGAAAAAGCGAGCGCCGGCACGAATAGCGGCTTCTGCAATCGCTTCGCTGCCCTTCATAAGAGTCAAAGCCATATTCTTTCTGCCTCCTTAGTCTTTTTCGATTCGGATCACCACATCAGGACAGGTGCGGGCGCAGGACGTGCAGCCGATGCACGCCTCCATGTTCGTCACTTCTGCCGGATGGTAGCCCTTTGCATTGATGCGGGTCTTGGACAACTCGATGATGTGCTTGGGACAAGCTCTTGCACACAGACCGCAGCCCTTGCAAAGATTTTCGTCGATGGTAACTCTTACCACTCTCTTTACACCTCTTTTCTTAATTCCTTTTCCGATGCTGTGTTTGCTGTTTTGCTGTGTTATTACAATCCCTTCGCGTAGAGGGAAGTAACCGGGTTTAATACATATCCTTGTGAGGGTTTTTGGTGTTCAGCCCGTACTCGATATAGGAGTCCCAGTCGCGGTGCATATACACGTCGATGGGAATGGGCTGTCCCACATATTTTGGATCGGGGTTTCGGGCCAGAAAGGCGTCCAGAAACTCCTTTTTTCCGGTGGTGTAGGAAACCGGGATGCCCGTGAGGTCACTGACCTCACGGAGCATCTGGTAGCCATCCCACAGGTCTTGCTCGGTGGTAGCAGTGGCGAGGTTCGTGTTGTTGATCATACCGGTGATCTGCAGCCGCGCGTGGGTCTGCATACCCTCCTGTAAACGGAGAAGCTTCTCCACCGTGCCGGCCAAAGGCCGCCGGATATTCACCACGTTCAGCACCTCCAGTGCACCGGGCGCCAGGTCCACAAAGTCCTGGTGATACCGGCCCAGTGCTGTGGCGCCCACGTCGTCGCCGCCTACATCGAATATGACGGTGTCCCAATCCAGCACAAAGGCGGACGACACCTCGGCAGGGAGAGAGAGCGTCTCGATACCGGAGCAGGCAAAGTTGGGGGAGACCAAACGGATCTCCTTCTGCTCCACCAGCTTGCCGCGCTCTGTCAGACGGAAGTAGGTGTTGACCATATCCAGGTCCAGCAGTTCCGTCCGGTCGCCGCGGGCGGCCGCCTGCATAGCAAAATTCAGAGCCAATTCGCTCTTGCCGCTGCCATAGTTGCCGATGAGGACTTTTACGTGCTTCATGGGATGCGTCGTCTCCTTATATCTTGACTGTTAGCGAAGATTTTCGCGGATGGTCTGGCACAGCGCTGTGATACCCTTGACGATCTTATCCTCGGGCATGCAGCTGTAGTTCAGACGCAGGGTGTTGTCGTGGCCGCCGTTGGGGAAGAAGGAGCCGCCGGGAACGAAGGCCACCTTCTTGGCAAGGCACTTCATCTGCAGATCCTTGGCGTCCATGTACTCGGGCAGAACGACCCATGCGAACAGACCGCCGTCGGGACGGGTGAAGGTGCAGGGCTCGGGCAGCTCCTTGGCCAGCGTCTCCAGCATGACGGCGCGGCGCTTGCGGTAGCACTCACGGATGGTGTTGACGTGGGCGTCCAGATCGAACATATCGATCCACTTGGAGGTCTCCATCTGGCCGATGGTAGATGCCTGCAGAGAGGCAGCCTGCTCCATGAAGTTGTACTTAGCGAGGATCTCATCCTCGGCGCAGACCCAGCCCAAACGGTAGCCGGGAGCCAGGATCTTGGAGAAGGTGCCCAGATAGATCACCAGACCCTTGGTGTCCAGGCTCTTCAGTGCGGGCATATACTCACCCTCGAAGCGCAGCTCGCCGTAGGGGTTATCCTCGATGACGGGGATCTCATAGCGGTTGATGATCTCCATGAACTTATGACGGCGATCCAGATCCCAGGTGCGGCCGGTGGGGTTCTGGAAATCGGGAATGACGTAGATCATCTTCACGCGCTCGGTGGTGGCCAGGATCTTCTCCAGCTCGTCCATGATCATGCCGCCGTCATCGGTGGGAACTTCGATGAACTTGGGCTCACAGGCCTTGAACGCATTGACGGCGCCCAGGTAGGAGGGGCTCTCCAGCAGCACGACGTCACCGGGGTTCAGGAACACACGTGCGGAGAAATCCAAACCCTGCTGGGAACCGGAGGTGACGAGGATGTGATCCTTGTCGGTGTGGATATTGTTCTTGGCCAGCATACGCTCGGCGATCTGCTCGCGCAGGCGGGGGAAGCCCTCGGTGGTGGAATACTGCAGCGCCTCGCGGCCATGCTCCTTCAGGACGGCGATAGAGGCCTCCATCATCTGCTCCACGGGAAACAGCTCGGGCGCGGGCATACCGCCGGCAAAGGAGAGTATGTCGGGCTGTGCCGTCAGCTTCAGAAGCTCGCGGATCTCGGAGCCCTTCAGCAGGTCCATTCTACTTGCAAACTGTACCATGTACTTTTCCTCCTCAAATTTTGTTGAGGCGCAAATGCGCCTGAACGTACAGCCTTATTAAAGCACATTTCCCCGGTAAAGTAAATAAAGAGGAAGGGCAGAAATCGTCAGTGCGTTGATTTTTGGTGAACCCGCCAAAAATTTAAGGTGCTGTACCGTCAAAACCACAACGAAAAGTGGTCACAAAAATCGTCAGAAAATGTGAAGTTTTCGACAAACTCTGTGATATATTGAACCGTTCGGCAAAATTGACCTGCGACACATTTGCAAACGGGATCGTAATGTGCTATACTGCAAAAAACGGTGGGCATAGAAAGGAGCCGGTATATGAAAAAGAAAGAGTTTTTGGCGGGAACGGTGCTGTTGGCTGCCAGCTCGGCGCTGTGTCTGCGCCTGATGAAAAAGGTGGGAGAACGGCTGAAAAAGCAGCAGGAGATGGCTAAGGAAACGAACAAATAAATATCCCTCAGCGAAGCCGGGTGTATATCCCAAAAAGCTCAAAATCGTGATTTTGGGCGGGATATCAAGAAGCATATGAATATGATCCGGCCACACCTCTATTGGGTGGTTTTCAATATGCAAAATAATACAAAAAGGCGGAGGTCAATCCTCCGCCTTTTTACTGTTACTGTCTTCAATTTTCCCTTTCATCTTTACATGTGACAAGGGATTTGCCTTTGCAGCTACACGCAGCGCCTCGTTGTCAATATGCGTATAGATCTCCGTGGTATTCAGGTGCTCATGCCCCAGGACCTCCTGCACCGCCTTCACATCCACGCCGTTTTGCAGCATCAGCGTGGCGGCTGTGTGGCGCAGCTTGTGGCTGGAATACTTTTCACTGTCTAACCCCGCGGCGGACAGGTGTTTTTTCACCAGCGCATGGACCATGGAACGACTGATGCGCCTATTCTGCCCGGAGAGAAACAGTGCGTTTTTATCCCGCCCGGTAATGGGCCGGCGTACCGCCATATACCGCGCAAGCGCATCCTTGCAGGCCTGATTGAGATAGACCACACGGACCTTATTGCCTTTGCCCAGCACACGCAGGGCATCATCGTGAATATCCGTGATGTCCAGGCCGATCAGCTCAGATATCCGCAGTCCGCAGTTCAGAAACAGCGTCAGAATGCAGTAGTCACGCTCACGGTTGGCGCCATCTACGCTCTCCAGCAGGGTAAGGGACTCATTCAGCGTCAGATAGCGGGGGAGGGACTTCATCTGCTTGGGCGTATCCACGTCCTTGCAGGGGTTGTCTTCCAAAAGATGCCGTTTATTGCAAATATAGTTGAAAAATGAACGGATTGTAGCCAATTTTCGGGCGCGAGAAGCAGCGTTCAGACCTTTGTTAGAAATTTCACTATTTTGGTGCTGTACACGATCACGGCTAAGATAGGTCAGATAGCTGTAAATGTCCGTCAATGTGATGCGGGAAATGAAGTCAATATCCACGTCACGGATGTCGATCTCGTCCAACGCTTTACCGGCAAGCGCCGGATCACGCTGCTGCTTCAGATAGCGAAAGAAATTTCGCATATCCAGATAGTATTCATCCACGGTGCGCTGAGAATGCGCTTTGATGGTTTCGTGGTAGCTGAGAAAATCCAGCAGCAGCTGGGGCGAATCGGTACGGTAATCCATATGTACAATGCCTTGAAAAAAACTGCGGTGTGGCGGGTATTTGGGTCAGTATTCTGTACAAGACTGTCATGCGGCAACTACAGATCGCCGGTAATGGCTTGTATAGCTTACTCAGGGCGAGATCAGTCCAAAACGGACTCACTATATGAAAAAGAGCGGTTACCCTCCACTCGATTGAACAAAATTTTTATTTTGTTCAATCATATATCCTTTCAAAGCTCCCCCTTTCTGCGGGTATCGATGGCAACATCGTAGCAGACGGATGTGAGGAAGTCAAGATTGAACAAAATCAGAATCAGGTTTTCTCATCCTGGTTCTCCGCCAAGCCGGAAAGCATTTTCTCTTCCCAACGCGACTGTCTCCACCAGCCGATAAGTATCATCAAAAATCCTCCGATGAAAATTGCCGTCCGAGCTGCAGATACCGGAGAGATTACACAGGATGCGACCAATCCTGTACCCGCGCTTGTGAAGAAGTGATTTACGGCTTTTTCCCGCTTGGCCACTCCCAATCCCCTTTCCCTATCGATGGCTTTTACCATCTTTGTGTCTTCCTTCAGCAGTGTATCGAGTGAGATACCAAATTGGTCGCTGATGGCTACGAGAAGCTGTAAGTCAGGATAACTCTTTCCGTTCTCCCAGTTCGAAACTGTCTGCCGCGTCACATGGAACAGGCTGCCGAATTGCTCTTGCGTTAATTGCCGCTCTCTGCGGATAGACATGATTTGATTTCCGATACTCATAACATCACCTCCTGCCCTCAAGTATGCGGACAGCACCGCAAAATGTAAAGCAATTCTTCTTTTACATAGGGCCTGTATGCGGCAAAAGGACGGCTTGCGCCGTCCTTTTGTGTCACATTACGTTGTCCCTCTCCCCTTTTTGTGGTCATGTTATGCCTTCAGGCAGCGCAGAACGGCCATCAGAATGGAGTAATACTTGCTGTCAGGCGTATCAGCGCGGCTTGTGATGACCACCGGGCAGGACGCGCCGCAGATGGTGCTGGCCATGGTCTTGCCGGCGATGTAGGTGCAGGCCTTATACAGCACGTTGCCGATCTCGATATAGGGCACCAGCAGGATGTCCGCCTGGCCAGCCACGGGATCATGGATGGCCTTGTGCTTCACGGACTCCATGGAAATAGCACCGTCCAGTGCCAGAGGGCCGGAAATGATGCAGCCGGGCACACCGCGCTCCGCGATCTCTTTAGCGGAAACGGTGGAGGGCATCTTCTCGGTGACGTTCTCCACGGCGGACAGAACCGCTACCTTGGGGCACTCGATCCCCAGCGCGTTAGCCACAGGCAGCGCGTTCTCCACAATGCCGATCTGGGTATCCACATCGGGGGCGATGTTGATGGCGGCATCGGTGATCATCACGAAGCGGCCCTCGTACTCGAAGATGCCGCACTGGCTCACCAGGCGCTTGCCGCTGGCGGGGATCAGTCCCGTCTCTCTGTTCAGAATGGCGCGGGCAAAGTTGGAGGTTTGGAGAATACCCTTCATGGGGATATCCGCCTTGCCCTCGCGCACCAGCTGCACCGTCAGCTTTGCGGCGTCCAGCTCCTCGCCATCGAAATCCACGATCTCATAGTCCTTCTCGCTCTCGCCCATCTCATGCAGCATGGCGATGATCTCATTCTTTTTACCTACCAGCGTACCCTCGACAACGCCCTTGCGGCGGGCGTTGACCACCGCGCTCAGCGCCGGTTCATCGTGGGCATTGGCCAGCGCGATGCGCTTCTTCATGCCGCAGCCCAGCACATAGGCTTCCAATTCTTTAAAAGATGTAAACATTTCCTTTTACCTCCGTTTTTGGCTCCCATTTCCCCGGAAACCATCTTTTGACGGGCCCATTATACCCCCTGCCGGCGCAAAAAACAACCGAAAATTCCACACGGCCTTCTCCCTGTTTGTAAAACTACTTGCATTGCCGCCAATTTTACGGTATACTGAACAAAATAGGTTTGGGAGGGCGCTGCTGACCATGTTCTGGAATTTTATTTTTTACGGGATGATCGCCGTGGGCGCGATTTTATTTGTATCTCTGACGATCTACCGCATCGACTGGGCACGTCATCCGGAAAAGTACAAGGACCTGGTGGAAGACGAAGATCCGCAGAAGGCCGAGTATCGCAAGAAAAAAGAGGCAGACAAAAAAGCTGCCGCTCAAAAGGCCAAGGAGAAGGAAAAGCAGCTCAAGCGCCAGAAGCGCGTGGACAAGCTGAACCACTACCGCGCCATCAACGGCAAGGGGCCCGTGGGCATGGACGGCAAGCCCATTGACAAGAAGAAAAAATAAGCGAAAAGCATCCCCCGGCGCATGCGCCGGGGGAT
>FR881501.1 GCA_000435555.1 Firmicutes bacterium CAG:176
GAGGTCCCCACACCTGTGGAGGCGCCGGCGGACATGGACGAGGCGGAGCATCCTGAGAGCGACGGTCCCGAGACGGACACCGGCGACGCGCTGTAAGCCGAAACCGAACATCCGAAAGAGGAGGCCCTCCGGCCTCCTCTTTTCACCGGACGCCGGAAGCGCATCCGGGGTAGCTTTTCGTGATATCTTCTGAAATTATCCACGGAATTTCAGTGGAATTCACAAACTTTCCCGCGAAACACACTTGACGCTTCCGCGCAGCTATGCTATAATTTCAAATTGCGCGGGAATTGCCCGCGGGATTTGTTATGCGACGACAGGAGGAGAGCGCCTGTGCCCGGAGAACTGACCGCCAAGGGAAAAGTCGTGGGCTTGAAGCAGACCCGTCGTGCCCTTGTCCAGGGTGCTGCCGCCCACGTCTATCTGGCCTGTGACGCCGATCCCCGGCTCACCGATCCCCTGCGCGCCCTGTGCGCGGAAAAGGCCATCCCCTGTGACAGCAGCATGACGCTGCGGCAGCTGGGTACTGCCTGCGGTATCGCCGTGCCTGCCGCCGCTGTGGCCGTCCTGAACGGCTGAATAACGTTCCATCCGGAATAGATACCCTCTGTTCCGTGGAAAAATAAAGGGACATACGTCCCACAAATCTTACGAAAGGAGAAACCAAATGCCTACTTTTAACCAGCTGGTCAAGCAGGGCCGGAAGAAGAGCACCTACAAGTCCAATTCTCCCGCTATGCAGAAGGGCTTGAATACGCTGAAGAACAAGGAGACCGACCTGAGCTCTCCCCAGAAGCGTGGCGTCTGCACCGCCGTCAGAACTGCGACCCCCAAGAAGCCCAACTCCGCGCTCCGTAAGATCGCCCGTGTGCGTCTGACCAACGGCTACGAAGTCACCGCCTACATCCCCGGCGTGGGTCACTCCCTGCAGGAGCACTCCGTCGTGATGATCCGCGGCGGCCGTGTCAAGGACCTGCCCGGCGTCCGTTACCACATCATCCGTGGTACGCTGGATACCCAGGGTGTGTCCGGCCGTATGCAGGCCCGTTCCAAGTACGGCGCAAAGCGCCCCAAGAGCAAGTAAAACTTGCAGCATGAGCTTTGCCGAAAAGGTTTCTTATATACTATATATAAAAATACCTCTTTGGCAGGCCGTACAACAGCCTTCGCAAGCTGTTGAGTACCTGTGAAATCATATTTTTATGAAGGAGGGAAGCATAGTGCCCAGAAGAGGTAATGTTCCCAAGAGAGAGATCTTGCCCGATCCTATGTACAACTCCGTGCTGGTGACCAAGCTGGTCAACAGCATCATGTTGGACGGTAAAAAGGGCGTCGCCCAGAAGGTCGTTTACGGTGCCTTTGACATCATCAAGGACAAGACCGAGAAGGATCCTCTGGAAGTGTTCACCCAGGCGATGGAAAACATCATGCCCAGCCTGGAAGTCAAGGCCCGCCGTGTGGGCGGTGCCACCTATCAGGTCCCCATGGAGGTTCGTCCCGCCCGTCGTCAGACCCTGGGTCTGCGCTGGCTGACCAACTACTCCCGCGCCCGCGGTGAGCGCACCATGGCCGAGCGTCTGGCCGGCGAGATCATGGACGCCGCCAACAACACCGG
>FR881502.1 GCA_000435555.1 Firmicutes bacterium CAG:176
GGCGCGGGCGCAGGCGGCGGCGCGTATGGCGGTGCGGGCGGCTTTGACTTCGGCGATCTGGGCGATATCTTCGGCAGCTTTTTCGGCGGCGGCTTTGGCGGCCAACAGCGCCGTAACCCCAACGCGCCCCAGCGGGGCGAGAGCATCCGCGCCAGCGTGTCCGTGACGTTCAAGGAGGCGGCCTTCGGCTGCGAGAAGGACGTGACCGTGGAGCGCAGCGAGCAGTGCGCTACCTGCAAGGGCAGCGGCTGCCAGCCGGGGACCACGCCGGAGATCTGCCCCGACTGCCGCGGCAGCGGCCAGGTGCAGGTGCAGCAGCGGACGCCTATGGGCGTGTTTGCCACCAGCCGTCCCTGCCAGAAGTGTCACGGCACCGGCCGCATTATCCATCAGCCCTGTACCGACTGCGGCGGACAGGGTCGGGTGCGGAAACGCAAGACCATCAAGGTCAACATCCCCGCCGGCATCGACCACGGCCAGACCATCTCTCTGCGGGGCCAGGGCAACGCCGGCAAAAACGGCGGCAGCGCCGGCGACCTGCTGATCACCGTCATGGTGCAGCCGGACGAGACATTCCGCCGGGAGGGCGTGGACGTGTTCTGCGATGCGCCCATCACCTTCGCCCAGGCGGTGCTGGGCGCCACGCTGGAGATCCCCACCATTGACGGCAAGGTGAAATACGACCTGCCGGAGGGAACCCAGACGGGCACGGTGTTCCGGCTGCGGGGCAAGGGGATCCCGGTGTTGAACGGCAGAGGCCGCGGCGACCAGTATGTCACCGTGAACGTAGAGACGCCGCGAAATCTGACGAAGGAGCAGAAGGAGGCCCTGCGGAGCTTCAGCGATATGCTGGGCGAGAGCAACTACGAAAAGCGCAAGAGCTTCTTTAAGAAGAAATGAGCGGGTGAAGGATGTATCTGGCGGACTATCATACCCACTCGGCCACGTCGCCGGACGGACAGCTGACGGTCAGTGAGCTGGCGGAAGCGGCGGTGCGGGCCGGGCTGGACGAGATCTGCGTGACGGACCACGTGGACACGGTGCTGTGGGGCGACCACCGGCCCCGGGAGCATTTCGACTGGTCGCGGCTGCTGCGGGAGCTGCCGGAGGCGCGGGAGACATACACCGGGCGGCTGGCCATCCGGCTGGGGGCGGAGCTGGGCGAGGCGCCCATGGGCTTTGACCGGGCGGAGAAACTGCTGGGCGAGGCGCCAAAGCTGGACTTTGTTATCGGCTCCGTGCATATGGCGGGCGAAAAATTCAAACATTTTGACCTGTATTACATTGAAAAAAACAGCGAAACGTATTATCATAGAGTCATAGACAGCTACTTGGAGGACGTACTGCGTCTGGCGCGGTGGGGTAGGTTCAGTGTGCTGGGCCACCTGACGCTGCCGCTGCGGTACATGAATGAAAATCTGGGCGAGCAGATGACCTTCGACGGGCATTACGACCAGTGCCGGGAGATTTTCCGGGCACTGTTCGAAAGCGGGTGCGGCATCGAGTGCAACACCAACCGGGGCAACGTGCCCCTGCCGGACGCGCCGCTGTTGAAGCTGTACCGGGAGACGGGCGGCGAGATCATCACCATCGGATCGGACGCGCACTCCGCCGAATATGTAGGCTGCTGCGTCCGGGAAACGCAGGCGCTGCTGCGGACGTGCGGGTTCCGGTATTTCTGCACGTTTGAGGGCGGAAAGCCCACGTTCCGGAAGCTGTAAAAACACAAAGGAGACGACCACTATGAAAATTGCCATCGCCTGTGACCACGGCGGCTACCTGCTGAAGCAGGACATCCTCATCTGGCTGGAGGAGAACGACATCGACTACGAGGATTTCGGGTGCTACTCCACCGAGAGCGTGGACTATCCCGTATTCGCTGAAAGGGCCGCCCGGGCGGTGGCCGCCGGGGAATGCGACAAGGGCATCGTGATCTGCACCACGGGTATCGGCGTTTCCATCGCCGCCAACAAGGTGAAGGGTATACGCTGCGCGCTGTGCACCGACTCTCTCCAGGCGGAGATGACGCGGCGGCACAACGACGCCAACATGATGGCGCTGGGTGCCGGCATCACCGGCGGCAATCTGGCCAAGCGGATGGTGGAGATCTTCCTGCACACGGAGTTTGAAGGTGGACGTCACGCCCGGCGTGTGGCGCTGCTGGACGCGATACAGTAAACAGGAAAACGTATTTGTGAGGTAAACGCCTATGGTAACAAAGGGATACAACAGCTACCATGGCCGAATGTCCGGCGGAAAGATCGTGCTGATCGTGGTGCTGGCGCTGGTGCTGGTGGGCGCGGTGGCCTATCTGGTATTGCAGAACTATGTGGTGTACGATGAGGCGGGCAACGCCACCATCGACCTTCCTTTTTTCCACAGGAAGGACGACCGTGATGACAAAACGGATGACAGCACCGTCGACGGCACCGGAGACCGGGATGACATCGTGGACACGGTGGTGCCGGAGCATCCCCATGTGAAGGTGGCGGCGCTGCACGGCACGCGGCTGCCGGACGACTGCCTGTGGTGGGGCGCGGACTACATCATGAACACGCTGGCGCCGGAGGACCTGGTGCTGGCGGTAAAGCGTACCACCGGCGGCATCACCTACGCCACGGACGTGGAGACGCCGCAGGGCGTGGTGGTGGAGACGGGACGGCCCATCGAATGTCTGCGTACACTACTGAGCAGCGGACGGTACACCGTGGGGCACATCGTGTGCTTCCGGGACAGCGCCTACGCCCGGAGCGTGCCGGAAACGGCGCTGGTCCGGGAGGACGGGCAGCTGTGGTACGACGCGGAGGGGCAGGCCTGGCTGGACCCCACCGACCCGCAGGTGCTGCAATACATCACCGCGCTGGTGAAGGAGTGCGGCGAGCTGGGCTTTAAGGAGGTCCTGCTGGACCAGTTCTGCTACCCGGCGGATACGACGGGCGTTGCCAACACGGCGGCGGACCCGGCGCAGGTGCTGGCCGACTTTGCCGAAAATCTGCGGTCGGCACTGCCGGAGGGCACAGCCCTGTCGGTGGTCGTGCGGAACACGGCGGACCTGGACATCGCGCAGATGGCTGAACTGTTCGACCGGCTGTATGTGCCGGCGGAGGGCGACCTTGCCGCGGTGAAGGCCGCACTGCCGGAGGGCTATGACCCGGAGACGCGGGTGGTGGCCATGACGGCGGAGGCACCGCAAAGCGGAAGCTATGTGATCGTAAGCTGAACAAAAAAAGAAGCACCCGGGCGGGTGCTTCTTTTTTTGCCTGATTTATTCCTGAGGCGGTGTGCTGTCGGCCGGGGCACTGTCCTTGGGGGCGGAGCAGTGGGGGCAGACTCCATTTTCCAGCTTGGCACCGCACTGGCCGCAGAAGTTGGCGGGCTGGCTCTGTGCCGCCTGTGCCGCAGCTTGTGCCGCCTGTGCCGCTTCACGGCGCTGGCGGAGGGCCTCCTTCATCTCCTGCATATTCGGGGCGGCGAACACATCGCCGCTGCCCTTGCCGGTCTGATCGGCCAGCTTGTGGTTGATGGAGATGACGTTCTTCAGCAGCAGGATGGCCATCATCATCAATTCATAGCTGAGGCGGATCGCAATGGGCCCCAGGATGATGATCAGCAGACCATAGCCGCCCATCCAGATGCGGTCGCCGGTCCAGTAGTTGTACTCGGTGCGGAAGAGCATGAGCACGCCGAAGATGATAACGGCGGCGGTGGTGAAGATGTACAGGGCCTGAAGGATCTTTTCCACCATCAGGTACTTGAAGTTGCAGGTATCGTGGAGGAACTTGCCAAAGGCGCCCAGCTTCTCCCGCCGCTTCTCCGGGACCACATAGATGAAGGCCAGGACAGTGGCGACGAGGGCCAGGACACCGGCGATAATGAGCATGGTGGTAGGCATCATGATTTCTCTCTCCTTTTTATATGTGATATCCTCAATATATCGGGAAACCGGGCTATTGTCAAGGCAAAAACGTCCCGCGGCGAGAGCCGCGGGATGTTTCGTTTTCTCTGTTGATCAGTTGTTGTCCTCGGGACGGGGCCGGCGGTACTCCTGGGCCTTTTCCTCGCCCTTCAGGACGCGCAGGGCACCCTGGGCCAGGGCCAGCAGCTCATCTTCACCGGGATAGACGGTGATGGGAGCGATCCAGCCGACCATCTCGGAGATGGCGTCCACAGTCTCCTTGCCGTAGGCGATGCCGCCGGTGAGGATGATCTGGTCCACTTTGCCGTGCATGACGGCGGCCATGGCGCCGATCTCCTTGCCGATCTGGTAGTGGAAGGCATCCACCACGCCGGCGATCTTCTTATCGTGCTCGGCCTGCGCCAGCAGATAGCGCATATCGTTGGAGCCGGTGTAGGCCACCAGACCGCCGCGGCCGGAGAGCATGCGGTGCATCTCGCTTTCGGTGTACTTGCCGGAGAAGCACTGCTTCACCAGCTGACCGGTGGGCAGGGAGCCGGAGCGCTCGGGAGAGAAGGGACCCTCGCCGTCCAGCGCGTTCTGGGTGTCCACAACGCTGCCCTTCATGTGAGCGCCGATGGAAACGCCGCCGCCCATGTGGCAGACGATGAGGTTCAGATCCTCATACTTCTTGCCCTGCTCCTTGGCGAAGCGCTTGGCCACGGCCTTCTGGTTCAGAGCGTGGAAAATGCTGACGCGCTGGAACAGGGGGTGGCCGGCATAGCGGGCCACGTCTGTCATTTCATCGATGACCACAGGGTCGACGATGTAGGAGGGGATGCCCAGCTCGTCGCCGATCTCGCGGGCGATCAGGCCGCCCAGATTGGAGGCGTGCTGTCCCTGCACGCCGATGGTGCAGTCCTTGACCATGTTGTCGTTGACAGCGTATGTACCGCCGCGAATGGGGCGCAGCAGACCGCCGCGGCCGGAGACGGCGGAGAGGGTGCGGGCGTCGAAGCCCTGCTCGCGCAGCGCCTTCATTACCAGGTCGCGGCGCCAGTCCTTCTGGGCGGGGATAGTGTTGAACTGGGCGATCTCCTCCGCACTGTGGCGCAGGGTCTTGTCGAAGAGAAGCTGCTCATCCTCATACACACCGATCTTGGTGGAGGTGGAGCCGGGATTGACTACAAGAATTCTGTAAGACACGTTTGTTTTCCTCCTATGCTCTTTTGTTCCGCGGCACAGCGGGTAAAATCAACATTCCTTATTATACAGAATATGATGCCGTCTGTAAATGGGTTTTTACGCAAAAATGCGGTATTTTACATACGGGGCTGATTGACAAAGCGCATAGTGTGGGCTAAAATGATATATGTGAGTTTATACCGTTCTTCCATTCGGAACGGGGAAAAGGAGAACTATCCTATGGAGAAGAAGACGTTTTATATCACCACGCCCATCTACTACCCCTCGGACAAGCTGCACATCGGCCACAGCTACTGCACCGTGGCTACCGACGCTATCGCGCGTTACAAGCGTTTGCAGGGCTATGACGTCATGTTCCTGACCGGCACCGACGAGCACGGCCAGAAGATCGAGACGAAGGCCAAGGAGGCCGGCATGACGCCTCAGGCGTTCGTGGATCACATCGTGGAGGGCGAGAAGGGCATTCTGGACCTGTGGAAGCTGATGAACATCAGCAACGACCGGTTTATCCGCACCACCGACGACTATCACTGCGCCGCCGTGCAAAAGATCTTCAAGACTATGTACGAAAAGGGCGACATCTATAAGGGCACCTACAAGGGTAAGTACTGCACCCCCTGCGAGAGCTTCTGGACCGAGAGCCAGCTGGTGGACGGCAAGTGCCCCGACTGCGGCCGCGAGGTGAAGGACGCGGAGGAGGAGGCCTATTTCTTCCGGCTGAGCAAGTACGCCGACCGGATACAGCACCTGCTGGAGGATACGGACTTCCTGCAGCCCCGCACCCGCGTCAACGAGATGGTCAACAACTTCATCAAGCCCGGCCTGGAGGACCTGTGCGTCAGCCGCACCAGCTTCAGCTGGGGTATTCCCGTGGACTTTGATCCCGGCCACGTGGTGTATGTGTGGGTGGACGCGCTGTTCAACTACTGCACCGCCCTGGGCTTTGACAACGACAAGTATAACGACTACGACAAGTACTGGCCCGCCGATTACCACATCGTGGGCAAGGAGATCGTGCGCTTCCACAGCATCATCTGGCCCGCCATGCTGATGAGCATGGGTATGCCACTGCCCAAGCACGTGTACGGCCACGGATGGCTGGTCATCGACGGCGGCAAGATGTCCAAGTCCAAGGGCAACGTGGTGGACCCCTACGCCCTGTCCGAGATGTTCGGTGTGGACGCCCTGCGGTTCTTCCTGCTGCGGACGTTCCCCTTCGGCAGCGACGGCAACTTCAGCAACGAGCTGCTGATCGGCACCATCAACACCGACCTGGCCAACAAGCTGGGCAACCTGGTCAGCCGCACCACCGGCATGGCGGAAAAGTACTTCGGCGGCAAGCTGCCCGTACAGCGGGAGGACGCTCCGGAAGACTGCGAGCTGAAGAAGATGGCCTGCGCGCTGCGTGACCGCTATCAGGCGGAGATGGACAAGCTGCAGCTGCAGAACGGACTGGACGAGGTGTTCAAGGTCATCGACCGGGCCAACAAGTATATCGACGAGACGGCCCCCTGGGCGCTGGGCAAGGACGAGAACAAGCGCGAGCGTCTGGCCGCCGTGCTGTACAACCTGCTGGAGACCATTCGCATCTGCACGACCCTGCTGCTGCCGGTCATGCCCGACACCTGCGATAAGATATTTGCCAAGCTGGGCGCGGACGAGGCCTGCCGCAGCTGGGACAACGCCAACGTGTGGGGCGTGCTGCCTGCGGGCGCGCAGATCAGCAAGGGTGAGAACCTGTTTCCCCGTATCGATGTGGACGAAGCCCTGGCCAAGCTGGACGAGCTGCAGGAGCAGCAGAAGAAGGCCGCCCTGCCGGCCGTGGAGCTGGAGCCCTATGTGGAGGACGAGGTGGACTTCGATACGTTTCTGAAGTCCGATTTCCGCGCCGTGAAGATCAAGAACTGCGAGGCGGTGAAGAAGAGCGACAAGCTGCTGAAGTTCACCCTGGACGACGGCAGCGGCACGGACCGCATCATCCTCTCCGGCATCCACCAGTACTACGAGCCGGAGCAGCTGATCGGCAAGACGGCCATCGCCATCCTGAACCTGCCGCCGCGGAAGATGATGGGAATTCCCTCCTGCGGCATGCTGATCTCCGCTGTGCACAAGGAGAAGGGTGAGGAGAAGCTGCACCTGATGCTGATCGACGACAGCGTCCCCGCCGGCGCCAAGCTGTGCTGACAAAAAGTGACCGAAGGAGCACCCCGCCAGGGGTGCTCCTTTTTACTATATAATATACTTCGTAAGAATTTTGAAAGGAAGCGTCATATCCTGCTTCAAAAGGGTAGTTAATGTGTGAAGAAGGCGAAAGGAGGTACGTCGCCCCATGGAGGACCAACAGATCATACGCCTGTTTTTTGAGCGCTCGGAGCAGGCGATCACCGAGCTGTCACGGAAGTACGGCGCACTGTGCTTCCAAATCGCCGACAACATTTTGGACGACCCGCAGGACGCGGAGGAATGCGTCAACGACGCCTGGCTCGGCGCGTGGAACAGTATCCCCCCGCAGCGCCCCGATCCGCTGAGAGCCTACGTCTGCCGCATCGTCCGCAACCTTTCTTTGAAAAAGCTGCGGGCCAATTCCGCGCTGAAGCGGAGCAGCCGGTTTGAGGTCTCGCTATCTGAACTGGAGGACTGTATTTCCGCCCATTCCCTCGACGAGCAGCTTGCCGCAGGTGAGCTGTCCGCGCAGATCAATGCGTTTCTCGCTGCCCTGCGCCGGGATGACCGGGTCATGTTCGTCAGGCGGTACTGGTTCGCGCAGCCGTTGTCCGAGATTGCGGATGCCTTCGGTACCACTGAAAACAACGTATCTGTCCGGCTGGGCAGAATTCGCAGGAAATTACATACGTACCTGGAACGTAAGGAGGTAACCCTATGATGGAGCACAACACTGAAAAGCTGCTCTCCGCCATCGGAGACGTGGATGCGGCGTATCTGGAGGAGGCCCTTGATTTTGATGCCGCGAACGCGGGCCGGAAACGGGCAGCCCGCTTCCCTAAATTATCCGCCGCGTGCGTGGCGGTGCTGGTCATACTGGGCGTATCCGTGACCGCCTTTGCCGTCAGCAGACTGCCGCTGTCATGGCGCGACATCTTTTCTCCTGAACAGACCGTCATCGGCGACGGGGACGAGACGCCGGTGGTCTCCCAACAGCAACCCACGGCAGCTGCGGAGGAGCTGCACATCCGTGTGGAAAAGGTGATCTCGGACGAGCGCGCCCTGTATCTTCTCTATTCTGTGAAGGCCAACGAGGGGGCTGTGCTGGATCAGAGCGGCCAATTCGCCGACTTCGAGCTGTACTTCCCCGGTCAGATGATGTCCGGCGCGTATGTGTCGTCCTTCCTCCCGCGGAAGGAGGGCGTGCCGGAGAACGAGCTGGAGGGCGTCGTATACGCCAACTGGCAGCCGGGCAGCAGTGCCAACGGTCTGGTGATGACCTTCGCCAACTGGCAGGAGAAACGGTGGTTCGACGACGAGACGATCGACTTCAACGTGGCGGAGATGGTGGAAAACGCCGGAGAGAACGCCAAGCTGCCCCAGTGCCAGCAGCGTTTCCGCAACGGAACGGTGCGGTATTACTGGCAGCCGGGGGATGCGGATGTGCAGCTGCCCTGCGGCGCGTCCATCTGCAACGCCGGGTGGGAGGACGGCGTCCTCCAGCTGGTGATGAAAGAACCGTTGGGTTCGGACGAATGGTCCGCGTCCTGGGAGACGAACTGGTATTTCCTGGACACGCGGACGGACACGGTCATCTATCCGGAGTCCCACTGTCATTTCGGACAGCCCGACGAGTTTGACCCGGAGGCGGCGGATGCCGACTGGCGGTACTTTTGGCGGGATGTGGCCGTTGACAAGGAAGCGCTCCCTTATCTGGAGCTGCACTGGGGCGGAAAGGAGATCACCACCACCGTGCTGCCGGGAAACTGGAAGGTCACGCTGGAGGAAACACCCGTCACTGTGCAGAGCGAGGTGCTGGCAGAGGACGTGCCCCTGACCTATGGCGGGGAGGAACTGACGGCGGAGCGGATCGAATGCTCCAAGCTGTCCATGGCGGTGTATTTTGCCGACTATGTTGATTCTACTACGGGTATTCTTGGCAAGTTCGAGATATTTGATGCAAACGGCGATACTATCCCGTGCCAATGGAGCTTTATCGCAGATCAAACCGACGATAGCTGTATGATCTGGACGCGGTTCGATGAGCCCATGGAGCCGGAGCGCATCTGCAAGCTGACGTTCAACGGAGAGACTGTGTTTGCGCGCTGACGGTTCCGCGCAATCCGCTTCGGGAACGGCAGAACAAAAGAGGGGCGGCATCGCCCCTCTTTTGTCGTCTGCTATCGTCCGGGACGGCGCGGAGGCCGCCGCATCGGCGGAATGCCGAATTCTCCCGCGCTGTCTTGCAAGGCGCCGTCCGGTTTGCTATAATGAAAAAAATATCATGGATGGCAAGGAGGGACAGGCTGTGGGCGACGGCTATTTTCTGCTGACAAATCTGCTTTCTGAGGACGAGAAACGGGTGATCACCAGCATCACGGCACATATCGAGCGCGGCGAGAAGCGCGTGGGTATCCAGCAGATCGCCAACGAGAACTTTCTCTCCACCACCACCATCGTCAAGATGTGCAAGCGGCTGGGCTTTGACGGATACAGCGAGCTGTACTACTACCTCAGCCGCCAGTTCAACTCCCACGGCCAGGACCGCAGCGCGGAGAATATCAAGAGCCTGATCGACAATTATTCCGACGAGCTGCTGGACCGGTTCTGCGGCCTGCTGGACCAGTCGCGCCGGGCCAAGCTGTTCACCACCGGCGAGGGATTTTCCAACATTGTGGGCGCCTATATCGCCCAGCGGCTGTCCATCTGCGGCTTTATGGTGTTCAACAACGTTCATTTCTATGACTATATGCTGTTCCGCGACGCGCACCACCTGTCCGACGCGGCGGAGGCCCCGCCGGTGATGTTCGCCGTCAGCCAGAGCGGCGAGACGGAGCCGGTGCTGAACGACGTGCGTCACGCCCGGCAGAACGGCCACAAGATCGTCACGTTCACCAAGCGGAGCGACTCTACCCTGGCGCAGATGTCGGACATCGTGTTTGTGGTGGACGGCTCGCGGCAGACGCTGGCCGGCAGCCTGCCCAACAGCTTTTTCGGCCATGTGATACTGGCGTTCGAGGAGCTGGTGGCGTTCTACTTCGGGCGGGAGAGGGACGCCTGAGATATTACTTTTTTTACCAAATCGGAAAATTTTTCTCTATAAAGGTGTGCTATACTGTGAGACGGTATGGTGCGCCTTTTGCTGTGCCACACCGCTGTACACGTCCCGGAGAACTACTCCGGGCAAGGGAACAACACTTTATGGAGGAAAAAAGAATGAAAAAGTTTTTTGCTCTGCTGCTGGCGCTGGTCATGGCGCTCGGCCTGCTGGCCGGCTGCGGTGACAAGACCGATGGCGACAATACCGGCGACACCGACGGCGCGAAGAAGATCGAGACCCTGAAGGTCGCGTTCGTGCCCTCCCGCGAGCCGGAGGAGATCATTACCGTTACCGAGCCCCTGAAGCAGATGCTGAAGGACGAGCTGGCCAAGCAGGGCTACGAGGTGGGCGACGTGGAGATCACTGTCGGCACCACCTATGAGGCCGTGGGCGAGGGCCTTGAGGCCGGCACCATCGACGTGGGTCTGATCCCCGGCGGCACCTATGTGCTGTATGACGACGGCGCCGAGGTCATTCTGACCGCTACCCGCGACGGCTTGAGCAAGGACTCCGACAACGCCAAGGACTGGAATGACGGCCAGCCCACCGAGGCTTCCGACAAGCAGGCCGTTTCCTACCGCGCCCTGTTCATCGCCGGCCCCTCTGACAAGGGCCAGGAGCTGGTGAAGAAGGTCAACGCCGGCGAAGAGCTGACCTGGGAGGACCTGGACAGCGCCAACTGGAGCGTCATGGGCACCTCTTCCCCCGCCGGCTACATCTATCCCGCCCTGTGGCTGCAGGATCACTACGGCAAGGGCATCTCTGACCTGAAGAGCGCCGTGCAGTCCGACTCCTACGCCAGCGCCTTTGCCCGTCTGGCCTCCGGCCAGGTGGACGTGCTGGTGACCTATGCCGACGCGCGCCGCGACTATGCCGAGCGCTGGAACACCGAGTTCAGCCGCGAGGGCTCCATCTGGGAGGAAACTGGCGTGATCGGCGTGACCGCCCCCATTTACAACGACACCATCTCCGTCAGCAAGAACTCCGAGATCATGGACGCGGACCTGATCGCCGCGCTGCAGCAGGCGTTCATCAACATCGGCAACACCGATGCCGGTAAGGAAGTCATCGCTATCTACAGCCACAACGGCTATCAGGTGGCACAGGCTTCCGATTACGACAACGAGCGCGCCGCGCAGAAGCTCATCCAGGAGCTGTCTGCCGCCAACTAAAGCACTTTCCCAAGCGCGGGGAGGACTGCACAGCCATGACCTTCCGCTGTGCAGCCCTCCCCGTGTGCTATTTCAGGAAAAGAGGAGACCATATGATCATTTTCGACCATGTATCCAAGGTGTATCCCAACGGCACGGTGGGTCTGGACGACGTGGACCTGACCATTCAGGACGGCGAGTTTGTGGCCATCATCGGCCGTTCCGGCGCAGGTAAATCCACGCTGCTGCGCTCCGTGAACCGGATGCACCAGATCACCTCCGGCACGCTGACGGTGAACGGCACCGATGTCAGCACCCTGTCGGGCAAGAGCCTGCGCCGGTTCCGCCGGGGCATCGGTATGGTGTTCCAGTCCTTCAATCTGGTGACCCGCACCACCGTCATCAAGAACGTGCTGTCCGCCTGCGTGCCGGATATGCCCTTCTGGCGGGTGCTGCTGGGTGCCTTCCGAAAGGCGGACAAGATCAAGGCGCTGGAATCGCTGGATAAGGTGGGTATTCTGGACAAGGCCTACATCCGCGCCGACCAGCTCTCCGGCGGTCAGCAGCAGCGGGTGGCGCTGGCCCGCACACTGACCCAGAACCCCCGGATCATTCTGGCAGACGAGCCGGTGGCTGCCCTTGACCCCGTTACCGCCAAGCAGGTGATGCAGGACTTCGTTCGCATCAATGAGGAGATGGGCATCTCCATCCTGCGGAACATCCACCATGTGGAGCTGGCGCTGGAGTACGCCGACCGCATTATCGGCATCCGCGCCGGCAAGATCGTCTATGACGGGCCCTCCGCCAATGTGGACCAGTCGGTGCTGGACGCCATCTACGGTGACGACAGCGAGACGGAGGCAGACGCATGAGCCTGTACGACCGTCTGTTCAAGCCCCGCCGCTATACGCTGCCCAACGGCGCGGTGGTGGAGGAAAAACGCAGCCGCGCGCCGCTGGTCATTCTGATCGTGCTGGCGCTGGGCGCGCTGTCTGTGCACATCACCGGCTTCGATTTCGGGGTGTTGGTGAAGAAGGGCAGCAAGTTTTTCGATATCCTCGCGGCCATGTTCCCGCCCAACACGGGGTATCTGAGCAAGATCTGGCAGCCCCTGTGGGACACCATCAAGATGTCCTTCCTGGGTTCGTTCATCGGCGCAGTGCTGGCGATTCCCTTTGCCGTAGCCGCCGCCAGCAACATTGTCACCAACCGCGTGGTGGTGTTCATCGTCCGGCTGTTTCTCAGCCTTGTGCGGACACTGCCCACGCTGGTGTGCGCCCTGATCGCCACCTACATCTTCGGCCTGGGCACCATGGCGGGCACCTGCGCCATCGCGGTGTTTACCTTCGCCTATGTGGGCAAGCAGCTCTTCGAGATCATCGAGACGGTGGATATGGGACCTTATGAGGCCATGGAGGCGCTGGGCGCCACCCGGCTGCAGGCCTTTACCACGGCGGTGTTTCCCCAGGTGCTGCCCACCTATCTGTCCGTATCCCTGTTCTGCCTGGAGGGCAACGTGCGCTACGCCTCCATCCTGGGCTACGTGGGCGCGGGCGGACTGGGCCTTATTATGAATGAAAAGATCGGCTGGCGTGAGTACGACAGCCTTGGCATGATCCTGATCGTTCTGTTTGTGGCCGTTATGGTCATCGAGGCGATCAGCCACGCCCTGCGTAAAAAACTGACGTAAGGAGGGCCGTATGGAACAGAGAATTCAAAAAGCCTACGCCTCCGCGCCGAAAACGTGGCTGTGGCAGCTGCTGGCGGCCTTCATCGTGGCCTGCCTGCTGGCGTGGTCCGGCACGGCCGTACAGACCAGCAACCCCACCAGCAACGGGCTGGAGGTAGCCGGGAATATCATCTCCGGTATCTTCCATCCCTCCGCCAAGCTGCTGTTCACACTGGGCACCAACGGTGTGCCTTATCTGCTGCTGGAGACGTTCTGCATCGCCTTTCTGGGCACCATCGTGGGCGCGGTGATCTCGCTGCCCCTGTCGTTTATCTCCGCCAGCAATCTGGTCCCCAAGCCGCTGGCGCTGGTGGGACGCATTCTGATCGCCGCCATCCGCACCGTTCCCGCCTTTGTCTACGGCCTGATGTTCATCCGCGTCACCGGCCCCGGTCCCTTCGCGGGTCTGCTGACCATGTCCCTGTGCTCCATCGGCATGGTGTCCAAGATGTTTATCGAGAGCATCGAGGACCTGGACAAGCGCATCCTGGAGTCGTTGGACGCCGCGGGCTGCACCACGTTCCAGAAGATCCGCTACGGCATTCTGCCGCAGCTGACGGCGGACTTTACCTCCACCATCATCTACCGCTTCGACATGAACCTGCGCGACGCCACGGTGCTGGGCCTGGTGGGCGCGGGCGGTATCGGCGCGCCGCTGATCTTCGCCATGAGCGCCTATCGCTGGAACGAGGTGGGCGCGATCCTGCTGGGCCTGATCGTGCTGGTGCTGATCATCGAGTGGATATCCTCCCGGATCCGTATCAAGCTGGCACGGGGGTGAGCCGATGGACACAAAACGCTTTACCATCTACTTCACCTCTGACCTCCATGGTTATATCTATCCCACCGACTACCGCAGCCGGCAGGAGAGGAATATCGGTCTGTTCAAGTGTGCCAGCCAGTTTCATAAGGACGGGAACACGCTGGTCATCGACGGCGGCGATATCCTGCAGGGCTCGCCGCTGGGTGCCTACTGCCATGACACATTGGGCGACGCCAGCCGGTTCGCCGAGATAATGAACCGCTGCGGCTACGACTATGTGACCCTGGGCAACCACGACTTCAACTACGGCATGGACTATCTGGACAGCTATCTCAACGCTCTGCACGCCCGCTGCGTCTGCGAGAATGTCCGCTGGGACGGCGCCCGCGTGCGCTTCCCTGCCCGTATCCACACGCTGGAGAACGGCCTGCGGATCGGCATCGTGGGCATCGTCACCGACTACGTGAACATCTGGGAGAAGCCGGAGCACCTGTCCGGCATCACTATCAGCGACCCTATCCCCGCCGCGCGCGCGGCGCTGGAATCCTTACGGGGCCGGGTGGATGTGACGCTGTGCATTTATCACGGCGGCTTCGAGAGAGATCTGGCCACCGGCCGCGTGCTGTCCACCACCCACGAGAACGTGGCCTACCGCCTGTGCCAGGAGCTGGACTTTGACCTTCTGCTGACAGGGCACCAGCACATGACCGTCCACGGGCAGACGCTGTGCGGCACCTTCGTGGTGCAGCCCACCGACCGGGGACAGGAATTCCTGCACATCGAGGCGGCCATATCCGAAACGGGCAAGCGCTTCACCAGCGAGACGATCCCCGCATCCGGTGCATGCCGCCGGGAGTGGCTGGACGAGTTCGCCGGCATGGAGCGCGGCGCCCAGGACTGGCTGGATCAGGTGGTGGGCCATCTGCCGCAGCCTCTGATGCCGGACACGCCGCTGCACATGGCGGCCGGAGGCAGCGGCCTCCCCGATCTGTTCAACGCGGTGCAGCTTTGGGCCAGCGGCGCGCAGCTGTCCGCCTCCAGCCTGGCCAACGACGCGGCGGGGCTCCCGCGGGTGGTGCGGCGGCGCGATCTGCTGATCGCCTACCCCTACACCAACACGCTGTCGGTGCTGGAGATCACCGGCGCTGTTCTGCGGCAGGCGATGGAGCGCAGCGCGGCGTACTTTACCCGGAACGACGACGGCACCCTGCGGGTGTCGGACTGCTTCCTGGAGCCGAAGGTGGAGCATTACAACTATGACTACTACATGGGCGTGTCCTACACCTATGATATCTCCCGCCCGGTGGGGCAGCGGGTCGCCGCCATGACCGTGCAGGGAAAGCCCGTGGCGGATACCGATGTGTTCACCATCTGCCTGAACAGCTACCGCGCCAGCGGCACCGGCGGGTATGACTGCTATGTGGGCTGCCCCGTGGTGCGGGAGATCGGCACGGAAATGTCCGATCTGATCCTGGACTACTTCAAGCAGTACGGCGACGCCATGCCGGAGCGCCGCGGCGATTTTCAGGTCCTTCCGCCTATGCGGAGCGAGGGATAAGCGCGCTGCGTCTCGGACAAACCGCTGCCGTTTTACAACGCTTCCTGTGCTCCAAAAGCCCCGGGACCGCAAGGGCCCCGGGGCTTTTTGGCGTGCGTCACTGACTCGAATTCAAAATTTGCAAAACAAAAAACCTCGGAACCCTTTGTTCCCCCTCACAGGGGTAACAAGTAATTCCTGGGATACCCCGGCAGGTCATCG
>FR881503.1:0-1749 GCA_000435555.1 Firmicutes bacterium CAG:176
GGCAGCGCGCATACCAATACCAGGGTCATCAGAATGGGGAGCAGTCGTCTCTTCATGGCGGTTCCTCCTTCTATGGCTCACATATTTCTCTCCCGGGCCTGTGTGCCGCAAAATTTCTTGTTGGGAAAGTTTTGCGGCGCGCAGGCTCTGTTGTACGACCATCTTACCAGAAAGTATCGCGAAAGGCAACGGGAATATCCAGATATTGGCATAAAAAATCGGTGTGGGAGGCATTAGGGGAAGTTATGGCGGGTATTTTTTTGCTTGTCCGAACATAGGCTTGTCTGAAAGGCGGTGGGACTTGTGAAATGGCGGCGGGGCGCGGCGGCGGTGTGCGGGGCGTTCGTGCTGTGGCTGGCGGCGGTGTGCGCGGGGAGTCAGGACCTGCGGGCGGCGGCACAGGCGGTGCGGGACAGCTCGCTGGCGCAGCGGCTGGTACAGTGGGAGCTGGGGGACCTGTGGGCGGCGGACTCGCTGCCGCTGCCGGTGCTGACGGTGCTGCGGCAGTCGCCGATGCTGCTGGCGGCGGAGACGCAGGTGACGCAGGCAGAGACGCCCCGGAACGCGGAGGAGACGCCCTCCCCCGCCCCGGCGGAGACACCGGAGGGCCCAACAACGGAACAGACGGAGAACACCGGCGGGCAGGGGGAATCGAGGCCGCTGTCGGTGGTGGCGGCGGATGAGAACGGGTACACCCGTGTGGGGGACGTGTTCATCAAGAACAGCTCGCGGCAGACGGTGGAGGGCATCGTGTTTGACGGGACGTTCGCGGCGGCGCTGGGCGAGGACGCGCCGCAGGTGCTGATCGTCCACACCCACGGCAGCGAGGCGTACACCATGCCGCCGGGGGAGGAATACGAGGACACGGGGAGCTTCCGGACGGCGGATGCCAGCGTGAGCGTGATACGGGTGGGCGACGAGCTGGCGAGGGTGCTGTCAGGCTACGGGATATCGGTGCTGCACGACCGGGCGCTGTATGACGACCCGGAGTACAACGGGGCGTACTACCGGGCGGAGGACGCCATCGAGGCGTATATGGAGAAATACCCCAGCATCGGGTTCATTCTGGATGTGCACCGGGACGCGCTGGAGGACAAGGCCGGGCACCAGTACAAGGTGGTAACGCGGGAGGACCCGGACTGCGCGCAGGTGAGCCTGGTAATGGGCAGCAGCTGGGAGGGCTGGCAGGAGAACCTGAAATTCGCCGTGGCGGTGCAGCAGCACCTGACGGAGCGCTATCCCACGCTGATGCGGCCGCTGACGCTGCGGAATTCGGACTACAATGAGTACTTCACGCCCGGGAGCCTGCTGGTGGAGATCGGCGCAGCGGGGAACTCGCTGGACGAGGCGCTGAAGGCCGTGCGGGTGTTCGGAGAGGGTTTTGCGGAGGTAGTGACGGGAAAATAGGGTTGCAATCCGGGTGTCGGTAGGGTATAATGTTGAAAACTTATCAAAAAAACGATTCCGGAGGGTATAGACTATGAAACGGAACCGCGGCTTTACATTGATGGAAATGCTGATCGTGGTGGCGATCATCGCTGTGCTGGCGGCTATTGCCATCCCTGTGTTCAACGGCAGCCTGCACAAGGCCAAGGTGGCCGCCGACATGGCCAACGTGCGGGCGTATTACGCGGAATTGCAGACACAGTACATCACCACCGGAGAATACATAGACATCGGGGATGACCTGCATGAGAACGCGCGACGGGAAATTAAGTTTTTGGACGGCACCACAGTGCAGATGCAGGC
>FR881503.1:1807-7146 GCA_000435555.1 Firmicutes bacterium CAG:176
GGCGAGGGAGCGTACAGACCCGACCAGCGGGCAGAAGGGTGCGCCCACTGGCTATCAGGTCTACTATTTCTGCGACAAGGGCGACCACACACTGCTGCTGGAATAATGATGAAAAAAGAGACGGCGTGAGCCGTCTCTTTTCTTATCGGTTTTTCTTGGCCAGCTCCATGAGTTCCGGGTACTTGGACTTGATGTAGCTGTAGCTGCCCCGACCGTGGGGCAGCAGGCAGTCGGAGCAGTCCTTGACGCCGTTTTCCAGGTACCTGAAGTTGCCGCCGCACTTGCTGCCCAGGGTATACAGCGGGCAGTAGCAGAACAGGCAGTTGAAGTCCTCCGGGTGGCTGGTCTTGTGGCAGGGGAAGAACTCGCAGGTCCTGTGCTGGGTGAAGGAGTAGGCGCACTCCTCGGGCTTTTTGGTGTAGATATCGTCCATGTCAGTCCTCCACGGTGACCAGGCCGTCGTCACCTACGGTGACGGTCATGCCGGTCTGCACATATTGCAAAAATTCGTCGCCCAGGGAGTCCACCACGGGCATTTTGCTGTCGGTCCAGACATCGCCCAGAATGGCGCCGGAGGCGGCCAGGGAGTCGATGGGCAGGGAGAAGAGCATACAGGCGGGCTGCTTGCCGTGGGAGCACACCGTGAAGAGCACCATGCCGCCGGTGGTGGAGCCGATGGTCTGGGGCAGGCAGAGGGCCTTGCCGATCATGGGCTTCCTGTAGATGTCGGGGTTATTCTGGTCGCCGCACTTGACCTGCTTGTCGCCGAACATCATGGCCATCTGGTAGCTGGCCAGGGTGTTGAAGCCGCCATGGCTGACCAGCGCTTCGGCGGTGCAGGTGCCGGGGACCACCACGCGGCCCTTGAACTGCTGCATATCAGCGTCCCTCCTTTCCGGTGAGGATGTCCAGTATCTCCGCGTCGGTATAATACCGGGCGCTGGTGTAGGTGCGGAGCTTATTGGAGTTGGTGATGACCGCCTTTTTCTTGCAGAGGGGGTTGTTCATGTACATCAGCGGGCAGATGTAGCTGAGGATCACGCCCATGCTCTGGAGCTTCAGCCCCTCCACGGTGTCCTTGAAAGCGTCCAGCACCGCCGGGGCGGCGGTGAACACGGTGGGAACGGCCACCTGCAGGCGGTTCTGCGCCCGCAGGGCGTCGGTGAGCTTCGCCGTCCAGTCCTTCAGCTGCTCCAGCGTCAGGTGAGGGCAGCCCACGAAGCACAGCTGCGGCGCGGCGGCAGGGTCCTTCCAGATGACGGGATAGCTGCGCTTCACGCGCTCCAGCTCGGCGTCATCGATGATGTAGGTCCGATAGCCCTCCCGCAGCAGGGCCTCGCCCTGCTGTTTTGCCTCGGGGGTCAGGTGCTCCACATGGTACAGGCCCACGGCGCCGTTGGAGGCGGTGGCCGCGCCGAAGTCCTTGAGGTAGGCGCGGTTCTCGTCGTTCAGCTCCGTGCCCAGCCACTTGTCCAGTCCCCGGACGTAGGGCACGTCCTCCATGACCTTCATGCCGATGGCGGAGCCGAGAAGCTGAGCCTCGGGCCGGCGGGTGCATTTGACCTCCACCAGCCAATGGGCCTTGCGGCCCTCGTCGGTGAGCAGGCCGAACTCCGGCACGAAGCCGGCGATGCTGCCCATGAGCTCCAGCATACCGCTGTTGCGGTTGCAGCGGGCGCCCAGGACGGAGTTGGCGTAGACCACGGCGGAGGACTCCGCCCAGCTGAGGATATCACCCTGTTTTGGGGTGTTGCCCACCTGTTCCAGATAGCAGGTACAGGTATAGGCGTTATCGGCGGTGATACCCAGCTTTTTCAGCTGCTGCTCATACCGGTCCTGCTGGGTGTACATGATCTTGCGGAAGACGATGTCCTCCAACAGACTGGTGGGGACGTGCTTATCCAGGGGCAGGGGGTCAGCAGTGAATTTCTGACCGCTGGTAAGGCCGGACTCGATAAGACGGTCGTACAGGTCGTAGACCGGCTTCATCACCGCCAGGCCGAAGGAGATGACGGTGTGGCCGTACTCACTGGTAACGGGGACCATACGCTGGGCGCCGAAGGTATCGCCGTACATGACCAGCGTCTTGACCACCTTGGCCATGGTCTCGCCCTGGGCGCCGTCCAGCAGGGCCTGCTGCTGGGGTGTCAACTGCATAAAACCACTTCCTTTGTTTCAGAATGGTGTTGCGCTGGCTCTATTGTACCAGTCCGCCGCGGGAAAGTCAACTTGACGAAGGGGACGCGGTGGGGTATACTGCAGGAGAAAGGACGGTGGCAATATGCGGAGCGTGCTGCTGTGGAAGGATATGGAGCAGGTGGCGGAGCAGATGGACGCCGCTGTATTTCAATATGTGGGTGAATTGCAGACGGAGAGCTTTGAGGCCTTTGCCGACTTCGACCTGCTGGCCTTTGACTGGTACGATGTGCGGAAGGCGGGGAAAAGCGGCAAGGTGCTGGTATACATCGACCGGGAGGACCTGTTTTTCTTCTGCCGGAACGAGGCGGCACAGCAGTATGTGCAGGGTGCGGTGGACACGCTGACCGCAGGCGGACCGCTGAATGACCAGCAGCTGCTGTACCGGTTTTTTGCGGGGCTGTTCAAGGGCGACATGGCGTATCTGGAAAAGCTGGAGGCCCAGATCAACGGCGGCGAGAGCACAATACTGGAGGGCAAGGCCAAGGACGACGCGCCCCGGCGCATCGCCGCGTGGCGGCGGGAGCTGCTGCACCTGAAGCGGTACTATGAGCAGCTGGACGCCATCTTCGATGAGATGTGCGACAACGATAACGGGCTGATCGAAGCCAACATTCTGGCGCGGCTGGAGGTGCTGGGGCGGCGGACGGGCCGGTATCTGCAAAAGGTATGCGCGCTGCAGGAGCTGGTGGCCCAGCTGCGGGAGGCCTATCAGAGCCAGCTGGCCATCCAGCAGAACGACCTGATGCGGGTATTCACCATTGTGACGGTGCTGTTCCTGCCGCTGACGCTGATCACCGGCTGGTTCGGCATGAACTTCGTAAATATGCCGGAGCTGCAGTCGGAGTGGGGCTATCCCGTGATCATCGCCGCCAGCATACTGCTGGTGGCAGGACTGCTGTGGTTCTTCAGGCACAAGAAATGGCTGTAAAAAAAGCACCCCTCAGGCCGCCTGGCCTGAGGGGTGCTTTTTCATCTGTATACCACCGCTGCGGCGGAGAGGGCGGCCAGCAGCGGCAGCAGCGTCTGCCCGCGCTGCCGCAGACGGCGGCGCAGGAGGTGCAAAGCGTTCAAGATGCCAGGGTCTTGCCCATGGCCCGGAGGGATTCCAGCACGGCATCGTCCGGGGCCTCGCAGCAGATCACGCTGTCGCAGACCAGGTTCACGCCGGCATCGGCGCAGTCCTTTTCCCAGGAGCGCATCCACTCGCCGTCGCCCCAGCCGTAGGAGCCGAACAGAGCCACGGCCTTGCCGCCCAGGCAGTTCTTGCAGGCGTCGAACATGGGCTGGAACTCCATCTCCTCCAGCACCTCGCTGCCCATGGCCGGGCAGCCGAAGGCAATGGCGGCATAGCCGTTCAGCTCGGCGGTGTTCACCTGGTCCACCGTCAGCAGCTTGGCATCCGCTCCGGCGGCGGTCATGCCCTCCAGCACGGCATTGGCCATGGCCTCGGTGTTGCCGGTGCCGCTCCAATAGATCACAGCAGTCTTTTTCATTGTCGTTTCTCCTTTCGATCGTTACCCCGCCACAGCCAGCTGATCGATCGTCGCGCCGGCCTGCCAGAGCTTGCAGTATGTGTCCGTGCAGCGCTTGAACCGGGTGAAGAGCCGCCGGGCCCGGGCCTCGTCGCTGTACACCTTCCACAGCCCCGCGCACTTGTAGCTGCGGGCACGGTTGTCCACGAAGCCCTTGACGTCCTCAGGAGGGTAGCTGAGGAAGAGGCCGATCTCGTGGGGGAAGTCCGCACCCTGACGGAAGCGGCGGATCAGCGTGGCCACACAGCGGCCGCAGCTGCCGCCGTCATAGCCGGCCTCCGCCAGCAGGCGGCGGGCCAGATCGTCGCTGAGATCGCGGCGGAGAGTGGCGGGGCGGTAGAGGTACAGCAGGGCGCCGCCCTCGGTAAAGCGAAGGGGCAGCAGGCACAGGCCCTTGGGCGAGAGGCGGCGGTTCAGCTGCCGCACCTCGTCCAGCAGTGCATCCCGGTCCGTGCAGGGACAGGGAAAGAGACTTCCGGCCTTGATACCGGCCAGAGTGGGGGCGCACTGGCGCACGACCATTTCTTCGGACATAGGGGTTCCTCCTTAACCGGCGTGTTTTTCCAGAATGCTCCGCAGGGCGGACAGAGAGCTGGTATGGCAGCGCTCGATACGGGTCGGCGTGCCCTTCAGCTCGCTGAGAGCGCTCTGCACCAGCTTGTGGGACATGGTGGAGGTGAAGAAGATCATCAGGTCCGGACTGCCCAGCTTGTTTTTCAGGCCGCCGGAGGGCTTGGTGAACACCTTGGCGGAGCATTTGTAGGACTGACACAGGTCCTTGTAACGACGCTCCATGCACTCGTTGCCGCCTAAGATCACGACGCTCATATCGCACTTCCTTTCTGTTCCGTGCCGCCGAACATTGCTCGACGGTATTTTTGCTCGTTTCTTCCGGATGATACGCGGTTAGCTTCTTCTAACTTTGGTTAGAGTGATTTAACTACCGGTTTTCAAAAAAGCGCCGGGGGAGGGCGCTTCTTTGGCGGGTCACTTTCTGTGGAAGGAAAAGAGGCCCTTTTTCTCGTAGGGATGGGCGTCCACCGCCTTGACCTCGTAGCCGGTGGCGGCGATGGCATCACGCAGCGCCTGCTGGTCCAGGGGCTGCTCCGAGAGGATCACCGTCTCGCCCTTGGTGTGGGAGGACGTGACCTTCTGGACGGAGAACTTGTTTCGGACGGTGTCGTTGATGTGGCTTTCGCACATACCGCAGGCCATACCGTCCACCTTCAGGATCGTTTCTGTCATGGTGACATCTCCTTTTAGACGCAGGGGGAGGCACTGACGATGCCTCCCCCCTGCTCTATTCAGTGCTTGCAGCTCTGGCTGTGGCACTGGCCGTGCATGGCGCAGTGGGCGCAGCCGGCACCGCAGGAGGACTTTCCCGCCTTCTTCTGGCGCAGCAGGTAGCGGATGATGAGGATCACAACGACAAGTAAGGCGGCACTGATGAGGATGGTGCCCAGGTTTGCTGACAGCCATTGCAGCATGGAAGTTCACTCCTTTCTATGGGGTAAGAGGGTAATTACGGGGACAGTTTACTTCACGGAGAGCTTGGTGGCTTCCTTGTAGGGCTTGCACAGCATATAGATGATGCCGGCCAGCAGGAGC
>FR881504.1 GCA_000435555.1 Firmicutes bacterium CAG:176
CGCGGGAGGGATAGTAAATGCTGCTTTCCTACGGGCCTTCTTTTTTTGACTTTAATTATCCCTCCCCCGGGGTAGACAACCGCAAAAAGAACCGCCGGAGGGCGGTTCTTTTGCGGTTCTCTTCACGCAGAAAGCTGTTTGTTCAGTCTCCGAAGGACTCCTTGCCGGTGACGGTCTCGGGGACGATCTTTACCAGCATGGTGCGCTGCATAGAGTGTTCGGCGCAGAGGACGGCCCGGGACATGGAAACGGGGTCCAGCGCCTGCACCAGCAGCTTCAGGGCGTACAGCTTCTCCTCCGGGTCCTGCACCAGTACGGCCCTGCCCTGCACAAGGGCGGACTTGTAGGCGGTGGTCAGCTCGCCGGGGATCAGCTCTGCCTTGGACACGGCGGACAGGCACACGGGCGGCTCCTTCGTCAGGATGTCCCACTTGCGGCCGGCGCCGGCGCAATGAAAATACACCGCATTGCCCTGCTCGTCGGCCACATGGTTCACGGGCACACAATAGGGGGCGCCGTCACTGTCGGTCATGGCCAGGGTGGCATAGGTGGCGTCACGCAGTACCTGCCAGGCAAAGGCGGCGTCACGTTCCTTGTCTTTTCTACGCATAGGATGCATGGTCTGTCCTCCTTATCTCTGTTTCGCCCCACGGGGCGCAGCATACGGTTTCATCACATAATGGGGCGGCCCAGCAGCTTCTCGAACCGGGGCAGCATACCCTCGTCCACATGGCCGGCGTTCTGGCACATATCGTAACCGGGCAGGTTGTTGCCCTCCACCAGCACGGGGCCATCCGGCGTGATGGCCACGTCCCAGCCGATATATTTCAGGTGCGCCTCCACCCGCCTGGACGCGGTGCGGCACAGCTCCAGCGCCTGGTCGAACAGGGGGATCTGGAAGCCCATGATCTCTGTACCGGTGACGGGGTGGCGCTCGTAATATTTGCCGGTCTTGTCGCAGAAGGCGGGGCGGTACAGCTGGCCGTGCTCGTTCACCGGGGCGTACATACCGCCGGAGGAGACATTGTCCACGCACACGCCGCCCATGCCCATGCGGACCAGGGCATAGACCATCTGCGCGCCCTGCGCTGTCACCAGCGTGACGATACGGACGGTGTTCACCGAGTCGGGGCACAGCTTATTCATGTCCGGATGCTGGCGGATGGGCTCCTCGATCAGCAGCTGGCCGCCCTTGATCAGCCGGTCATACAGAGCGTCGTAATCGTCGATGTCCGCTGTGATAAGACGCTGGATGCCCTCGCCGCCGCACAGCCCAGCGGGCTTGCAGAAGATGGCCTCCGTACCGGCGCAGAAGTCCCGCAGGCCCGCGGCGTCCGTCTTACGCAGGTCCAGGAAGCGGCGCTTCAGCAGGTCGGAGAAGATGGTGTCGAACTCGATCTTGTCGTTGAGTTGATAGAAATACGCCGGATCGTTCATCTGCCGGGTCAGGGCCTGGTTCTGCACGGCGGTCATATAGGTCTTCCGCACCGCGCCGCGGCGGTTCGCAAAGCCGAACACATGGTAGTCCAGATAGCCGATGCCGTAGCGCACCTCGCACCATACCATGTCGCAGAAAATGCATAGGCGGTTTTTGCCTGTCTCCTCATGGACGGCGTTGATGTGCAGCTTCATCCGCGCGAAGCTGAGATGCTTCAGCTGGCGAAAAAAGGTCGCAAGTTTTCTTCCCATAACAGAGTACCTCCCTTTTTTCTTCCCGCCGCGCAGGGGCGGAAAGACAGATCATTGCCGATGCAGTATCCGCCGCAGCGGTCCGGTCACCAGACCGCGCTCATAGCGGTTCATGCCGAACAGCCACATACTGGCGGCGTACACCGCCACGAACAGCAGTCCCGGCGGAATCAGCTGCCAGTAGGTGGCGGGATGGACGAACACCGCCAGCAGCACCGCCACGGTGGTGGGCAGCACCATGGCCGGCAGCAGATGGCTGATATGCCGCCAGAAGCCGGGGATGTTTAGGCCGATGTGCTTGTAGTAGTAGCGGTTCATCAGGAACACGTTGCCCACCAGCGTGGCGATCGCCGTGCCGATGGCCGCGCCCAGGCCCTGCCATTTCATACACAGGGGGATGGAGATCACGATGTTGCCCACCAGTACGCCCAGATAGACCAGCGAACGGTATTTGTGCATATTCTTGGCACGCTGTATCTCGATGCCCACGGTCTGAATGTTGGTCCACAGGCAGGCAAAGAACAGCAGCAGCGCGGTCCAATAGTCGATGCGGAACTGCTCGCCGCCGCCCCACAGCACCACGAAGGACTGGCCGATGGCCACGAAGCCCAGGAATATGCCGCCCAGCAGGATGAACTGCAGCCGCCCCACCTTGGTGAACAGGGCGTCCAGCGTCCGCATGGGGGCGTTCTCCGCCACCAGACGGTGGACGCGGGGCGTCATCACGTTGGAGATGGCGTTGCCGAACAGCAGGAAATAGTTGTTCAGCTGCGAGGCGATGACGTAGACCGTCACCGCGGCGGAGCCGTGGAACCACGTCAGCAGCTGCCGGTCGATGGACCAGTTGATGTTGTCCACCACAATGCCGATGAACACGTACAGCGTAAAGCCGAACATCTCACGCAGCAGCGCGAAGTCGTAGTGCCGGAAGGCAAAGGGCATTTTCAGCCGTGTCAGGCAGTAGGTGATATTGATCACGCCGCTGAGCACGGTGAAGATCAGCGAGACGATGGTCAGCGTCACGGACCGGTAGCCTATCAGCAGCAGGGGGATCATAATGAGGGGGTTCAGCACCTGCTTGCCCATGGCTACGATCTTCTGGAACAGATACCTCTCGTTGATGGTCACATGGCTCTCGAACACGCTGATGGGGAACGTCAGCGCAGCATTGACCGACATGATACGCAGCAGCCGCTGGGCAAGGTCGATCTCCTCCGCTGTCAGCTTCTTGCCGAACACCACATCGCAGTAGGACAGCCCGAAGCCGATGGCCAGCACCAGCGCACCCAGGATGAGGTACGTTATCAGGAACATACCGTTCAGCTTGGCGCAGCCCTTCTTGTCGCCGGCGGCACGGAAGCGGGAGTAATACCGCACATAGGCGCTGCCCAGGCCGAAACTCAGTAAATTCAGATAGGAGATGATCGGCAGCACCGCCTGGTACACGCCGAACTCGCTGTCGCCCAGCTGTCGGAGCATGATGGGCGTGTAGACCAGCGAGATAACGGTGCTCAGCGCCATGGACACATAGCTCAGCGCGGCGCCTGCCCGTATTTGGTTCACTTGCAACGCCGCACTTCCTTTCGTCGATAGCATAGCACTTTATTATAGCCTAAAAGTACGTGTATGTAAAGTCGAACGCCGGTAAAAAGTGGTTTTCTTTCCTGCCCGTATCTGGTACAATGGGACAAACGAAGGGAGGGTGCGCCATGGCCAATAAAAAGCTGAAGCTGCTGTATCTGGCGCGGTATCTGCGGGAGGAAACAGACGAGCGCCACCCCAGGACCGTTCAGGATATGATCGCTTATTTGGAACGCCAGGGTATTTCCGCCGAGCGCAAAAGCATCTATGACGACCTGGAGCTGCTGGAGCTGTACGGCATGGATGTGCAGGCTGTCCGGGGCAAGACCTACGGCTATTTTCTTGGCGAACGGGAGTTCCAGCTGCCGGAGCTGAAGCTGCTCATTGATGTGGTACAGGCGTCGCCCTTTCTCACACAGAGCAAGAGTATGGAGCTTATCGCCAAGCTGGAGCAGCTCACCAGCCGCCCCAATGCCCGCCAGTTGCGCCGTCAGGTCTATGTCATGGACCGGGTCCGCACCCACAATGAGAAGCTCTATTACGCCATCGACGGTCTGAATACCGCCATCAACGATGACCGCAAGGTCACGTTTCGCTACTTCGACTGGACACCTGATGGCGGCAAGGCCTACCGCCGCGGCGGCACGCCCTATGAGACGAACCCGGTGGCCCTCTGCGTGGATAAGCATTACTATCTGGTGGCTTACGACCCGGCCATTCAGGACTATCGCCACTACCGTGTGGATCGTATGGAGTCCCTGACCGTTACCGACACACCCCGCGATCCGCTGCCGGAGCAGTTCGACCTGGGTAAATACGTCAAAACGATTTTCGATATGTACAATGGCCGCACCGAAACGGTGCAGCTGCGCTTTGACCGGGCCCTCATCAATGTAGTCATGGACCGCTTCGGTGCTGATGCGCATATCCGCCCAGATGGAGACCGTATCGCAGTTACCGCCCCGGTGGAGGTAGGTCCTACATTTTACGGCTGGCTGTTCCAGTTCGGCGGTCAGGCCGAGCTTCTTGCGCCCGACCATGTGCGCCGTGATTTCACCGAACACTGCCGGCAGGCACTGGATAGGTATCGCGGCGATGATACGCCGAGAAGTTGACCATAATTTTTGTTATCGTAAACCAAAGCCGCCCATCAGGGCGGCTTTAACTATATAATGAAAAAGCTCCCGGGACGCGGAGATATCCGCCTCCCGGGAGCCCTCCCTGTCGTGCAAAGCGTACCCCACGCTTTGCATCCCCCTCAGTAAATGGCTTTACCACAGATAAAAATAGCACAACACGCTCGTTTTTTCAAGAGGAAATTCTGCTTTTTTTAAATAATTTTTCCGGCGCAGGAATTGTTTTCCATCTATTTCCAAACATTTTTCCAAAAATTACCACTAAGCTCCATGGATAAAAGCTTTCTCCGGCGGTGGAACCGCC
>FR881505.1 GCA_000435555.1 Firmicutes bacterium CAG:176
GCTCCGGTCTGTTTTCACAGCCCCTTGCGCTCCCGTCTGGTGCTTTTCGTTTCGTTCGTTGTTTAATTTACAAGGTACACGTCCCATAACCGCGGAACAGTTGATATGATACTACTTGCGGCCGGATTTGTCAACACTATTTTTAAATTTTTTCGAATTTTTTGTATACGGCAATGTAATGACTTTTAACGCAAGTCATGCTATACTTTAAATAATATTTTATGAACTTTTAAAGGAGGATGACTCCGTGGATATTCTGCACCTGACCGGCACCTTCGGCCGCCTGGATCACAGCGAATTATCGCTCTCACCGGGGCTGAATGTGCTGTACGCTCCCAATGAAACCGGCAAGTCCACCTGGGGCGCCTTTATCCGCACCATGCTGTACGGCCTGTCCACCCGCGAGCGCGGGCCGCTGGCGGACAAAAACCGCTACGCCCCCTGGACCGGCGCGCCCATGCAGGGCCGCATGGACCTGACGACGCACGGGGATGCCTGCACCCTGCTGCGGGAGACACGCCGCGCCGCATCACCCTTGGGTGAATTCTCCTGCACCTATACCGGCACCGGCACGCCCGTTCCGGGCATTACCGGCCAGAACGCCGGCGAGGTGCTGCTGGGCGTGCCCCGGGAGGTGTTTGAGCGCAGCGCCTTTATCGGCCAGAACGCTCTGGCCGTGGACCAGGACGCTGAGCTGGAGCGCCGCATCGCCGCCCTGATCACCACCGGCGAGGAGGACACCTCCTACACCGAGTCCTACGACCGCCTGAAAAAGCAGCTGAACCGCCGCAAGCACAACAAGACAGGGCTCATCCCTGCGCTGGAGCGGGAGACCGACCAGCTGCGCGCCGCGCTGGCGGAGCTGGACGCGCTGAACGACCAGGCGCAGCAGTCGCGCCGGGAGCTGGATGCTCTGGAGCGCCGCGCCGCCGACCTGCGGCAGCAGACGGCCCAGTGGCAGGCGCTGGCCGTTCAGGAGCAGGCCGACGCCTGTCAGCAGGCGGCGCAGGCGGCACTGACCGCCCAGGCCCGGGCCGACACGCTGGCGGCCGACTGCGCCGCCCTGCCGGACGATTCTTCGCTGACGCTGCTGGAGGGGCAGGCCGCCGCACTTCCCGGTGAGCTGTCCGCCCTGACGGAAAAGCGCAGCGCCGCGGAGGAGGCCGCGCAAACCGCGCAGCAGGCCCGGAACGCTCTGGAACAGCACCCCCTTTACCCCGCCGCAGAGCCGGAGCTGCGGCAGCGGGCCGAAGCCATCCAGCCCGATAGGACTCCCTCTCTGCTCCTGGTCCTCTTCCCCGCGTCGCTGATCGTGGTCGCCGCTGCGCTGGCATTTCTGTTCCGGGCGCAGCAGCCGCTGCCCTTTTGGCTGTTCATCGGCATGGCGGGGCTGGGCATGATCGCCACGCTCTTCGCTGCAAGGTCCCGCCGTCAGGCCATCGTGGAACGGCATAAATACGCCGAAACACAGCGCGCCGCGCTGGAGACCCAAATCGCAGAATATCTCCCCCTGCGGCAGCAGGCAGATGAGGCCGCCGAGGCTGCCCGCCGGGCGGAAGTCTCCGCCGCGGACAGTGAAGATGCCTGCCGCCGCCGGCTACGGGATCTGCTGACCCAGGTACGCGTCTTCGCCCCCGCCGCTGCCGATCTGTCCGGCATACAGCTAGCCCTGTCAGACGCCCGGCGCCGCAAGACCGCGCTGGCCGACGCCCGGCAGACGGCCCGGGAAGCCGCCCTGTACCGGGATGCCCTGCGGGTGCAGCTGCCGGAACAGCCGGCCGCCGAAGGCTCTATCCAGCGCCCTGCGCTCTCACGCGAGGAGGCCGCCGCGGAATTGGCGCGCACACAGACGCTGCTGGCGCAGGAGCGCACCCGGTTTGACACCCTCACCGGCCGCATCCGCGCGCTGGATCGCTCCAGCGATCTGGAGGCCCAGCTGGCGCAGAAGCAGGAACAGCTGAGCGCCCTGCAGGATGAATATAATGCCATCGCGCTGGCCATGGATGCCCTGTCACAGGCCAACACCGTGCTGCAGAACCGCTTTTCCCCGGCGCTGGGCGCACGGGCGGCGGAGATCTTCTCCGCCATCACCGGCGGGCGCTATGACCGTGTGCTGCTGAGCCGGGACTTCTCCCTGTCCGCCGAGCCCGCCGGCGACCCGGTGGGACGCAGCGTCCGCCTGCTGAGTCAGGGCGCCGCCGACCAGCTGTATCTGGCGGTGCGGCTGGCCATCTGCGACATGGTGTTGCCCGCCGACAAGCGTGTGCCCCTCATTCTGGATGACGCGCTGGTGACCTTCGACGACGAACGGCTCCACGCAGCGCTGGACTATCTGCTGGAGGAAAGCCAAAGGCGCCAGATATTGCTGTTCACCTGCCAGAAGCGGGAGATGGCCTATCTGCAAGGCAGGGAAAACGTGACCGTCACGAAGCTGTGAGGCTGCAGTATGGAAATACATGAAGCTATTGTATATCGCAAAAACCTAATTAATAAAGCCATCGAGGGTCGAAAACTGGCGGAAAACGAGCGAGAGTGGCTGGCATCTAATCCTATTTATAATGACAGCTTAGGCTATCCCTATTTATGCTTAGATGTTTTAAGAGTTTCCCCGCGGACAGAATATCTTTTACATATTAAGCTGCTATCTGATCTAAAGGGAAAACACGGAATTCCAATTGTAGGAATTCCATGGGGGAAAGGATTTGTTCAAGCTTCTGGTGTTATTAGGGATCTTAACGGGACAAAATTCACCAATAAAAGGGTTAGATTATTGGGCGTCGAGGTTGATAACCTTCACCCGCAGACTACCATCCGGATCCGTTCCGATCTTGGATTGTTGAGTGTTGCTTATGAATATGAATATAAAATGGAAGGGTCTCGCGTTTTGGTTAGGAAGTCATCGAGCAGCGGGGATTTACGATATGCTATGCGATGTATAATAGAGAATGGAATTTATATTTATGAATGTAAGCAACCAAATAGCAATAACATGAACGCGTTAGTTTTTTCCTTGGAATTAAAACCGCAGGAACCTGTCTAATTTCGCCCACACCACATGTGTTACAGCTTAGGAGGGGATAAATAGAGAATGAGTATATTCAAATGCAATGAGCATTTACGATCTTATACGACAGCGACCTGCCGGCCGTCATCTTCAATGCTTCCGGCTCAGCCTACACGTTCACCTACGACGTATTTGGCCTTGTGAGCGGCGGCGAGATCGTCTACGCGGATGAGACTGCACGGACAAGCGACCGTCCCCCCTTGCAAATCCCCTCAAATCGTGCTATACCATATATAAAAGAGCGAAAGGAGGCTGCCATGCCTGACTTTGACTGTCTCCGCTGCGGCACAGCCATGCAGTTCGTGGGCCAGCACAAGCTGCAGCTGGGCAAGACCAGCTGGATATTCGGCGACCTGCCCAACCTGATGGCCGGCGCGCTGGACGTGTCCATCATGGCCTGCCCCGCCTGCGGCAAGCTGGAATTCTTCACCGGCGGCGTTTCCCAGCCCAGCGGCAACGACCCCGGCCTGCACCAGCGTCAGTGCCCGAAATGCGGCTTTGCCCACGATTTCGACTATCCCAAATGTCCCCTGTGCGGCTATGTCTACACCGCCGGGGACGAGCTGTGAGAATATTTAAAAGGAGAACCTGTTATGAGCGATTGCACCCACGATTGCAGCACCTGCGGCGAAAGCTGCGGTGAGCGCAAGGAAGTAAACGTATTTGAGAAAAAGCCCCTCCGCCCCGGCTGCCGCGTCGGTAAGGTCTACGGCGTGGTGTCCGGCAAGGGCGGCGTAGGCAAGTCCATGGTCACCAGCCAGCTGGCGGTGGCGCTGCGGCGGGAGGGCTACCGCACCGCCATTCTGGACGCGGACATCACCGGCCCGTCCATCCCCAAGGCCTTCGGCATCCACGGCCGGGCCGTGGCGCAGGGCGACGCCATCGTGCCCGTGACCACCGCCACCGGCATACAGCTGATGTCCGTGAACCTGCTGCTGGAGCACGAGACGGACCCGGTCATCTGGCGCGGGCCGGTCATCGGCGGCGTGGTGCAGCAGTTCTGGGGTGATACCCTGTGGAACGATGTGGATTATATGTTCGTGGATATGCCTCCCGGCACCGGCGACGTGGCGCTGAACGTGTTTCAGTCGCTGCCGGTGGATGGCGTCATCATTGTGGCCAGCCCCCAGGACCTGGTATCCATGGTGGTGCAGAAGGCCGTGAAGATGGCGCAAATGATGAACATCCCCATTGTGGGCCTGGTGGAGAACATGAGTTACGTCCAGTGTCCCGACTGCGGCAAGAAACTCTATATTTTCGGCGAAGGCAAAACCGAGGAGGCCGCCAAGGCGTACCACATCCCCCTGCTGGCGAAAATGCCCATCGACCCGGCGCTGGCCAAGCTGACCGACGACGGCTGCATTGAGCAGTTCGAGGGTCACTGGCTGGACAGCGTGGTGGAGACCATTCTGCGGAAATAAGCAAAAAAAGAAGCGGCGCGGTGCGCCGCTTCTTTTTTGATCTTATTTCATCAGCTCCTGCACCAGCGTCACCAGGCCGCTGACGCCCACGCCGATGTACACCACCTGCCGGGCCACGTCGCCGGACATCCTTCGGCTCAACCGTGTACCGATCCACAGCCCCAGCAGGATGCACGCCATACCCAGCCCCGCCATAGGCAGCAGTGCCGCGCTGAAATAGCCCCGCACCGTCCGCATGGTGAAGTTGATGAGGTTGGTGGTAAAGAACAGGAACTGCATATTGCCTACATACGTCTCCTTGCTCCGGGCGATGGCGACGAAATACAGCGCCATCATAGGCCCGCCAATGGTGAACGCCCCGGCGCAGCACCCGGAGAAGGCGCTGCACACCAGCCCCGCCGCCAGGCCGGGCTGGTCCAGCTTCACCCGCTTGGCAAAAAGCAGGAAGTACGCCGCCAGCGCGATCAGGAACGCCCCGAACAACGCCGTCAGCACGTGCAGGTCGAAATTCCCCAGCAGATTGATGATGACCAAACTGCACACGGTGTACAGCCCGATGGGCAGCGCGATCTGCTTTACATCGATGTGCTTGCGGTACATCCACGTCATGGTGCCGGACTGGGCCATGCAGATCAGCGCCACGATGGTGGGCGCAATGGTCATGTCGTAAAACGCGCTGGCCACCACCATCATAATGACCGCCGCGCCAAAGCCCGTCAGTGGCTGGATCACACCGCCCGCCAGCGCCGCCAGCCCCATCATTGCATATGCCATTGCACGCACCGCCTTTTCTGTCATATTCCCGGCTATTATAACAACTTCACGCAGGAAAGGCAATCCGCAAAATGAACATCCCCCGGCCTGACGGCCGGGGGATGTTTGTTCAGCTCTTCTTTTTGCCCAGGTAGGCTTCCTTGATGGACTCGTCCGCCAGCAGCTCCGCGCCGGTACCGGACTTGGTGATGTTGCCCGTCTCCAGCACATAGGCGTAGTCCGCGATCTTCAGGGCCATGTTGGCGTTCTGCTCGATCAGCAGAACGGTGACGCCCTGCTCGTTGACGGTGCGGATGATATCAAAGATGCCCTGCACCACCAGCGGCGCCAGACCCAGCGACGGCTCATCCAGCATCAGCAGCTTGGGGCGGCTCATCAGCGCGCGGCCCACGGCCAGCATCTGCTGCTCGCCGCCGGACAGCGTACCGGCCAGCTGCCAGTTGCGCTCCTCCAGCCGGGGGAACAGCTCATACACCCACTTGATGTCCTTCTCGATGCCGTCCTTGTCTTTCCGCAGGTACGCGCCCGCCTTCAGGTTCTCCAACACGGTCAGGTTGGCAAACACCCGCCGGCCCTCCGGGGACTGGGCGATGCCCGCCTCCAGAATCTTGTTGATGGGCTTGCCCAGCAGTTCCTGTCCGTCATAGGTGATGGAGCCGCTGTCTGCCTTCACAAGGCCGGAGATAGTCCGCAGCGTGGTGGACTTACCGGCGCCGTTGGCGCCGATCAGGGTGACGATCTTGCCGTCGGGTACCTCAAGGCTGATGCCGCGCAGCGCCTTGATGCCGCCGTAAGACACACACAAATTCTCAATCTTCAGCATCTTCTGCCACCCCCAAGTATGCGTCGATGACGCGCTCGTTGTTCTGTATCTCCTCCGGTGTGCCCTTGGCGATCAGCTTGCCGAAATCCAACACGTAAATCCGGTCGGCAATGCCCATGACCAGGTCCATGTGGTGCTCGATCAGCAGGATCGTCTTGTGGAAGTGATCCCGGATCTCCTTGATGAACTCCGCCAGCTCCAGCGTCTCCTGCGGGTTCATGCCGGCGGCCGGCTCATCCAGCAGCAGCAGCGTGGGCTCGGTGGCCAACGCGCGGGCGATCTCCAGCCGGCGCTGCTTGCCGTAGGGCAGGCTGGTAGCCAGCTCGTTCTGCACATCCTCCAGGCCCACGACCTTCAGCAGCTCCAGCACCTCGGCGCGCTGCTGCGCCTCCTCCTTGGCGTTCAGGTGGAACGCCGCGGTAAACAGATTGCTGGTGCGCCGCATATGCTTGGCGATAAGCACATTGTCAAACACCGTCTGGGTCTTCCACAGACGGATATTCTGGAAGGTACGGGCCATACCCAGCGCCGTGATCTTATCCGGCGTAGGGGCCAGCACATGGTCAGTAAATGCGTAGCTGTCCAACGCCTTCTGGCCCTCCTTCCACGCCTTCAGCGCCTCGTCGTCCAGCGCCTCCTCCGGGGCGAACTGGGCGGTGTACATATCCGCGTGCTCACCCTTATACTGCTTCTTCATCTTTCCGGAGGGATGGTTCCGCACGATGCACGCCTCATTGAAGCGCACCCGCCCGTTGGTGGGGGCGTACACACCGGTGATGACATTGAACGCTGTGGTCTTGCCGGCACCGTTGGGGCCGATCAGCGCCACGATCTCGCCCTCGTTTACCTCCAGATTCAGATTGTCCACGGCTACCACGCCGCCAAACTGCATAGTGACGTTCTCCACGGACAATACGTTCTTGCTCATTTGGACGTCACCTCCTTCGCCGCTTTATCCTTCTTTTTGAACAGCTTTCCGAAGAAGTTGATGATGGCATCCCACGAGAACTCCCTGTCGCCCATGATGCCCTTGCGGAAGAACAGCACCACGATCATAATGATCACCGAGAACACCAGCATACGGAAGCCGCCGCGCATGAATGGGATGTTCACACCCAGATAGGGCATGGGGTCATCCAGGAAACGCAGCCACCATTCGGAGCAGGCGATGTACAGGAAAGAGCCCAGAATGGAGCCGGTCACGGAGCCAATACCGCCAATGACCACAATCAGCAGTATCTCATAGGTCATGGTGGAGGTGAAGGCGTTGGCCTGGATACTGGCCTGGAACATGGCCAGCAGCGCGCCGCTGATACCGGCAAAGAAGGAGCTGATCAGGAACGCCTGCATCTTATGCTTGGCCAGATTGATACCCATAGCTTCTGCCGCCACCTCATCATCGCGAATCGCCTTGAAGGCACGACCGTAGGTAGAGTTGATGATCAGCACGATAATAGCGATGCAGATGCCGGAAACAATGAACGGGAACAGCACGCTGTCGAAGTTGGCGAACTGCCGCAGCAGGTTAGAGGAGTTGGTCAGCGGGCCCACCTTGTTCCACTGAATGATAGCGCGCATGATCTCAGCGAAGCCCAGCGTGGCAATGGCCAGATAATCGGACTTCAGCTTCAGCACTGGCAGGCCGATAAGCCACGCAAACAGCGTCGGCACCACGCCGGCCAGGATCAGACCCACCACCATGGGCAGGCAGAACTGCACGATACCACCGTCAAAATATTGATACACGGCAGCGCGGGAAGCCACGGGAATAGTCAGGATTGCATAAGTATATGCACCGATCATCATAAAGCCCGCCTGTCCCAAAGAGAACAGACCCGTAAAGCCGTTCAGCAAGTTCAACGACACTGCCACCAGGGAGTAGATCGCGCCCTTTTTCAGCACGGTCGCCAACATGGAATAGTGCTGGAACTTGTCCACATACAGCAGGAAAGCAAGGCAGACGGCGGCGAGGATCAGAGACAGCAACAGATTTCTTTTCTTATTGTTCTTCATATCTCACACCTTCTCCGTCAGTTTTTCGCCGAACAAGCCGTTGGGCTTGCACAGCAGGATCACGATCAACAGTGCAAACGTAAAGGCATTGCTGAACACGGCCATATCGGCGTTGGACTTGATAAGCGACTCGCAGATACCGATGATAAACGCACCGATCACCGCACCGGGGATCGAGCCGATACCGCCGAACACCGCCGCTACAAAGGCTTTCAGGCCGGGCATAGCGCCGATCATGGGGCTGACCTGACCATAGTTGGAGAAGTACAGAATAGAGGCCACGCCCGCCAGCAGCGAACCGATAACAAAAGTCACGGAAATAACGCTGTTGATCTTGATGCCCATGAGCTGCGCCGTCTCAAAGTCGCGGGATACCGCACGCATGGCCATGCCGATCTTAGTCTTCTGGATAAGAATGACCAACACCACCACCAGCAAGATAGTCAAAATGGGGGTGATAATGGTGATACGTTTGACATTCAGACTGCCCACCTGCATCACCTGGGTCAGGAACGGGATGTCGGGATACGCACGGGCGATACCGCCGGTGATATAGGTGGCCAGATTCTGCAGCAAATAGCTGACGCCGATGGCCGATATCATCACTGACATGCGGGGCGCGGTACGCAGGGGGCTGTATGCCGCCTTTTCGATCAGAACACCCAACGCCACTGTGGCAATAAGTACCAGGGGAATACACACTGCCATCGGCATCCAGGTGGCGGCATACACCATAAAGAAGCCCGCCATCATAAAGATGTCACCGTGTGCGAAGTTGATCAGACGCAGTATGCCATACACCATCGTATAGCCGATAGCGATCAGCGCATACAGGCTGCCCACCGTTACGCCGGAGAGCAGCAAGTCGATATAATACGCTGCGTCATGCATAAGTAAAGCATCCTCCTTATATGAATCTTGCGCTTTCGGAGACCGGGGACGATGCCATCGGCATCCAAAAACGCAAGAGTCATGAAAGTTGCATTGTGAGGGGAGCGCACGCTCCCCCCACAATGGCTGTTATCCTACAATGAGGTTCGTCTCAGACTCGACGTATGCCGTCTTTTACTCCAAACCGTTGAAGGTGCTGAAGTACACAATCTCACCGTTCTCGATGGTCTTGATAACCGCGTAGTTCTTGATAGCGTCGCCGTTCTCGTCGAACTTCAGGTCACCGGTGATGAGGCCGGAGATCTCCAGAGTTGCCAGCGCATCGCGGATGGTGGCGCCGTCAGTGGACTGGGCCGCCTCGATCGCGCCCACAGCTGCCATGTAAGCATCATAGCCGCAGGGGGTCACGCTGGAGATAACGTCGGACACACCGCCGTTGTTCTCCACGCGGGTCGCATCCTCAGCCACCCACTTGGTGAAACCGTCCACGAAAGCCTTACCGGCCTCATTGGTGGTGTCGGCGGCATCGAAGAAAGCGGAGAAGTAAATATCGGTAGCCTTGCTGCCGGTACGCTGGGCGATGGAGATGTCATCCCAGGTGTCGCCAGCCATGATGGGGCAGGTGATGCCGGCATCGCGGGCCTGAGAGATAATCATAGCCGCGGTCTCGATGGAAACAGGAGCAAAGATGCCGTCGTAACCCTCGGACTTGATGGAAGCCATGATAGTGGAGAAGTCAGCCTCGCCCTTCTGGAACTCCAGAGTGGTAGCCTTGCCGCCCAGACGCTCCATCTCCTGACGGAAGTAGTTGCCGAAACCAGCGGAGTAGTCATCGCCGGACTCGATGATCAGGGCACAGTTGCTGCTACCCTTCTCATTGAACGCAAAGTTGGCCATCACAGCGCCCTGGAACGGATCAATGTAGCCGACACGGAAGTAGTAGTCATTGCCCGCAGTCACCTGGGGGTTGGTGCAGGAAGTGCCGATGGCAGGGATCTTAGCGCTCTCGAACAGAGGGCCGGCAGCAATCGCGCAAGCAGAACCATATGTACCGATCACCACAGACACACCCTGGGAAATCAGGGTCTGCGCGGCAGTGGGTGCCTTAGCCTGGTCGGAAGCATTGTCCGCATAGACCAACTGCACACTGTACTCCTCGCCGTTGATGGTAACGGTGGGCTTCAGGGAGTGGGCATACTCAATACCCAGGATCTCCTTCTTGCCGCCGCCGCCGTTCTGACCGGAAGTGGGCTCAAACACGCCGATCTTAACGACCTTGTCGCCGGAAGCGGAATCATCACCCTTCTGACTGTCGCCCTGCTCACCGCAGGCCACCAGAGACAGAGCCATGACCAGCGCCAGCATCATTGCTAAAAACTTTTTCATGGTAATTCCTCCTAAATTCACCTTGCAGCGGTCAAGTCTGTCGACCGCTCACAGAATATGTGTATTTTAGCGAAAATATTTGGCAAAAACAATTGTAACAACCTCTAAAAATCACAGCTTTTGCATCAGCGACATGGCGTTAAGAATCTGTAATGATCGCCAGTATGTCCTTGATCAGAGGACAAACGCCCTGTGTTGGTAAACTTTCCCCCTTGATTGTCTCCCTATGGCGGACGGTCTGTCCCGTCATTGTGCACAAAACCGGTGCCGCTTTTGCGCAAAAAACCGGCGGGCGCAGATGCGCCTGCCGGTTCCGCATATCGTTATATCACTCTCACTGACGGCTTTCGCCGCTTTGCGTGAAATATGTCTTGAACGTATCGCCGTCCATGGTCTCGTGCTCCAGCAGATACTCCGCCACCGCCGTCAGCTCCGTCTTATACCGAGCCAGTATCTCACGGCATTTTTCGTAGGCCTCGTCGATGATGGCGCGGATCTCCGCGTCCATCTCCGCCGCCGTCTTTTCGGAGTAGGGGCGGGTGTGGGCCATGGACTTGCCGATGAACACCTCGTCGGTGCCGGCGTCAAAGGCCACGTTGCCCAGCCTGGACGACATACCGTAGGTGCCTACCATCTTGCGGGCGATGGCCGTGGCCCGCTGGATGTCGCTGGAGGCGCCGGTGGAGATATCGCCCAGCATCATCTCCTCGGCGGCGCGGCCGCCCAGCAGACCGGCCACCCGGTCCAGCATATAGCGGCGGGACAGGTAGGAACGGTCCTCCTCCGGCAGATAGATGGTCATGCCGCCGGCCTGACCGCGGGGAACGATGGTGATCTGATGTACGGGGTCCAGGTCCGGCAGGGCCTGCATGACCACGGCGTGACCGGCCTCATGATAGGCAGTGAGCCGACGCTCGGCCTCGGGCACCACGCGGCTGTGCTTCTCCGGGCCGGCGATGACCTTGATGACAGACTGGTGGATGGCCTCCTCGGTGATGAAGCGCTGGCCGCGGCGGCCGGTCAGCAGCGCCGCCTCGTTCAGCAGGTTCTCCAGATCCGCGCCGGTAAAGCCGGAGGTGGCGCGGGCCACGGAGCCCAGGTCCACATCCTCCGCCAGGGGCTTGCCCTTGGCGTGTATCTTCAGTATCTCCTCGCGGCCCTTGATATCCGGCAGGCCCACGAACACCTGGCGGTCGAACCGGCCGGGGCGCAGCAGCGCCGGGTCCAGAATGTCCACGCGGTTGGTAGCCGCCAGGACCACCACGCCCTCGTTGGCGGCGAAGCCGTCCATCTCCACCAGCAGCTGGTTCAGGGTCTGCTCGCGCTCGTCATGGCCGCCGCCCAGGCCGCTGCCCCGCTGACGGCCCACGGCGTCGATCTCGTCGATGAAAACGATGGCCGGGGCCTGCTTCTTGGCCTGCTCGAACAGGTCACGGACGCGGCTGGCTCCCACGCCCACATACATCTCCACAAAATCGGAGCCGGAAATGGAGAGGAAGGCGGTATCCGCCTCGCCGGCCACGGCCTTGGCCAGCAGCGTCTTGCCGGTGCCCGGAGGGCCCACCAGCAGCACGCCCTTGGGAATATGCGCGCCCAGCTCGGTATAGCGCTGGGGATCGCGCAGAAACTGGACGATCTCCTCCAGCTCCTCCTTCTCCTCATCGGCACCGGCCACGTCCTTGAACGTGACCTTCTTGCCGTCAGAGGGGATATCCTGGATACGGGCCTCGCCGAAGCGGGCCATTTTATCGTTGACGGCGCCGCCGCCCAGGCCGCCCATACGGGCGATCAGGTTCATCAGCAGGATGAAGGCCATGGCCGCCAGCACATAGGGCAGCAGAGTACGCAGCCAGCCGTTTTCGCTGCCGGCGGCGTAGTCATAGCTGGTGATGATGCCCTTTTCCGCCTGGGACACCACCAGATCGTTCATGTCGTTATAAAACATGTCGAAGCTGTGGAGGGCGCAGCTGACGCTGGAGCCGTCCTGCAGCTTAGCCACCAGGCGCGTGTCGGTGGCGGTGAAGGACTTGACCTTCTCCGCCGTGAAATAGGCGCGCATATCGCTGTAGCTCACGTCGCCGGAACGGCCGAGGTTGCCCACCACCTGGGTGATGAGCACCACCGCCAGCACGATGAACAGCAGCATGACGCCGCTGAAACGTTTTCTTTCCATGTCTCCCCGTCTCCCTTCTCAGCCGATCCAGCGGACGCCCTGCCAGCTTTGGTCACTGCCCACGGAGATGGCCACCAGCATGCGGCCCTGAATGTTGCTCACCGGCACATACGGCTCACCGAGGAGACGGCTGTCGTTAGATCCACCACGATTATCACCCATAAAAAAGATACATCCTTCTGGTACAGTGAAAGTGTCACCCTCATGTCGTGGATAAGTAATCCCCTGGGTGGGCAGGTAGCTCTCGTCCAGCTTCTCACCATTGACGTAGGTATAGCCGTTCTTGAAGGAGAGCGTCTCGCCGGGCAGGCCGACAACGCGCTTCACCAGGACCTTGTTCAGCTCCTCGTCCCAGAAGGTGACGATGTCGCCGCGCTCCGGCACCGGATCGGACACCACATAGGGCAGCCGCCAGCCGATCAGCAGGCACTTGGTGGGGATGGTGGTCTCCATGGAGCCGCTGGGCACATAGGCCAGCTGCAGCAGCACCTTGAACAGCACGAACACCGCCGCCAGCGTCACCAGCAGGTAGCCGTAGTCGTCCCACAGTCTGCGGCCGCGGCTTTTGGCGGGCTTGGCCGCAGGGGCCGCCGTCTCCGCCGGGGCGGGTGCGGCGCTCTCCGCCGCGGCGGGCTGCTCCGCGGGGGTCTTTACCTCGTCGGCCGCGGTGGCCGGAGGTGTGGTTTTCACCGGCTCGCCGGTGGGGGCCAGGCGCTTTCCGCCTTTGTTTTCCATATACTTCACTTCCTATTCTCAAATGCTAAGAGGGATGTTCCGCGCCCTCCCGGCGCGTGCTCTTCTTCCGCCTGCGGCGCGGGGAGAAACCGGATTTTTCGCCAAGACGAGGCGCGGCGACGACGGCGTACCGTGTGTACGTCGAGGAGCCGTAACGAAGTATTGGCGGAAAAGACGCGGTTTTACTTGCTGTAGACCTCGGGCTTGAGGACCCCAATATAGGGCATATTCCGGTACTGCTGGCAGTAGTCCAGGCCATAGCCCACCACAAACTCGTCGGGGACCTCGAAGCCGGCATAGTCGGCGGTAATGGGCTTTTCGCGGCGGGCGGGCTTATCCAGCAGGGTGGCGATGGTGACGGAGGCGGCGCCCTTGGTCTTCAGGTACTCCGTCAGGAAATACAGGGTATTGCCGGAGTCCAGAATATCCTCGACGATGATGATGTCGCGGCCGCTGATGTCGCGCTGGAGGTCGCGGGTGATCTGCACCACGCCGGAGGACTTGGTGGCGTTCTTATAGGACGAGAGGCCGATGAACTCCACCTCGCTTTTCAGCTGGGCGGCGCGGACCAGGTCCGCCATGAAAATGAAGCAGCCGTTGAGAACGCCCACAAACATGGGGTTCTTGTCCTTAAATCTGTCGTACAGCCGGTCGCCCAGCTCCTGGACACGGGCCTTGATCTCCTCTTCAGACAGCAGGACCTTCAGGATATCCTGATCCATATTACTCTTTGCCATTGCTTGTTATCCTCCGTTGTTTTTTGTGATGGTGATGTATATGGTGTTGCCGGAACGCTCCGGCAGGGCTTTCTGGTCAATGCCCACGCGCCAGACGGCGGCGGGACGGCCCGCCAGACAGAGGACGGGCCAGGTATCGCGCTCCGGCGGGGCGATGCCGCGCTCGGCGAACAGGCGCTTGAGGCTGCGGCTGCCGCGGCTGCCGGGCAGGGTCAGGCGGTCATCGCGGCGCCAGGGCCGAACGGTCCAGGGCCCGGACCGCAGTGCCAGT
>FR881506.1 GCA_000435555.1 Firmicutes bacterium CAG:176
ACACAAGCGCCCGGCCGATAGCCGGGCGCCTGCGTACCTCATCTGTATATGGCGCCGCTGGCCGCCACACAGTTCTTTCCGTTGTTTTTGCAGATATACAGCTGCCTGTCCGCCTTTGCGATGAGTGAAAAGTCCTTCAATTCCCGGCCTGTCCCGCACGCAACACCGAAAGAGGCCGTAACAATGTGCCGGTCCGGCAGGTCCTCTCTTGGAACAGCCGCGGCGCGCACCGCGTCAAGAAGCGCACCGGCGATACGGCGGGCCTCCTCCTCACCGATATCCGGCAGGATCGCCACGAACTCCTCGCCTCCAAAGCGGAAGAGATACCGGTCAGCCGCCGCCAACACCCCGACCACGCTTCCGGCCACACGCCGCAGCGCTTCGTCGCCCTTCATGTGGGAGTAGTTGTCGTTGTACGATTTGAAATCATCCACGTCAAAAATAATGACGCTGACCCGTTCCGGCGCGGTTTTATCGGCAATGAACGTGCCATACGTCTCCATCGCCTTTTTATTCAGTGTTTCCGTCATCACGTCGTTGTAGGCCAGCTTGATGAAAGCGTGACCCATTTCCTTGATGTGCCGTTCGTTGGCAGACTGCCGAAGGAAGATGGACCGCAGCACGATAAAACCTACAATGATGGAAAATCGCAGCAGGAAATGCTTGAACAGATCATAGTTCTCCGCGTAGGGAAGCTGTCCGGGCAGCCACCAGCTGATCAATATCAGAACACATACCGCCACGGTATCCACACGGCGGTATGTGGGCGCGATCATGATCGCAAACAGATAGCACATGGAGATGGACAACCCGACCCGGTGAAAGTTGCAGGAGACCATAAAGACGGTAACGCTGGCGATCACCACCCCATAGTAGGCCAGCAGCGCAAACCGCGCCGGCGGCGCATCGTATTCTCCTCCACGCTTTTTATAGGCGATCGTAAACACCAGCATCGCCAGCGAGCCGCCGATCATCATGTAAAGCGGCACCATGTCAATGGGGATCATCGAGCGCGCCGCGATGTTCTTGACCAGGTAGATCCCGTTGGTCAGTATAAACAGAATAGCTGCATAAAATACGACCGAAAAATTCTGCCGCATAAGGATGCTCTCCACAGTCGGAATCTCATCGATCTGTATTCCCAGCACACGATCACTAAAGCTCTTAAACCTGGCAAACGCCATATCCGATATCCAGCAGGACACCCTCTGCACAATATCGACCTTATCCCCTCGTCTTTCCATACGATCCCTCCAGCAAATAATACGACCCCGTTTGTCTGCTTTTGTTGATCTATTATTATATTTTACCATGCTTCCACCCAAAACACAAGCGCCCGGCCGATAGCCGGGCG
>FR881507.1 GCA_000435555.1 Firmicutes bacterium CAG:176
CCCCGTCAGGGGAAAGCCAACTCGCCGCCGCAGCGGCGAACCCCCACCCGATCCTATAAAAAGGAGACGCACCCATGCTTCGTATCGACCAACTGCGCCTGCACCCCGGCCAGCGGGAGACGCTCCTGTGCGCCCGGTGCGCCAAGCTGCTCCGCGTGGCTCCGGCGGACATCACCGCCTGTACCGTTCTGCGAAAGGCCATCGACGCCCGCGAAGACCTGACCCTTGTCTACACGGTGTCCGTCTCTGTAAAAAACGAGGCCCAGGTCCTGCGCCGCTGCCGCGATAAGCGCGTATCTGTCTATAAACAGGAAGTGTACTTCCTGCCGCCGCCGGTGACGGCCCCGGCGGTCCGGCCCATCGTGGTGGGCGCGGGACCGGCGGGCCTGTTCGCCGCTCTGGTGCTGGCCCGCTGCGGCGCACGCCCTATTCTATTGGAGCGCGGCCGGCCGGTAGAACACCGTCAGGCGGACGTTGAGCGCTTCTGGTCCGGCGGCCCGCTGGACCCGGACAGCAATGTCCAGTTCGGCGAGGGCGGCGCCGGCGCCTTTTCCGACGGCAAGCTGAACACCGGCACAAAGGACCTGCGCCACCGCTTCATTCTGGAGACGCTGGTCCGCTGCGGCGCACCGGATACCATTTTGACCGACGCCAAGCCCCACGTGGGCACCGACAAGCTCCACATCGCCCTGCAAGCCCTGCGGCAGGAGCTGGAGGCGGCCGGGGCGGACATCTGCTTCAACGCCCGGCTGGAGCATATACGGATACAGGACGGCGCGGTCAGCGCCGTCACCGTCTGCCAGAACGGGCAGACCTATGACCTGCCCGCCCGCCATGTGCTCCTGGCCCTGGGTCACAGCGCCCGGGATACCTTTGAAATGTTGCATCGCGTCGGACTGTATATGGTGCCCAAGCCCTTTGCCATGGGTGTCCGCATCGAGCACCGCCAGTCGGCCATCGATGCCGCCCAGTACCGTTCTCTGGCGGGCCACCCGGCTCTGCCGCCCAGCACCTACAAGCTGTCCTGCCACCTGCCCAACGGCCGCAGCGCCTTCAGCTTCTGCGTCTGCCCCGGCGGCCAGGTGGTGGCCGCCGCCTCCGAGCCGGGGCGCACCGTCACCAACGGCATGAGCGTCTATGCCCGTGACGGGGAGAACATCAACGGCGCGCTGCTGGTGAATGTCACACCGGCGGATTTCCCCTCGGACCATCCCCTTGCAGGAATTGCCCTCCAGCGGCAGCTGGAGACGGCGGCCTACGCCCTCACCGGCGGCTATGCCGCCCCCTGCCAGCGGGTGGCGGACTTTCTGACAGGCCGTCCCTCCGCTGGACCGGGGATCGTGCGCCCCAGCTACCGCCCCGGCGTGGTCTATACCGACCTGCGCCGCTGTCTGCCGGATTTTATCGGCGAGACGCTGGCCCTGGCCATGCCGGTCCTGGGCCGTCAGCTCCGGGGCTACGATGACCCGGACGCCCTGCTCACCGGCGTGGAGACGCGCTCGTCCTCCCCGGTGCGCCTGGTGCGTGACGCGCACTATGAAGCCAATATACGCGGCATATTCCCCTGCGGCGAGGGGGCCGGCTATGCCGGCGGCATCCTCTCCGCTGCCGCCGACGGAATGCGCTGCGCGGAAAAACTCCTGGAGGTATATACAACATGAGAAAGATCGCCATCTACGACAGCTTCACCGAGCCCAAGCACCGCCGGCTCATCGACGAGACAGCGGCCCGCGCCGGCTTCACCGTGGACTACTACGCGGCCCCCGCCGCCGTCCCCGCGGACAAGCGGGGTGACTATGAGGTCATCTACGGTATGCCCAAGCCCGGTGAATTAAAGGACTTCGTGAACCTCAAGTGGTTCTGCGGCAGCTTTGCCGGCGTGGACGCTTATCTGGACGACAGCCTGTATCCCTCTCCCGAGGTCATGCTGTCCAACTCCTCCGGCGCCTACGGTGTCACCATCGCCGAGCACATGGTCATGGTCACGCTGATGCTCCTGCGCCACGCCCCGGCCTACTGCGCCGACCAGGCCGCCGGCCGCTGGGGCCGGGTGCTCCCCATGCGCTCCATTATGGGCAGCACCATCACCATCGTCGGCACCGGCGATATCGGCACCGAGTTCGCCCGCCGCGCCAAGGTCCTGGGCGCCGCCGCTGTCCGCGGTGTCCGCCGCACCAAAAAGGCCGCCGACCCCGCCTTTGACGAGATCCATACCAACGACGAGCTGGACGCCCTCCTGCCGGATACGGATATCCTGGCCCTGGCCCTGCCCGCCACCGGTGAGACGAAGGGGTTTCTCTCCGCGGCGCGCCTCGCCCTGCTGCCGAAGACCGCCTATGTGGTCAACGTGGGCCGCGGCAGCGCCATCGACCAGGCCGCCCTTCTGGCCGCCCTGAACCATGACCGTCTCGCCGGCGCGGCTCTGGATGTGTTTGAGCAGGAGCCCATCCCCGCCGGCGACCCGGCCTGGACGGCGAAGAACCTGCTCATCACCCCCCACATCTCCGGTCAGATGAGCCTGGGCTACACCCGCGATCGAAACGTGCAGCTTTTCTGTGAGGACCTGGAGCGCTACGGTCGGGGTGAGAAGCCCCTGCGTCTGGTGGACCGTCGGATCGGCTATTGAACAGCCACCTGTGTGCGCCCCCTGTGCAGGGGGCGCACATGAAAATGATCGTCCGATCCTTCGTTTTTGGCCCCGAAAAGGGAGGCTGGAAGGAAGGGAAAGAGAACCTGACCCAACAGCGCATAAAAGGTGCATGAAAAGGCGCATGAGGAGCACATAAAAAGTATAAAGAAAGTATAGAAAAGGTACAGACATTGTATCATATACTGCCAAAGAAATTTGCTGTGCCGGGAGGTGAAAAGCATGGGAGAGCGCATCATACTGCACTGTGATCTGAACAGCTTTTACGCCTCTGTGGAGTTGTTGGACAAGCCCGCTTTGTGGGAGGTCCCGGTGGCCGTCTGCGGCGACCCGAAGACCCGCCACGGCATCATCCTGGCCAAGAACGAACCCGCCAAAAAGTACGGAATACAAACGGCTGAGACGGTCTGGCAGGCCAAAAAGAAGTGCCCCGGCCTCGTGCTTCTGCCGCCCCATCACGACCTGTACAAAATGTGGTCCGTCCGCGTCAACGACATCTATGAGCGCTTCACCGACCTGATCGAGCCCTTCGGCATCGACGAGAGCTGGCTGGATGTCACCGGCAGCCTCCACCTCTTCGGCGGCGACGCGGAAAAACTGGCCAATAAAATTCGAAAAACAGTAAAAAATGAGACAGGATTAACGATTTCTGTGGGCGTTTCGTTCAATAAAGTGTTTGCCAAGCTGGGCAGCGATATGAAAAAACCGGACGCTACAACGGTCATTCCGGTAGACGGGTGGCAAAATATCGTTTGGCCACAGCCACTGGGCAACCTGTTGTACGCCGGCCGCGCCGCCACCCAGACCCTGAAAAAATACGGTATAGAAACCATCGGTCAGTTGGCCGCCTGCGACCCCGCCATGCCCGAACAGCTGCTGGGAAAGATGGGCCGCCAGCTGTGGGAATACGCCAACGGTCTTGACAAAAGTCCCGTCAAGCCCCGCCACGCCGCCGATCCGGTCAAGTCCGTGGGCAACGGCACTACCTTCCCCGACGACCTGGTGCGCTGGGAACAGATCTGCGCCGGCTTGATGCCTCTGTGCGACAGTGTGGCCGCCCGCCTGCGCCGCCACGGCCTGTATGCCGGCGGCGTCAGCGTGACGCTGAAAGACGTATCGTTCAAAACATTCAGCCGTCAGGCCCGCCTGGACGCGCCTACCCATCTGGTCCGGGATATTTACCGTGCGGCTGCGGACCTGGCCCGGCAGCTGTGGAAGCCGCCTGCCCGCCTTCGCTCCATGACCGTAACGGCGCTGTACGTCACCGAGACGTGCAGCACTTTCCAACAGTTGGATCTGCTGGACAGTACCGCTCAGGCCTGCGGTCAGCGGCAGGAGCAGCTGGAGGAGGCCGTGGATGCTATCCGCCAAAAATACGGCAGGACGGCCATTGCCTTCGGCAATGGCGAGGAGGGTGAGGCCCTTCCGGAGGAGGAACTGTAACACGGACGACGCTGCCGTCCGTGTTCTTTTTGTATAGGGACATTCCCATAGGGCATAGGGTGTTGTGAAAGGAGCGATGCGTATGCTGTCTGCTGCACTGTTGCTGCTGTGCAACAGCCTGTTTTTGTCCCTGCACCTGACCGGTACCGCCGGGTCATTCCCCAAGCCCCTGTCTGCTGCCCGGGAGAGGGAGTGCCTGGAGCGCTGTGCCGCCGGGGATCTGGAGGCCCGGAATATACTGGTGGAGCACAATCTGCGCCTGGTGGCCCACATCATCAAGAAGTATTACACGCAGTCCACTGACCAGGAGGACCTGATCTCCATCGGAACGATCGGGCTTATCAAGGCGGTCAATACCTTCCGCCCTGACAAGGGAATCAAGCTGGCCACCTACGCCGCTCGTTGTATAGAAAATGAGATACTAATGTACTTCCGGGGACAGAAAAAATTGCAGGGGGAGGTGTCGCTGAACGAGGCGCTGGACACGGGGCCGGAGGGTGACGCATTGTATTTGGGCGATGTGGTGGGGGAAGAGGACACCATGCTGGAGGAACTGCAAAGCAAGGAGGACCGCCGTCTGCTGCATCAGCTGCTGGCCCGGGAGCTGACCCCTCGGGAGGCGGATGTTCTGCGGCGGCGCTACGGCCTGGACGGCCATTTGCCCCAGACACAACGGCAGGTGGCGCTCCATTACGGTATCAGCCGCAGCTATGTGTCACGTATTGAAAAAAAGGCGCTGCACAAGCTGGAGGAGGCCCTGCGGGACCGGAGATAAAAGGCATCTTAACAACGCCTTAACGGCTGTGGTGGAAGGCTGTGCAGGTTGCATGAGGAAACATTCGCGCGGCGATAGAAATTCTCGCAACTGCATATTGTTTTCCATAATGAATTTGTTATAATGGTAACAAAAGACTGGGGGTTTCGGAGGAAAAGTGTACCTATGAGAAACTTTAAATGCTCCATTGCGGATATGCGTAAGCAAGTGTTTGCCGAGGTGGCGCGGCTGGCCTATGAGGGCGGAGACTACCGCCGCATGGAAAAGCTGCCCTACAAGATCGTTCCCGGTGAGGTGGGCAACCAGCGGGAGTCCATCTTTCTGGAACGGGCTATCGTAGGCGAGCGTATACGGCTGGCTATGGGCCTGCCCCTGCGGCCGGTGGCGGAGCACAGCCTGCTCAGCGATGGGGTGGAGGAGAGTGCCATCGCGGAGAAGTACTACGATCCTCCACTGGTGAACATCATAAAATACGCCTGTAACGGCTGCACGCCTACTCACTATGAGGTCACGAACGCCTGCCAGGGCTGTCTGGCCCGCCATTGCCAGAATGCCTGCCATAAAGGGGCCATTGCTATCGAACGCGGACAGGCGCATATCGACCAGGATAAGTGCATCAAGTGTGGCAAATGCCGGGATGCCTGTTCCTACCACGCCATCATCAAGTTTACCCGGCCCTGCCAGGAGGCCTGCGGCATGAATGCCATTGGTCAGGATGAGTACGGCCACGCCAAGATCGACCACGACAAGTGCGTCAGCTGCGGTATGTGTCTGGTGAATTGCCCCTTCGGCGCGATCGTGGATAAGGGCCAGCTGTTCCAGCTGATCCACGCCATCCGTCGGGGCGACGAGGTGGTGGCGGTGATCGCACCGGCATTCTGGGGCCAGTTCGGAGACAATGTAACGCCGGGACAGATCAAGGCCGCCATGCAGCAGCTGGGCTTTGCCGCGTTGGAGGAGGTGGCCGTGGGCGCCGATCTGTGCGCGGTGGAGGAGGCCGAGGAATTTTTGCGTATGGTGCCGGAGAAGCAGCCGTTTATGGCGACCTCCTGCTGCCCGGCATGGTCTGTGATGGCCAAAAAGGAGTTTCCTGGCTTTGCACCATATATCTCCATGACCATGACGCCTATGGTGCTGACGGCGCGGCTGCAGAAGCGCCGCCGGCCTGGGTGCCGCGTCGTCTTTATTGGTCCCTGCGCCGCCAAAAAGCTGGAGGCCAGCCGCCGCAGTGTCCGCAGTGATGTGGATTTTGTCATCACCTTCGAGGAGCTGAGGGGAATGTTCGAGGCCAAGGGCATCGATTTCAGCCAGATCCCCGATCTGCCCTCCCACTACGAGGCCAGTGCCCCCGGCGTAGGCTTTGCCGCCGGCGGCGGCGTGGCCAAGGCGGTGGAGGAGGTGATCCACCGCCTGCACCCGGAGGTGGAGGTCAAGACCGCCGCCGCGGAGGGGCTGAACGAGTGCCGGCGGATGCTGCGTATCGCCCGGACGGGCAAGTATGACGGCTATCTGCTGGAGGGCATGGCCTGCCCCGGCGGGTGTATTGCCGGCGCCGGCACTGTGCAGCCGCCGGAGAAATCCCGCCGTGCACTGGAGAAGTATAAGGCGGCGGTATCTATCAGTAACCCGATGGACTCCCAGTATCTGGAGGGGACCCGCCTGCTGTACGAAAACGAAGCGGACTGGGACCGCGTGGGTCGGCATTGACGAATTTGGTGTACAGAAAGAACGAAAGCGCTCCAGATGGGGCGCTTTCGCCCGTTGTGACGAAGATGGCGGCGGCAGCAGACGTGTTCCGCCGCACTTCGACCGTATGTGGTGTTATAATGGCAGACAGCAGAGTGCCTACCGCCAGCCGGGCGGCGGAGGAATGGGGGTATAACAACGGAAATGAGACTGCATGAGCGTGAACACAGGCGCTATATCCTGCGCCGCATGGTGTATGAGTTGTTCGGCGTTGGCGGTGAGGACGGTGGACATCCCATATCTGCGGCGGCCGCGGCGAAGCCAGTATCCGAGGAAGATGCGAGATCCGGTGAGGAGACAACGGTGGGCGGCATGGGTAGCCGCTGAGCACATAGGAAAACGAGCGCCATCCGACAGGACGGCGCTCGCTGCTTATGTCTCCGGTTCTATGTAGTCCGGCTGCTCCAGTGTTTCCTCCGGCGTCATATCCTCCGCCGGGGTGGGGGTGGGGAGCTGCGGCGCGTTGGGGGCGCGGTCTCCCAGGGCAATGGCGTAATAGTCATAGGTCACCAGCAGTTCCGCGTAGTAGTATTGCAGGGATACACGGTCGTTGATGGCGCTGACATAGCCCTCCGGCACCGTGACGCCGGGGTTGGCGGTGAAGGTGCGGGTAGAGGACTCATACACGCCGGCGGCGGTGGCCCAGCTGTTGCCGGCAGCGGTGGGCAAGATCACCAGCGGGATGCTGCCGTAGGCATCGGCAGGGTCGTAGTCCTGATCCAGCACGTCCCGGCCGGACAGCAGACGGGAGTCATATTCCAGTCCGAACAGATTGCTCAGCGTGGGCACGATGTCCACGGCGCTGCACGGTTCGGATACGGTAACAGCTTCCTCCATGCCGCCGCACCACAGGATCAGCGCATTGCGGTAGCGGGAGGTGTCACGCTCCGAGTCTGTAAAGCCCCGCAGCTCGTTATAATAGTCCGTGTCTGTCTCTGACAGCAGGTAGGGGTAGTGGTCGGCGGCCAGGCAGATGACGGTGTCGTCGGCAATACCGGCCTGCTCCAGCGCGTTTACCAGGTAGGTCAGTGCGTTCTCCAGCTCCAGGTTGGCGGCCACATAGGCCTGGACCTGGGGGGAGGCGTTGGGATAGGCGGCCTGAGCCTTGGCGCGGTTCTTGGCGGCCATGGCGTGGCCCCAGCCGTAGCCGCCGTGGCCGCTGACGGTCATGTAGTAGGTATGGAAGGGTGTGCCGTTCTGTACATAGGTGTCAATATACTGCGTGATGGTGTTCTGGATCATCTCCAGATCGGAGTAGGGCCAGCTGCCGTCCTCGGTCAGCTGCAGACCGTTGCCCTGGCCCTGATAGTCGTAACCAAGGTTGGGGTGGGTCTTGTCCCGGCGGTAGTAGTTGTAGATATTGTTGTGGTAGGCGGCGGTGGTGTAGCCCAGAGCCCGGAACTGATTGCCCAGGGCAAAGGGCATACTGTTGTTGGCTGTGGCGTAGAAGCTGACATTGCCGTTGACCCACGTGGGGAGCAGACCGGTCATCACCGCGTACTCGCCGCCGGTGGTAGATTGGCCCCAGCCGGGCTGATAGAAATTGTCGAACACGAAGCCCTCGTGGGTCAGACGGTAGAGGGTAGGCGTCAGTTCCTCGCTGATGAACCAGGGAGAAAAGGACTCGGCGGTGAAAAGAATGAGGTTCTTGTCCTGGAACATACCGGTGTACGCGTTCTGCTTGGAGGGCGTCAGCGAGCCGAAGTAGTCGGACATGCGGGCCACGGCGCTGCTGGAGGCGTTCTCTGCCAGGGCGGCAAAGTCGATGTCCATGGCATTTTCACTGTAGACCACCGGCGTTGTGACAACAGGGGTGTCATCCGGCACATCTGACTTCGTGTCTGTGTCCGGCAGCCGGGGGCTGGGGTGCCCGAAAATGGCGTAGGTGATCTCCAGCCGGACACTGGCGTTGAGCCCGAAGTGGGTCACACCGGTATCGGTGGTGAAGTTGTAGGTATAGGCATCGTGATAGGTGCCCCAGCGGGCCAGACCGCTGCCGATACCGCCGAACAGCAAACACATGACCAGCAGGAACAGCAGGGACCAGCGGCCCATGCGCTGCTCGGTGACGATGCGCCGGCGCAGTAGGATGCACAGTGCCAGCGGGACAAAGGCCAGCAGGATGAAGGGCAGGCGGGGCAGCACGACATCCGGCAGGACCGTGTCGCCGAAACCGCCCACTACATCGCTGGCCATGTTGCCGATGAAGGACAGAGCGAAGTAGGACTTGAAGTAACTGCGGCAGCAGTACTCCACGCACACCAGCACCGTCCACAGGGCGGTGGCGGCGATAGAGACGATGGTAGCCGCCCGGCGGTGACGGAACAGATTGATGAGCAGACTCCAGAACAGTCCTGCGCCCAGGGCGAACAGCACCACCAGCACCAGTGTTCCGGTAAAGAAGGTGCTCTGCCTGTCGAAGGCCCGCAGCAGCAGCTCGTGGTACAGCAGCGCCGCCGGGAAGAACACCCAGTTCAGTGGGCCGCGGGGCAGAGAACTGGTATCCAGCCGGGAGGTGGCGGTATGTTTTTTCCTATCTCTCTCGTTCATACAACGTATACGTCCTTTAATGGCACCCGAGGGGCATCGTAGTAAGTGTTATGGTAACACAAGACGCCGCAGATTGCAACCGGCCCGGAACGCATTTCAGGTCCGAAGAAGCGCGTTTGCGGAAAAAAGCCCTCCTCACGGAGGGCTTTTTCATTCATCGGTTCTGCAAATAGTGCTGTAAGGCATTGCTCTTGTCCAGCCGCCACAGCAGCAGGCCGCCCAGACCATAGCAGGCTACGGCCTCGCCCAGGCCCACCGTCAGGGCATTGAAGGCGTAGGTGGGCCAGAAGGCGGCGGAGGTGCCCGCCTGCTCATAGGCCAGGACAAGGCCGATAAGCACGGTGTTGGCGATCACCGGCGGCAGAGGGGCCAGCCACTTCTTTTGGCACCGGGCGGTCAGCAGGGCGGCCAGCAGTGTGGCGGCGGAGCCGACCACGATGTCCAGCACGCCGTAGGGACTGAGCAGGTTGGCGATCAGGCAGCCCACGCCCAGGCCCCATGCCGTCTCCGGCAGGAAGAAGGGCAGGACGCACAGCGCCTCGGAAAAGCGGCACTGAATAGGACCGTAGGTGATGCCGAAAATAGAGCCGAAATAGCTGAGAACGGCGTAGGCGGCGGCGGTCAGCGCCGCGAGGGTCAGTTGCTTGGTGTGTAGCTTCACGGGGTCGTTTCCTCCTGTTCCAACACATACCAGTCGCCCTCCAGCGCGAAACCGGAGGCCACCATGGCATTTTTCAGCAGGTCCGTATTGCCGGAGGGATGGGTGTCCGCATCGGCAATGGCTACCTGCACCGCATCATCCGCACGGGCCAGGACCTCCAGCGTACAGCCCTGCTGCTCCAGCAGCGCGGCCGCATGGGCCAGAGCGCTGTCCATCGGGTCAAAGGGTTGGTCGTGTGCGGAGTTGTTCTTTTGTGCCTGCTCGGTGTCTCCGCCGGTGCCATCAGACGGCGCGGCGCCATCTGGCACATCGCTGCGGTTTCCACCGTAGTAGCTGCTGACCATGTCGTTGTCGGCATTCGTATCGGCGGTGGCGGCGTCATCTGCAGCGTGATCGGTCCGGCCGGCGCGGCCTTGCAGCGCCAGGGGAAACGCCGCGCCCACGATGACCAGACATGCGGCGGCGGTCAGCAACCATTTCTTATAATTGCGTTTGGGATTGGAGGCGGCGCTGCCGCCCCGGGGCGTACTCTCTACCTGCGCCATGATGCGGTCCGTCAGGTCGGAGGGCGGCAGGGCGTCGCTCGCCAGCGCTTCGCGAAGTAATTTGTCCATCGGGTCAAAGGGCTGCTGTGTCACGGCTGCTCCCTCCTTTCACTGATCTCTGTCTGTAAGACGGCCCCACCGTCAAAAAGGTTCCCGCTGCCGTCCAGCAATTCCCGCAGCCGCATCTTGGCCCGGCTGATGCGGGACTTCACGGTGCCCTCACTGATCTCCAGCGCCGCGGCGATCTCGGCATAGTCCAGCTCCTGCATATACCGCAGCAGCAGGACCTGCCGGTGCTCCTCTGACAGCTGACCCAGCGCACGGCGGACAGTCTGCTGTGCTTCCGCCTGTTCTGCCTGGTCCTGCGGGCCGGGGCCGTCATCCGGCAGCTCCAGCTCGGTGACGTCGTCCATGCCCCGATGGCGCTTCTCCCGGCGGAGCCAGTCGATGGCGGCGTTGGTGGTTAGGCGGTAGAGCCATGTGGAGAAGCGGCAGGTACCGCGGAACTCCGGAAGTGCCCGCCATGCGGCGAGAAACGCCTCCTGGGTCACGTCGTCTGCCGCCGCTTCGCCGCACATCCGCAGGGCCAGACGGTATACCTGTGTCTGATAGGCTTCCACCAGCAGGCGGAAAGCTTCGCTATCGCCCTGCTGGGCGCGGCGCAGGATGTCCTGTTCATTGTTCATCGCAGATCCCTCCTGACACCCGCCGCCACCCGGTACAGCTCCTCCAGTGTGGTCAGGCGGACGATCTGTTCTTTGTAGTAGTTGGCGTGGCTCACGCCCTTGAGATACCAGCACAGCTGCTTGCGGGCCTCCAGCAGGGCGATGTGCTCGCCCTTGTCCTCCACAGCCAGCTCGATCTGCCGCACGGCGGTGTCCCACCGCTCACGCAGCGGCGGCAGGGGAGGAATGGGACGGCCCTCCAGCGCTGCCTGGGCCTGTTGAAACAGCCATGGGTTGCCGAAACAGCCCCGGCCGATCATGGCCATGTCCGCGCCAGTGAACTGTAAAATGCGGACGGCGTCCTCTGCCGAAAAGATGTCGCCGTTGGCGATGACCGGCACGGATACCGCTTCCTTCACCTGGCGGATGGTGGTCCAGTCAGCCTGACCGCTGTACATTTGGGTGCGGGTGCGGCCGTGGACGGCAATGGCACTGACGCCTGCCTGCTCCAGCATTTTGGACAACTCAACGGCGTTGATACTGCCTTTATCCCAGCCCCGGCGCATTTTCACCGTCACGGGTACGGGGCTGGCCTTGACCACCGCCTCGGCCAGTCGGGCAGCCTTCTCCGGATCCTTCATCAGGGCGGAGCCGTCGCCGTTGGCCACTATCTTGCCCACCGGGCAGCCCATGTTGATGTCGATAATGTCTGCGCCGGATATCTCGGCGGCGATGACGGCGGCTTCAGCCATGCAGGGGATATCGCTGCCGAAGATCTGGGCAGCGGCGGGCTTTTCGTTGGGGGCCAGCTTCAAAAGGCCGCGGCTTTTCTTGTCCTGATAGCACAGAGCCTTGGCGCTGACCAGTTCCGTGCAGCTCATGCCGGCGCCCAGCTCACGGCAGATCTGGCGAAAGGCCAGATCCGTAACACCGGCCATGGGTGCCAGGTACAGCTTGGAGTGTATTTCTACGTTTCCGATATACATGAAGGGCTCCTTTGTGCGTACTGCGTTTCTGCCGGATATTGTACCACAGAAATTTCCTATTGACAATCCGAATTAACTGTGTATACTGTTTATATACAGTTTGCACAAGGAGGCCTCTTATGCAGCTATACATCGACAACCGCAGCGGCGCGCCCATCTACGACCAGATCTACAGCCAGATCAAGGACGCCATATTGTCCGGACAGGTGGCCGAGGGCGAGGCGCTGCCCAGCATACGGGCGCTGGCCAAGGATCTGCGCATCAGCGTCATCACCACCAAACGCGCCTATGACGAGCTGGAAAACGAGGGATTTATCTACACCCTGCCCGGCAAGGGCTGCTTCGTGGCGGAGCGCAGCACGGAGCTGCTGCGGGAGGAAAATCTCAGGAAAATAGAGAGCCACATGCAGGAGATACGGCGGCTGGCCAACGCCTGCCGCCTGACGGAGCAGGAGCTGGACGACATGTGGCGCTTGCAGAAGGAGGAAGCAGAATGAACGCATTGGAGATACGCGGCCTGACGAAGCGGCGGGGCGATTTTGCCTTGCAGGGGCTTGACCTGACGCTGCCCGCCGGCTGCATTATGGGACTGATCGGTGAGAATGGCGCGGGCAAGTCCACCACCATACGGCTGATCCTGAACGCTCTCAGCCGGGACGGGGGCACCGTCGCCGTTTACGGCAAGGACAACCGGGCGCTGACCCCGTTGGAGCGGGAGGACATCGGCGCGGTGCTGGACGAGGTAGGGCTGCCGGAGTACATGACCGCCCGGCAGATCGGCCGCATGATGGCGGGCATCTTCGCCCGCTGGCAGCCGGAGGTGTACAGAGACTATCTGCGGCGGCTGGCGCTGCCGGAGGATAAGACCTTCAGGGACTTTTCACGGGGCATGAAGATGAAGCTGGGGCTGGCGGCGGCGCTGAGCCATCAGCCGAAGCTGCTGCTGCTGGACGAGGCCACCAGCGGCCTTGACCCGGTGGTACGGGACGAGATACTGACCATCTTCGCGGACTTCACCCGGGACGAGGAGCACGCCGTGCTGATCTCCAGCCACATCGTCAGCGATCTGGAGAAGATCTGCGACTACATCGCGTTTCTGCACAAAGGGCGGCTGCTGCTGTGCGAAGAGAAGGATCGACTGACGGAGGAATACGGCATCCTGCGGGGCGGTACGGACGGTATCGCTCCGGCGGCGGTGTGCGGACGGCACGCCACGCCCTACGGCACGGAGTATCTGGTGCGGCGGGATGCGGTACCCGTCGGCATGGCGCTGGGACAGGTGAACATCGAGGATCTGTTCGTGTTCATGGCAAAGGAGGCGTGAGATGAAGGGATTGTTTTATAAGGAGGCGCGCTGCCTGTGGCACTTCGGCAAGACGTATCTGCTGATGCTGGTAATTTTTCTGGGGCTCGCCCTGTACCAGTCCACGGACAGCAGCGGTGGCGC
>FR881508.1:0-11226 GCA_000435555.1 Firmicutes bacterium CAG:176
AAACCCTGAAAAAAGAGGCCGCGTAAGCGGCCTCTTCTCACTCTACCACCACATACACGACCTCGAGGCCGGAACGGAGGGCGTATTCCACCGTGCGGCGGGTGCCGCCGTCCTGACCGTCGAACACGGCGATAAGGCGGGCGGCGTGGTCCACCATGTAGCGGTTGCGGCGCTGCATACAGCCGGGGCCGTAGCGGTCCTGGACCACCGTTTCAAAGTCGCAGCGGTCCACGATGGCGTGCCAGCGGGCCTGCTGGTCCGGCGTCCAGCCGCCGCACTGGCTGGGGCAGGGGATGGCGGCCTCCAGCGTCAGGTCCGGGTATTGGGGACGCAGGGCCAGGACGATCTCGGCGCAGTAGGTGTCCACGCCGCGGGCCATGCCGCAGATGAAGTGGCGGAAGCCGTCGTCACAGGCGGCGCAGACCGCCCGGCGCAGGCGCTGCTTCAGCTGGGCGCAGCGGGGGTCGCATTCGTCATAGCCCCAGGGGAGCTTCTCCGGACGGTAGCCGGAAAAGCATACGGTCATCTGCCGTGCGGGCATGGGTCTCACCGCCTTTCTTACGGTATATTGTAAACGAAAACCGCGTCGCTGTAAAGTCGGAAATCGGTATTGACATCTGCGGGGCGGCGTGGTACTATACTTGTCGAAAACAACCGCATATTTGTCTTCGGGGCGGGGTGAAAGTCCCCACCGGCGGTATAGTCCGCGAGCTGCTGCGGCAGCAGGAATCGGCGCAATTCCGGTACCGACAGTATAGTCTGGATGAGAGAAGGCGTGTATGGCATTTTGCGATGCTCTTTTTTGATGCGTACACCTTGGAAGGCAATTTTCCGGGTGTTTATCATCAAGAAGGAGTGTTTTTTTATGACTCAGAAGCAAAAGACCCATCGTATCGCCGTGGCCGCCCTGCTGGCGGCGGTGGCCGCCGTCCTCCAGTTCGTGGAGTTCTCCATCCCCGTCATGCCCGCCTTTATCAAGCTGGACGTATCCGACCTGCCCGCCCTGCTGGGCACGTTCTCCCTCGGCCCCGTCTACGGCGTCGCCATCCAGCTGGTGAAGAACCTGCTGCACCTGCCCTTCGGCTCCAGCGCCGGCGTGGGCGAGCTGTCCAACTTCCTGCTGGGCGCGGTGTTCGCGTTTATTGCGGGTATCGTCTACAAGAAGCACAAGAACCGGGGCGGGGCGCTGTGGGGCTCCGTGGCCGGGGCCGCCGCCATGGCGGTCATCAGCATACCCATCAACTATTTCATCGTCTATCCCGCCTATGTGGTGCTGTACGGCCTGCCGCTGGAGGCCATTGTGGGGATGTATCAGGAGATCCTGGGGACGGTGGCGCAGGTGCCGACCTCCAACGCGCTGCTGAACTGCCTGATGGTGTTCAACGTGCCGTTCACACTGTGCAAGGGATTGCTGGACGTGGCGCTGTGCTTCCTGATCTACAAACCGCTGAGCCCGCTGCTGCATAAGTAAGAAAGAGAAATCCCCCCGGCTTCGCCGGGGGGATTTTATATGGGGGTGTGAAGCGTCGCCGGGGGGATGGTTTTATGTGGGCGGCGGGAGGTTTTGCAGCTCACACGCCCAGCTTTTCCAGGGCGGCCAGCTTCAGGCAGGTGCAGAACACGGCGATGGCCTGCTCCAGCTCCGCCACCGGCGGCAGGGAGGGAGCGATGCGGATGTTGCTGTCCTGGGGGTCCTTGCCGTAGGGGAAGGTGGCACCGGCACCGGTCATGGTGACGCCGGCCTCCTTGCACAGGGCCAGGGTGCGCTTGGCGCAGCCGGGCATGACGTCCACGCTGACAAAGTAGCCGCCAACGGGGCGCTTGTAGTCGGCGATGCCCAGCGGGGCGATCTCCTTGTCCAGAGCGTCCAGCACCGCGTGGAATTTGGGGGCCAGGATGGCGGCGTGCTGCTTCATCAGGGCCAGGGTGTGGGCCTTGTCCTTCAGGAACAGAACGTGGCGCAGCTGGTTGATCTTGTCGAAGCCGATGGTCTGGATGTTGATGAGCTTGGAGAAGTAGGCGATGTTGTCGGCGCTGGATGCCATGACGCCCACGCCGGCACCGGGGAAGGTGACCTTGCTGGTGGAGGCGAACTCGTAGACCATGTCGGCATTGCCGTACTTCGCGCACAGGCTGATGATGTCGGGGAATTCCACATAGTCACAGTCGAACTCGTGGATGCAGTAGGCGTTGTCCCACATGAGCATAAAGTCGGGGGCGGCGGGCTTCATCTTCGCCAGACGGTCGATGGTCGCGGCGGAGTAGATCACGCCCTCGGGGTTGGAGTACTTGGGGACATTCCACATACCCTTGACGGCGGGGTCCTTGATGAGGGCCTCTACCTGGTCCATGTCGGGGCCGTCGGCGGTCATGGGGACGGAGATCATCTCTACGCCGAAGCTCTCGGTGACCTTGAAGTGGCGGTCATAGCCGGGAACGGGGCAGATCCACTTGACCTTGTCCAGCTTGCACCAGGGCTTTTCGCTGTGGAGCAGACCGTTGGTGAAAGCCTTGGATACGGCGTCGTACATCAGCTGCAGGCTGGCGTTGCCGCCCACGAACACCTGCTCCGGCTTGCAGCCCAGAATGTCCGCAAACAGCCTTCTGGCCGCGGGGATACCCGCCACCTCGCCGTAGTTGCGGACGTCGATGCCGTCGGAGACGAAATCCTCCGGCTTCGTCAACAGACCGAAAATGGGTGTGACCAGGTCCAGCTGGGCCTTGCCGGGCTTGCCCCGGGCCATATTCAGGCTGAGGCCCATGGCCTTGAGCTTTTCGTATTCCACCTGCACGGCGGTGTATTCGGCCTGACGCTCCTGAAGGCTCATGTCTGTATATTTCTTCATTGCATTTTCCTCCGTTTCCTTGTGTTCTATGCGGATTTCTTGCGAATTATACTACACTATTTGCACAAAAATTGCAACCACAATTTGTGAATATCGCAGAAGGGAATTTCTCCGGGCGGGTGGGAGGTACCGTATATTTTGACAAAAAAGTGCCGCCGCGGCCAGGGGGGTGTGCCGCGGCGGCAAAGACAGGGAGCGTTATTGGGCGGAGATGTCCTCCGCTTCCTTTTCCAGCAGGGCTTTTTTGGCGGCCACGGCGGACTGGGCGCAGCCGTACTCCCAGTTCCACGGGTCTTTCCGGCAGACACCGTCGGCAAAAGGAACGAAGATGGACAGCAGGCCCACGGCGGCCAGGATCCAGCAGTACCACATACCGCCCACGATGGCGGCGGGGCTGGTGTGCAGGGCGTCGGAGGTCACGGTGGCATTGGCCAGGGCGGCGGCGCTCAGCAGCTGCGCGCCGTAGGGGATGATGCCCTGGAACACGCAGGAGAAGATGTCCAGCAGGGAGGCGGTGCGGCGGGGATCCACCTTGTATTCATGGGACACGTCACGGGCCATGTCGCCGGCCACGATGATGGCCACGGTGTTGTTGGCGGTGGCGCAGTCGCACAGGGAGACCATGGCGGCGATGCCGACCTGGGCGGACTTGTTGCCTTTCATGACCTTCCGCAGCTTTTGAATGATCCAGGCGATGCCGCCGTTTTTGGCGATAAGTTCCGACATACCGCCGCACAGCAGCGTCAGGAAGAATACCTCGTTCATGCCGGTGAAGCCGTCCCACACGCTCTGGGCGAAGGCGGCAATGGTCAGATCACCGCAGCAGATGCCCACCAGACCGGCGGAGAAGATACCCACGGTCAGGGCCAGGAACACGTTGAGCCCGCACAGGGCCAGGACCAGCACCAGCACGTAGGGCAGGACCTTGATGAGATCGAAGGGCAGGGCCTCCAGGGGCATGACCGTCTCCGGACGGCCGAAGATCAGCAGGAGGACCAGGGTGATCAGTGCCGCCGGCAGAGCGATGAGGAAGTTGACACGGAACTTGTCGCGCATTTCGCAGCGCTGGCTGCGGGTGGCAGCGATGGTGGTGTCGGAGATCATGGAGAGGTTGTCGCCGAACATGGCGCCGCCCACCACGGCACCGATGACCACGGTGAGAGACAGGCCGCCTTTTTCCGCAATACCCACGGCGATGGGGATCACGGCGGTGACGGTACCCATGGAGGAGCCGGTGGCGGTGCCCATAAAGGCGGAGATGACGAACAGACCGGCGGCCAGGAATTCCACCGGTACCAGGGACAGACCCAGATTTACCGTGGATTCGCGGCCGCCCATGACCGCCGCCACGTTGGCGAAGGCACCGGCCAGAATGTAGATCATCAGCATGGTGAGGATGTCCACGTTGGCGGCACCCTTGGCAAAGGTGTCGAACTTCTCGTTAATGGTGCCCTTGAACATGATAAAGGCCACCAGCACCGCCAGGAACATGGCGGTGACGGAGGGGAACTGGTAAAAGGCCATCTCCATACCCTTTACCTGGTAGTAAATACCGGCGCCCATGTAGATGAAGATGAACATCGCGAAGGGGAGCAGCGCCAGCCCACTGGGCCGCTTTTCGTTGAGGTTTTTCATAGCTGGTATCCTTTCTTTCTATCCAAACAGCGCCTGCGGCGCAGAAAATGTCCGCGCTGCGAGGACAGCGCGGGCATCCACAAATCGTATGGTATCGTAAAAGGAAACTTTTGTCAACGAGTATTTTAAAAAATTGCGCCATCTGGCTATCTGAGAAATCGATAGCAGACCTACCTCCGGCGGATATCGTATATATCCGTCCGGCGGGCGGAGAGGATGGGCAGCTGCTGCCGGACAGCATCCACCCGGGAGAGATCCAGGTCGGTAACGGCGACCTCCTCACCGCTGCCGCATTCATGCAGCACCGTGCCCCAGGGGTCGCAGATCAGGGAGTGGCCCCAGGCCACATAGGAGGCGGCCTCGTCCCGGGCGGGGGCGGCACCCACGGTGAAGCACTGGTTATCTACCGCACGCTGACGCAGGAGCAGTTCCCAGTGGGCGGGGCCGGTGGTCATGTTGAAGGCCGCGGGAGCCAGCAGGACACGGGCACCCTCCAGAGCCATGAGGCGGCACAGCTCCTCGAACCGCAGATCGAAGCAGATGCACAGGCCTATTCTGCCATAGGGTGTGTCGAAGAGGGTGATGTCGTTCCCCGGCGACAGGGTGGCGGACTCGCGGAAGGATTGGCCGCCCTGCACGTCGATGTCGAACAGGTGCATTTTCCGATGGCGGGCCACGCAGGTGCCTGTGGGGTCGAAAACGTAGGCGGTGTTATAGATCTTGTCACCGTCCAGCTCGGGGAGGGAACCGCCTACCAGCCAGAGCCTTAGCTCCCGTGCGGTGCGGGAGAGCATCTGATACGCCGGACCGCCCTCAGGCTCGCCGTAGGCGCGGAAGCAGGCGTTGTCGTAGGGGCAGCAGAACATCTCCGGCAGGATGGCCATGTCGGCGCCGCGGACGGAGCGCAGCAGGTCTTCCGCGTGGCGGAGGTTGGCGGCTTTGTCGGCGGTGACGTGCATTTGAATTTGTGCCAGCTTCATGGGGGTCCCTCCTTAATACTCGCGCAGGACCAGCTCGGTGACGCCCTCACTGATACTGACAAGGCGTTTCACTTGACTGCGCTTGTTGTACACCGTCCACAGCATATCCCGGATGGCGGTGCCGCCCCGGTAGCCGTGGATGAGGCGCAGGCGGTAGACACCGCCGCCGCAGCGGCGCAGCGCCGCGTCGATGGCGATCTGCGCCTGGTACGTATTCATGCCGTGGAGATCCAGCTCCATCACGCCGCCCACCATATTGAGCACCTCCGAACTTTTGTTGCTTTTATGATACCGCAAAGGCGTTGAGTTTGCAAGGTGGGCGTGATATAATACGTCACAAATAGGATACATTTGTGAGGCAATTATGAGAATTCTGGTACTTTCCGATTCCCACGGGAATGTGGATAATATGGCCCGCGCGGTGGAGCTGACAGCGCCGGACCGGGTGCTGCACCTGGGGGACTGCCAGCGGGACCTGACGGCCCTGCGGGCGCGGTTCCCGGCGCTGCCCATGGAGGGCGTGCCGGGCAACTGTGATTGGGGCAGCTGCGACCAGCCGGAACGGCTGCTGGAGATCGGCGGCGTGCGGATCTTTGTGCTGCACGGGCACACGCGGAACGTGAAGCGTTCGCCTATGGCCGCCATGTACGCGGCGAAGGAGTACGGTGCACAGGTGCTGCTGTTCGGACATACCCATGTGCCGCTGGTGGACAACGACGGCTCACTGCTGACGCTGAACCCCGGCGCGGCAGGGGATCCACTGCATCCTACCTGCGGCGTGCTGACCATCGAAAACGGCAGGGCTGATGTGTCCACCCTGCGGCTGTGAAGGGAGTGAAGGCCATGTTCTATATCGGGTGTCATCTGTCCGCCTCAGACGGCTTTTTGGCCATGGGCAGGACGGCCCTGTCCATCGGGGCCAACACGTTTCAATTTTTCACCCGCAATCCCCGGGGCAGCAAGGCCAAGGCCATCGACCCGGCGGATGTGGCGGCGTTTCTGGCGCTGGCGGCGGAAAACGAATTCGGCACGCTGGTGGCCCACGCGCCGTATACCATCAATCCCTGCTCCAAGGATGAGCACACCCGGGAGTTTGCCCGCATGACGCTTGCGGACGACCTGAAGCGGATGGAGCACCTGCCGGGGAACGTGTACAACTTCCATCCCGGCAGCCACACCGGGCAGGGTATGGAGACGGGTATTGCCCAGATCGCGGAGACGCTGAACGCCATCCTTACGCCGGGTCTCCGCACCACCGTCCTGCTGGAGACCATGTCCGGCAAGGGCAGTGAGGTGGGCAGCCGGTTCGAGGAGCTGCGGGAGATCATCGACCGGGTGGCACTGTCGGATAAGCTGGGGGTGTGTCTGGACACCTGCCATGTGTCCGATGCAGGGTACGACATCGCGGACGACTTGGACGGGGTGCTGACGGAGTTCGACCGGGTCATCGGCCTTGACCGGCTGAGAGCCGTCCACGTCAACGACAGTCTGAACCCACGGGGCGCCCACAAGGATCGCCATGCCCGCATCGGCGAGGGCTGCCTGGGTGCGGAGGCGCTGGGCCGCGTGGTGCGGCATCCCGCATTGCAGGGTCTGCCCTTTGTGCTGGAGACGCCCAACGAGCTGCCGGGCTACGCCCGGGAGATCGCCCTGCTGAAGGCGCTGCGGGAGGGATGACTGTGCTGCGGCTGTCGGCGCTGGTGATCGTGCTGGTCACGGCCATCGGACTGTACAAAAAGGCGTGGCTGCCGGAGAAGCACTGTATCCGCGCCGGTTTTTTCGTGTACTACACACACCTGAGCAATCTGCTGATACTGCTCTATGAGCTGGCGCTGGGCGCCAGCGGGCATGACCCCCACTGCGGCGCGTTCCGGTGGCTCAGTTCCCCGGGCGTGGCGCTGAGTATGACGCTGTGCATCTATGTGACGCACCTGATCTACGCCTTTGTGCTGCTGCCGACCGCCCACCGGCGGGACGATGAGAGCTGGCTGAAGGGGCGCTTTTCCTTCGGGAATGTCTGCGTACACTTTATTACGCCGGGGCTGACGGTGCTGCAATGGCTGCTGTGGCAGGATAAGGCAGGGCTGACGGTGGGGCACGCCGTCTGGTGGCTGGTGCTGCCGCTGGCGTATTTTGCCTTTGCCATGCTGCGGGCCGGGACCGGCAAGCCTATCGGACGCACCGGCCAACTGTACCCCTATCCGTTTTTGGACTATCCCAGGCTGGGGGCGGGACGGTTCTGGCTGTACGCCACAGCCATCCTGACGTTTTTCTTCGGGCTGGGGTGTCTGTTTGTGGGAATCGGGCATTTACTGGCATAGAGCTTCATGTATGAGCAACGGACCGCTTTTATTCTCTGCGCGCTGCACAGCAAAAAAGACCGCCGGAGGGCGGTCTTTTTTCATGCAAACAAATTCCAGGGCCAGGCGTCCGGCGGGAGACAGGCAACGTCGATGGGCTTGCCGGTGACGGGGTGTGTCAGCGCCAGCCGCGTGGACCACAGGGCGGGGGAGCAGTCGGCTTTGCTGCCATAGCGGATATCCCCCATCAGGGGGAGGCCGCGGGAGGAGAACTGCACCCGGATCTGGTGGGTGCGGCCGGTGTGCAGCTGCACGCGCACCAGCGTCAGGCCGTCCGCTTCGCCCTGGACGGTGTAGCTGAGGGACGCCTGGCGGACGCCCTTCCGCATACGTTTGACCACGTAGCTTTTGTTGTGGGCGGCGTCGCGGAACAGCAGGTCGGTGAGGGTGGCTTCGTCCTGTGCCGGCGTGCCCCGGAGAACGGCCAGGTATTCCTTGGTGACGCGGTGCTCTGCCACGGCGGCGGTGAGCTTTCCGGTGACGTCCCGGCGGCGGGAGAACAGCATAACGCCGCCCACCAGCCGGTCCAGCCGGTGGACGGTGGCGATATAGTCGTTCTGCCCCAGGGCGCGGTAGTGCTCGCGCAGCAGGCCGGGCATACAGGAACCGGAGGGGCTGTCCTCCGACAGGACGCCCACGGGCTTGACGCAGAGGACCAGATACGGGTCCTCGTAGAGTATACGGATAGGCGCCATATCAGTGACGGCGGCCGCGGTAGGAGTGGTGGCGGTACTGCTTGCTGCCGGGCTTGCCGTAGCGGCGGTTGCGGCCGTAGAACCGGAACCACAGAACCAGGGCGGCGACCAGCACCACCAGCGCCAGAACGGCGATGCGGGCGGAGCGCTGGGAGAAGAATTCGCCGATGGCGTGGCGCAGGGACAGGAAGCGGCTGGCGGACACGTCGGCCACAGCCAGCAGGGGTACGGTGACGTAGGTCGTGTCGCCGTAGCTGACGGTGATCTCGCCCAGGCGGTCGCCGGCGGCGATGGGGGCCAGCGCCGTCTCGTTATCCAGTGTGACGGTGCGGGTCAGGGCACTGACATCCAGATCCTTGGGCAGCATGGCGTCGGCGCTCTCCGCCGGGTGGACGGCCACGGTGGAGACCTGCTTGCTCAGGGCCACGGGGACCTCCTGGATCAGCTCATTCTCGTCCAGCACCTGCTGGGGGGCAAAGTTGTCAAAGCCCCAGTCGAACAGACGGGCCGTCTCGGTAAAGCTCTCTACGATGTAGCCGGAGCCGTTCTCCTTTTCGACCTTCTCCGCGCCCAGCACCACGCTGATGAGCGTGCGGCTGCCGCGGACGGCGGAGGAGACAAGGCACTGGCCGGCGGCATCGGTGCTGCCGGTCTTGATGCCCTGGGCGCCGGAGTACAGGTACCCGGCCAGCCGCCAGTTGGAGATCAGGGCGTTGGTGCTGTGGAGCACGCGCTCCTCCTCGGTCTTGTTGGTGGGCGGTATCTCGTAGGACTTGGTGTTCACCATGGTCATAAAGTCCTCGTGCTTTATGGCCTCGCGGGTGATGAGATACAGATCGTAGGCGGAGGAGTAGTGGCCGGACTGGGTCAGGCCGGTGGTATTGGCAAAGTGGGTGTTTTTGCACCCCAGCTCCTGGGCGCGCTGGTTCATGCGCGCCACAAAGGCATCTACGCTGCCGCACAGCGTTTCGCCCAGGATGTTGCACGTCTCGTTGGCGGAAATGACCAGCATACAGTACAGCAGCTGCTCCACCGTCAGCGTTTCGCCCTCCACGATGTCGGCGGTGCTGCCGTCCTCCGGCAGGCCGCGCAGGGCGGTGGCGGTGGCGGTGACCTGCTGGTCCAGCCGCAGCTCACCCCGGTCGATGGCCTCGAAGACCAGCAGGGCGGACATGATCTTGGTGGTGCTGGCAATGGACAGCTCATCGTGGATATTTTTGTCATAGAGTATCGTGCCGGTCTCAGCCTCCACCAGCAGCGCGGCCTTGGCACGGATGGCCGGATCCTCCAGCGCGGCGGCGGGAACGGTCAGAACTCCGCATAAAATCAGGGCGGATAAAAAAACAGCAATAAAACGACGGATTTTCATGTGACTTTTTCTCCATGTATGCTATAATATAGGGGGACGGCCCCGTCCGGAGCATGGGGCCGGTATGTCCATGACCTATTATAAGCAAAAGAGGCGGGGTAGTCAACTGTGGGAAAGCGGATAAAATTGACAAAGACGGACGTGTTCCTGCTGGGACTGACGGTGCTGTTCGTCCTGGCGATGGCACTGACGTGGCTGCTGACGCCGCGGCAGGTGCGGGGCGGCTATGACATCAGCGCCGTGCCGCCGGAGGAGGCTGCGCCCGCGCTGCTGAAGGTGAACATCAACACCGCCAGCGCGGAGGAGCTGGACGGCCTGCCGGGGATCGGCCCGGTGCTGGCCCAGCGGATCGTGGACGAACGGGAGGCCAACGGACCCTATACCGGCGCGGAGGACCTGACGCGGGTGGAGGGAATCGGACAGGCCATCGTGGAGAGCATACAAGATCACATCATAACGGAGGATACGCAGGAATGAAGATATTGGTGGTAGACGACGAGAAGCTGCTGGTGAAGGGCATGAAGTTCAATCTGGAGAACGAGGGGTATGAGGTGATGACCGCCTATGACGGCGCGGCCGCCGTGGAGTTGGAGAAGAAGGAGAACTTCGACCTGATCGTCATGGACGTGATGATGCCCGGCCTGTCCGGCAGCGACGCCTGCATGAAGATACGGGAGTTTTCCGATGTGCCCGTCATCATGCTGACCGCCCGCAGCGAGGACAGCGACAAGCTGATGGGCTTTGCCTGCGGCGCGGACGACTATGTGACGAAGCCCTTTAACATTCTGGAGCTGAAGGCACGCATCCGGGCGCTGCTGCGGCGGTCCATGAACGGGAACCAGGCGGCCCAGAGCCGCCAGCGCACGCCGCTGCTGACCGTGGGCGACCTGAGCCTGGACACGGAGCAGCGGGTGGCCCTGCGGGACGGAAAGACCATCGACCTGACCGCAAAGGAGTATGACCTGATCGAGCTGCTGATGAAAAACCCCCGGCGGGTGTACAGCCGGGAGAGCCTGATGGACCTGGTGTGGGGGTATTCCTACGCCGGAGATTACCGGACGGTGGACGTGCACATCCGACGGCTGCGGGAAAAGCTGGAGCCGGACCCCGCCAACCCGGTATACATTATGACGAAGTGGGGAGTTGGTTACTATTTTAAGGGAGAAGAACAGCCCACCGTGTGACACGGCGGCAGCAAATACGGACCAGACCCCGCAGGCGCAGACTATGCGGCAGCGCCTGGGCCTTGGTATACGCAAGCTGCGGGGCAAGGCGACCTTGCAGCTGAAGTTCAGCCTGAGCTATATCCTGGTCATCGCGGCGGTGCTGATCCTGCTGAAC
>FR881508.1:11247-13830 GCA_000435555.1 Firmicutes bacterium CAG:176
CTGCTGAACTCTTATCCGCTGCTGGTGAGCCAGAACATGATGGTGGCCTCCAATCAGAACAACCTGAAGAGCACCGCGAAGGTCATCGAGTCGGCGATGATAGGCTTGGAGAAGCTGACGGTGGAGAACGTGCAGGCGGCGCTGGAGGGCCTGGACGAGTCCGGCGCGGCCCGTATCATGGTGACCAACAGCGCGGGACTGGTGCTGTACGACACCCGGCAGGGCAGCAACGCCGTGGGCGAATACGCGCTGTACTCCGTGGTGGCGGTGGCCCTGCGGGGACAGGACGCCAGCTATTGCAGCTACGACGGCACGGCGTTTTTGAGCCGCGTGGCCACGCCTGTGGTGTATCACAACCAGATCGTGGGCGCGGTGTACGCCTATGACTACGACACGGAGCAGTCGGAGCTGCTGGAGGCGTTCCGGCACAACCTGCTCATTATCTCGCTGCTGATCGCCCTGCTGGTGGCGGGGCTGAGCATCGTGCTCAGCCAGATGCTGACCCGGCAGATCAGCGGGCTTTTGCAGGCCATCCGCAAGGTGCGTGAGGGCGCGTACAGCCACCGGGCTGACGCCAGCGGCACCGACGAGATCGCCCAGATCGCGGCGGAATTCAACAGCCTGACCGACCGATTGCAGACCACGGAGAACGCCCGGCGGCGGTTCGTCTCCGACGCCAGCCACGAGCTGAAAACACCGTTGGCGGGCATACGGCTGCTTACGGACTCCATCCTGCAGACGGATCACATGGACGAGGAGACCACAAAGGAGTTCGTCACCGACATCGGGCGGGAGGCGGAACGGCTGAGCCGCATTACCGAGAACCTGCTGCGGCTGACGCGGCTGGACAGCGGCGTGGTGCAGCAGCCCTATCCTGTGGCGGTGAGGCCGGTGCTGGAGCGCGTGGAGCGTATGCTGACCATGGTGGCCCAGGAGAAGGGCGTGACCGTATCCGGCGCGGCGGACGAGGATGCCGTGGCGCTGGCCACCGACGACGATGTACATCAGATCCTGTACAACCTGATGGAGAACGCCATCAAGTATTCCGCCGCCGAGGACGGCTTCGTCCGGGCGGAGGCCCATGTGGATGGGGACAAGGTGGTGCTGACGGTCAGCGACAACGGTATCGGCATACCGGACGAGGACCTGCCGCATATTTTTGACCGGTTCTACCGGGTGGACAAGATGCGCTCGCGGGAGGTGGGCGGCACGGGATTGGGGCTGTCCATCGTGAAGGACACCATCGAGAACCGGGGCGGCACCATCTCCGCCGGCCACGGCGCAAACGGCGTGGGCACGGTGTTCACCGTGTACCTGCCGCTGGCGGAAAGGGGGGAGGAGGCATGAAAAAGCGTATCATTTCCCTGCTGCTGGCGGCGGCGCTGGCGGCGAGCCTGTGCGCCTGCGGCGAGCAGCAGGCGGCGGACGGCGGGAGCTTGCGGCTGTACTGCCCGGCGGACCTGAGCGAGCAGAACAAATCTGCCGGCGGCGGCGACGCCGTGCAGGGCATCGCCATCCCCTGGGCGGACATCACCGCCGGGGACCGGGGACGCCAGCAGCAGGCGCAGTACATCATGGAGCTGCTGCTGGGCGGCTGCACGGCGGAGGGGTTCATCGCGCCCATACCCGTGGGGACGCAGCTGCTGAGCTGTACCGTCACCGGCGGAACGGTGTCGGTGGACATGAGCAGCGAATACGACCAGCTGATCGGTATTGACCGGACCATCGCGGACTACTGCATCACGCTGTCGCTGATGCAGCTGGACGGCATTTACGCCGTGCGGCTGACGGTGGCGGGCGAGCTGCCTGCGGACCGGACCAGCGAGGTGTACACCTCAGAGGAGGTGCTGCTGACCAGCCCGGACGATGTGGTGCGGACGGTGAAGGTGCAGCTGTACTTCCCGGACGGCGGCGGTACGCTGGTGGGCGAGGAGCGCCGGCTGACGGTGTACGAGGGGGAGACGGTGGCCCAGGCGGTGGTGAAGGCACTGACGGAACGGCCGCTGGACAGCTACGCGGACCTGTACCCGCTGCTGCCGGAGGGCTTTACGGCCCTGAACGCCAGCACGGAGGAGGGGATATGCTACCTGAACCTGCCGGGGAGCGTGGCGGCGCTGCTGCCGGAGGACGCGGAGGCACAGAACCGCATGATACAGGGGCTGGTGGACTCGCTGTGCTCACTGGAGGATGTGACGCAGGTGCAGCTGATGCTGGACGGTGAGTACCAGCTGATGCTGGGGAGCGTTCCCATCAGCCGGCCCATACTGCCCACGGGCGGCGTGCAGCCCACGGCGGAATAACCGAAAACAGCCGGACTTTTGCACAAAAAGTCCGGCTGTTTTTGCAATTTTCAGCCAAAAAAGGAGTATTCCCTCCCTGCATATTGTTTCAAAGACGGCAAAGTGGTATAAAGAAAGAGTAATTATGTGCCGCCAAGGGAGTATACTCCCTTTCAACGTTTCAGCGGGCTGAAACGAACTCTCTTGGCGGGGAAGGAGAGGAACGTATGATGAAAAAAGTGGTCAGTTTGCTGCTGGCGCTGGTGATGGCGCTGGGGCTGTGTGTGAATGTGTGGGCAGAGGG
>FR881509.1 GCA_000435555.1 Firmicutes bacterium CAG:176
CCGTGGGGCCGGTTTTACTTTACTGGCACATCAGAAACGCTTTCAGCGCCAGCTGGAAGGTCAGCATCTGCTCGCTGTCGTTATAGTTCAGATCCAATATCTCGGCAATACGGTCCAGCCGGTACAGCAGCGTGTTCCGGTGGATAAACAGCGCCTTGGAGGTCTTTACGGAGTTCTGACAGTTGTTGAAATAGGTTTCCAGCGTGTACAGCAGCTGGGTATTGTGTTCCTCGTCGTACGCCAGCAGCGGCTTGATCCGCTGGATCAGCGCCAGTTTCGCATTGGGTGAGTCATAGATGAGCTCGCAGAGAATATACCGGCGGTAAGTGGCAATACGCTCGTCGCATATCCTGCTGGCCAGATCCACCGTGCGGAGCGCCTGGGAATAGCTGCGGCAGAATTCCGCAAGCGAGGGCACAGGGTCACCGATGCCGAAGATCACACCCCGATCCTGCCCCTTAGCGCTGAGCATCTTCATCAGGTCCCCGCAGTACTCCCGCACCAGCGCCACCTGCTCATACACGGGCAGGCTCTCGCTCTGCTGCAGCACAAGGATCACGTTGTTGTACTTGGCGAAAGCATAGCTGATATTCCCGGACAGCATCTCCCACTTGTCCGCCAACTGGCTGCGCAGCAGGGCGCTGGTGCCCAGCCATTCTGACGTCTGCAGAAGCCGGTTCTGCTCGGTGAAGGAGATCAGCGCACAGATATAGGGCGAATACAGCGGGATATTGCAGTAGTTGGCGGATTTGACGATCTCGCCGTAGGACAAAGCTCCCTCCGTCACCAGGCTGTCCAGGAAGTGGCTGATCTCCCTCCTGGAGGATGAACCCCCGCGCTTTTTGATCAGCACCAGCGTACAGGCGGCGGCAATACGTCGGTACAATGTGTTCTCATTCTCGGTCAGCGGCGCATTGGCGGGGCGGATCGCGCCCAGATACCCCATGATCTCCTGCTCGGAGTGGATGGGATAGATGTGCACGCACTGGTCCTCCTGCTGTAAGGGATAGATCCCGGCGGACAGACCTGCTGTCCGCAGTTTTTCTACCTCCTTGACGCGCTCCGGCACAGAGAACAGCACCTGCCCCACAGCCAGTTCTTCCCGCAGCCCCGGCTGCAGCATCTGGGAAACGCACTGTATCTTCCGGCTCGGTGTCATATACAGCAGCGGCACGTGAAGCAGCGGGCCGCACTTTTTCAGCAGATATTCCACCTCCGCGTGTCCCTGCAGCACATCAAACATGGCCTGATACACCATCTGCAGCGCCTGTTCCTCGTTGATGCCGTAAACATATTTGCTGACGGCTTCACTGATCTCGGATAGGGAGGTGTGGTAGGGAATACGCATCAGCGGGAAGTGCAGCTCATCGGCCAGCTGCAGCATAGCGGGCGGTATCTCATGAAAATACCGTTTCATTTTAATAACAAGGCCGCCGGAGCCGCTGTCGGCCAGGTCCCGCAGCACCTTCTCCTGCTTTACCGGATCGTCCAGCAAAAAGTAGCCCGTAGTCAGCATGATCTCTCCGGCACGCATCCAATTGACCATCTCCGGGTTATCGAACATCACTGCGCCGGATATGGTGCGCGCCAGGCCGTCCGCACCGGCGGCCACCTCCACCACCCGCAGCTCATTCTGTTTCAAAAGCTCCCGCAGCGTCATAAGTACGCCTCCCTTCGGCAAAACACCAAAACACCCCCTATTTTGATGATACCATTATACCCCATAAGTGTAAACCGCCTTTTGTGCAGACGCACAAAAAACCGGGCGCGAATTTGTGCCGTGCGGCGGGCATGGCCGAGGAAATCGTGCTACCCTATAGGTGAAAATACTTCAGACCGCAAAAGAGGGAGCACATGAAAATTACTGTTCTGACCTGGTGCGTCAGCTTTTTACCGATACTGCTGCTGATTATGCTGCTGGCGGTTTTCCGCGTATCTACCGCCCGCGCCGCAGGTGTGACACTGCTGCTGACCGTACTGTCCGCCTTAGTAGTGTACAAAGCGGACATACAGCTGGTACTGTTCGAGAGTCTGAAAGGCGTGTGGAGCACAGCCACCATTCTATATATCATCTTCCCCGCGCTGCTGCTGTACGAGCTCATCGCCGCCTCCGGCGCCATAGATGTGATGAACGACACCATGCGGCAGCTGAGTCCCCACGAGCTGTTCCGCATCCTGACAGTAGGTTGGGTATTCGTGGGATTTCTGCAGGGTATCACCGGCTTCGGCGTTCCGGTCGCCATATGCGTCCCCATGCTGGTGGCGCTGGGCGTCCGTCCTACCATGGCGGTCATCATCGCCCTGCTGGGCCAAGCCTGGGGCAACACCTTCGGCACGCTGGCTGTGGCCTGGGACGTGCTGGTGCAGATCTCCGGTATCACCGGCACGGAGCTGCATCTGACTGCCCGCTACACCGCCTTGCTTCTGTGGATACTGAACCTGGCCGCTGGCGCATTGATCTGCTGGCTGTATGACCGGGGCCGCGGGCTGCGGCAGGGCGCTGTGTTTGTCCTTGTGATCTCCCTGATACACGGCGGCGGCGAGCTGCTGGTCGCACAGTACAACGCCTCCATCGCGGCCTTTATCCCCGCCACCGTGGCTATGGCCGCCATACTCCCCCTGTCCCGTCTGCCCATGTACCGCAGAGCATACGCCTGTGAAGGCAGCCCCATGATGGTACGCCGGACCTCCGCGACAGGCGCGGAAAAGCCTCGCGGCGCCGTCTGGCTGTACTTTGCCCCCTATATGGTGCTGATCCTTGTTACCGTAGTACTTCTGGTGATCCCTTCCGTCCACGAGGCGCTGAGCCGCTGGAGCGTGGGGTTCGCTTTCCCCGAGACCCGTACCGCCTACGGCATCGTCAATGCTGCCACGGCCAAGTACTCTCCCTTCCACCCGCTGGTGGATTCCGGTACCGTACTGCTGCTGACCTGTATCATCAGCTACGCCCTGCTCCATGGCCGCGGTTTGCTGGAGCGTTCACAGCTCCGCGTCATGCTGTCACGGACGCTGCAGAAAACAAGACCCGTAGCCGTGTCCCTGATCCTGCTGCTGATCATCTCCAAGCTCATGAGCGGCAGCGGCCAGACGCTGGTGCTGGCGCAGGGCATCACCCACGTCATGGGTCGGTGGTACGCGCTGCTGGCCGGCGTGCTGGGTGTGATAGGCTCCTTTGTCACCGGCAGCAACATGTCCTCCAACATCCTGTTCACCGATGTACAGGTGAATGCAGCCGCCGACCTCGGCGTCAGCAGCAGCCCCCTGCTGGCGGCGCAGACCGCCGGCGCCTCCGCCGGCAGTATGATCTCCCCCAGCAAGATCATCCTGGGCACCACAGCCGGCGGCGTACCCGGCGAAGAGGGCACGGTACTGCGCTTCACGCTGCTGACGGCAGCGATCCTCACTTTGGTCACTGGGGTGATCTGCTGGATCATCCTGTAATAAGAAAGGAGAGCAAATCGTGAAAACTTTGTTCCGCAATGGCAGCATCCACACCATGAACGGCACAGAGGTCGTTCATTCCCTGCTGGTGGAGGACGGCCGCATTCTGGATGTGAACTGCGATGTCCCCGCTGGCGAGTGTCAGGTGGTGGACCTGCACGGTAAGACCGTGCTGCCCGGCTTCCACGACAGCCACGAGCACTTCCTCTGCTATGCCACGGATAAGGAGAAGATCAACTTCTTCGGTATCCGCTCTCTGGAGGAAATGGCCGAGCGCACCCGCCGGTACATCGCCGACCGCGGTATCAAAAAGGGCGAATGGATCCAGGGCGGCGGTTGGAACGAAAATGAGTTCGACGTGCCTGTGCTGCCCTCCCGGCAGGATCTGGACAAGTTCTGCCCGGACAACCCCGCCATCTTTACCCGTACCTGCTGCAGCGTGGCCGTGGCCAACACCGCCGCGCTGAAGGCCGCCGGCATTTTTGATGATATTCCTACGCTGCAGGACGGTCACATCGTGGTGGATGAAAACGGCGTCCCCACCGGCATGCTCCACGAGCGCGCCCGGCACCTGGTCTATGACATCCTGACCAAGTACACCAAGGAACAGCTGAAGCAGTTCATCCTGGACTATCAGAAGGATCTGCTGTCCACCGGCCTGACCACTGTACAGACCGACGACTTCAAGCTGTGGGACGCCACTATCGATGACATTCTGGCCGCCTATGAGGAACTGGACAAAGAGGGCAAGCTGAACGTGCGCTTCATCCAGCAGCTCCGCCTCATCACCGACGCGCAACTGGAGGATTACCTCCACCGCCACAGCGGCCGCACCGGCGACGGCAGCGAGTTCTTCAAGATCGGTGCCTTCAAGCTGCTGCCCGACGGTTCCCTGGGCGGGAAGACCGCCGCGCTGCGTGAGCCCTATGAGGGCGACCCGGAAAATAAGGGCATCTTCGTCTATGACGAGAAGGTGTTCTATGACCTGCTGGAAAAAGCCTACCGCAACGGCCTGCAGCTGGCCATCCATGCCATCGGTGACTATACCATGGACGTGATTTTGGACTGCTATGAAAAGATCGCCGCCAAGTACCCCAAGCCCGATCCTCGGTTCCGCATCATCCACTGTCAGATCACCAGCGAAGATATTTTGGACCGCTTCGCCCGCAACGGCGTTTTGGCGGACATCCAGCCCCTGTTCATCCGTGCGGATATGGAGATCGCCGAGGAACTGCTGGGCAAGGAGCGTGTCTCCACCTCCTACGCCTGGAAGACCATGCTGGACAAGGGCATCCACGTTTCCGGCAGCTCCGACGCCCCTGTGGAATCCTTCGACCCCATCTTGGCTATCCACTGCGCCGTCACCTCTCAGAATTTGGATGGACAGCCTGCGGGCGGCTGGCTGCCGCAGCAGAAGCTGACCGTGCAGGAGGCCGTGGCGCTGTACACCACCGGCTCCGCCTACACCAGCTACGAGGAAAACGTCAAGGGTAAGCTATGCCCCGGCTATCTGGCGGACTTCATCGTCCTGTCCCAGGACATCTTCTCCGTCCCGGAGAATGAGATTGTCAACACCAAAGTTGAGCAAACCTACTTGGGAGGTAAGTTGGTATATTCCCGTTGACATCCCCTTTCCCACGCATCAGAATAAGACGATACAAGAGAGGAGAGAATCATGAAAAAGAAAAGAAATCTTATCGGCGTATGTCTGGTGGCCGTTCTCATGCTCGCTCTGACCGTTATCGGCTATGCTGCCGGTGACGGCGAAGCGGCACCGGAGTACGGCGCATGGTGCCTGGTCCCCCCGCTGGTCACCATCGTCCTGGCCTTCGTTACCAAGCAGACCATCATCTCCATGTTCATCGGCATCTGGGTAGGTGCCACCATCATCCATCACTTTAACCCCATCGACGGCCTGATCGGCAGCTTCACTGGGTACCTGGTACCCTCTATTGCCGACAGCTGGAACGCGGGCATGCTGATCATCATGGCGCTCATTGGCGGCTTCATGTATATGCTCAGCGCCTGCGGTGGCGCGGAGGCCTTCGGCCGCTGGGCCGAGAAGGTGGCTAACAACCGCAAAAAGAGCCAGCTGCTGGCCTGGATCGCCCCCTTCGTATTCATCTTCAATCAGGGCTGCCTGCTGGTGGGCGTCATCATGCGTCCCGTCACCGACAAGACCCATATCTCCCGCGTAAAGCTGGCCTACATCACCGATGCCATGGGCGCACCGCTGGTCTCTATGTCCCCCATCAGTGATAACGGCGTGTACCTAGTGGGTCTGCTGGCCGCCGAGATCGCCGCCCTGAACCTCACCGGCGTGGGTGCCTACGACCTGTATTTTGGTATGTTCCAGTTCAACCTGTACGGTGTGTTCTCCGTCATCACCGTCCTGCTGGTCATCCTGTTCGGTCTGGATGTCGGCCCCATGTACAAGGCCGAGAAGCTGGCTATCGAGACCGGCAAGACCTACAGCGACACCGACAACCTGATTGCCACTCCCCCCGAGACCGACTTCGCCGAGGACTGCAAGCTGAGCATGGCCAACTTCCTGGCCCCCATGATCACTCTGATCCTCACCATCTTCGCCGTGGTGTTCTACACTGGCCAGATCTGGGTCAACGGCTTCATTGGCTGCTTCGGCCACGCCAATATCCAGATGGCCATCGCCATGTGCTTCCTCACCGGCTCCATCGCCGCCGGAATCGTGGGCATTAAGTCAAAGCTCATTACCCTGGGCGGTGCCATTGACAAGTGGACGAAGGGTGCGGCCAGCATGATGCAGGTCATTATGATCCTCGTGTGTGCGTGGAGCATCAGCGGTCTGACCAAGTCCATGAATATCGGCCAGTTCCTCACCGGCGTAGTGCAGGATTCTATCCCCGCGGCGCTGATCCCCGCCATCCTGTTCCTGATCGGCGTGGTGGTGTCCTTCGCCACCGGCAGCTCCTGGGGCGTCTGGGCCCTGGGTATGCCCATCGCCCTGCCCATGGCCAACGCAATGGGTATCCCCCTGACTCTGGCTATCGGCGCGGTCGTTTCCGGCGGTCTGTTCGGTGACCACTGCTCCCCCATCTCCGACACCACCATCCAGTCCTCCACCAGCGCCTGCTGCGACCATCTGCAGCACGTAAATACCCAGCTGCCCTATGCCTTGACGGTTGGTATCTCCTCCCTGATCGGCTTCCTGTTTGCCGGACTGGTGGCTCCCGTGCTGGCTCTGCCCGTGACCCTGGTGTGCATCATTGCCGCCCTGTTGGTCATGAAGAACATCTCCCGTAAACGGGCCGCTGTGGCTGCCTGAGTGATCTCCCTTACCTCCCCTCAAAAAGGAAACCGCCCACCGGGCGGTTTCCTTTTTGCTCTCCGGCCGCAAAAGGACCGTCCAACGTCCGGCCCTTTTTGCGTGTTTGCTCGTGCGCCCGCTTGCGCCGGAAGGTCAGTGCCAC
>FR881510.1 GCA_000435555.1 Firmicutes bacterium CAG:176
CGAATACGCCATGGGAGTGGGGAAATAGGTCGGCAGGGGCGATGCTTATGGGCACGCTGCTGATGTACCATGCTGCGGCCTCAATAATAAGTTATATACACCGATAAAAAGCACCCGCAAGGGTGCTTTTTATTTGCTCCAGTGCTTCAGCTTTGGCAGCATCTGATTGAAATAGGTTCTGGCCTGCTCCGGAGGGAACTGCTCGTTGGACATATGGGTGACGAGAAACTCCAGGAGCTGCTCCATGCTGTCATAGGTGAACTTGCTGTCGGTATAGCACCACTTACAGTAGTCCTCGTTGAAGCTGCCGTCCAGATCCCGGCTGATGACCTCATCGCTGTCCAAGGGCATACCACAGCACTGACAGATCAGTTTGCGAGGGTCACCCAGCAGATGATTGATGGAGGTATCAAACAGTGCGGACAACTGCTTTAATGTTTCCGGGTTGGGGACGGACTCGCCGTTTTCCCAGCGGGAGACAGCCTGTCGTGTGACGGCCAGCTTTTCAGACAGCTGATCCTGTGTCATATTGTGCCTTTGCCGTAATTCCTTCAAGACATCCTTTGCTTCCATTGCTATACCTCCCGTATGTACTGCCGCCAGTATAACAGGAAGGTGGATCGTTGACAAGCAATTATCTATTGCGTGGGGAATAAACTGTATTTAGATATTCTGTAAAGTATAAATGCATTACAGAATGACTTTACTTCACAAAAGAAGAAAAGGGTACCACGGCGGGCGGAATGGCGGCATCGGACAGGCGTTTTTCCATCCAGACCACGTCGTACCAGGTGTCAAACTTGTATCCGCAGCGGTGGAAGGTGCCCACGATTTCGTAGCCGCGCCGGGTATGGAAATCAATGCTGGCGCGAGTCAGGTGGGGGTCGCCGTCCGAAACAGGTGCGGCGATGCAGGCGTACAGCACCTGTACATTCTGAGCGCGGGAGGCGTCCTCCAGCGCGTGGTACAGCCGGGTGCCCAAACCACCGCGACGGCAGTCCTGCCGCAGATAGATGCTGGTTTCCGCCGCCCAGGCGTAGGCTGCGCGGCTGCCCAACTGTCCGGTGTAGGCATAGCCCACGATCTCGCCATCGCGTTCTATGACCAGGTAAGGATGCGTGTGCAGTGTGTTTTTAATACGCTGGCGGAAGTCATCCAGCGTGGGCACTTCATACTCAAAGGTGATGGCGGTTTCGATGACATAGGGCGCATAGATATCCAGCAGCGCCGGGGCGTCATCAGAGACTGCGGGGCGGATATGTATCATATGCAACACCTTCTTTCGCTTTGTTGCGTTTGATTATACTATGGGAACGGTACCGGTGCAATAGATAAAAAACGCTAAAAAAATGTAGGAGTTTTACAAAAAAATTCTTCCCAAAATCCGACAGATATGGTATACTACTCCCGATTTAATATTTGAGAACGGACCGTGGTCTGTTGTCATTTTCCACTTGGAAAATGACAACTTCTGCAAACACATGAACGAAGGGAAGTGAGGGAACTTGAGCGAGCTGCTGCGTATGGAGCATATCAGCAAGCGGTTTGGTGATTTTTACGCCAACAAGGATATCAGCCTGACCGTCAACCGCGGCGAGGTACTGACCCTGCTGGGTGAGAACGGTGCCGGTAAGTCCACGTTGATGAACATTCTCATCGGCCTTTATCAGCCCACGGAGGGAAAGATATTCCTCAATGGCAAAGAGGTGCGGATCGAGTCCCCCAGCCAGGCAGTCAAGCTGGGAATCGGCATGGTGCACCAGCACTTTATGCTGGTGGAGGCAATGACTGTCTTTGAAAATATCATCCTGGGCGACAAGCACGCCAAGGGCCTGTTTATCGACCGGGCGGCTCGCCGCAGGGAGATCGAGGAGCTGTCTGCCAAGTACGGCCTGGACGTGCAGCTGGACAAGCTTATCACCGAGATATCCGTGGGCGAACAGCAACGCACCGAGATACTGAAGGCGCTGTACCACGGTGCGGAGCTGCTGATCCTGGACGAACCTTCTGCCGCACTGACCGATATCGAGGTCGAGGGTTTGTTTGCCATTATGCAGAAGCTCATCGGCGAAGGGAAGAGTATTATCTTCATCAGCCACAAAATGCGCGAGGTCCTGCATATCTCTGACCGCATCACCGTCCTGCGTCTGGGCGAGGTGGTGGGCACCGTGGCCCGCGCTGATACCGATGGTCAGAAACTGGCCAATATGATGATCGGTAAGGAACTGACCGAGTCACAGTACGAGAAGGTGGATGCCTCCGGCGCTGAGGTCGTGGCGTCTCTGGACCATGTGGACTATGACAAGGAACATAAGCACAGCGGTGTCAACGATATGACACTGCAGATCCGCAGCGGTGAGATCGTAGGAATCGCCGGCGTGGACGGCAATGGTCAGACCCAGCTGGCGCAGCTGATCACCGGCGTTATCGCGCCTCAAGGCGGCAAGATATACCTGAAGGATAGGAGCGTAGCGGTCTTCGATCCCCATTCTTTCATTACAGACGGCGTTTCCCACGTTCCTGAGGACCGCAACGCGCAGGGCCTGGTGGGCGATATGTCCATTGCGGAGAATTTGGTGCTCAAGGAGACCGATTCTCCCAAGTTCAGCCAGGGTAAGGGCCTGCGGCTGAACAAGCGTGCCATTCACGACTATGCCGAGGAGATGGTGCAGAAGTACGATGTGCGCTGTACCTCTGTGGGGCAGACGGTCCGCAGCCTGTCCGGCGGCAACCAGCAGAAGGTCATCCTGGCCCGTGAGCTGGAGTCCCAGCCGTCCCTGCTGGTGATGGCGCATCCCACCCGCGGCCTGGATATCGGCGCGGCCAGCTTTGTTCATGAGCAGATGATCGCTGCCCGTGAGCGCGGTGTAGGAATTCTGCTGATCAGCGCAGACTTCGATGAGATACTGGAGATGTCCGACCGCATCCTGGTCTGCTTTGAGGGGCAGATCATGGGCGAATTCTCCGGGAAAAACCCGCCCATCGAGGAGATCAGCCTCGCCATGACGGGCAAGTGAGGGGAGGAGCTGCGATATGGAAAAGTTAAAACGTTCTCTGGGCAGCTTCGTTGTCCCGCTGCTGTCCATTATCCTGGCCTTTGTGATCGGCGGTATCATCATGGCGGCGCTGGGTGCCAATCCCTTTGACGCGGTGAAGTACCTTTTCCAGGGAGCTTTCGGCTCCAAGGCCAATATTGGCACGACACTTACCAAGGCCACACCTCTGATGTTCACCTCTCTGTGTGCCTGTTTCGCGTACAAGTGCGGTGTGTTCAACCTGGGCGGTGAAGGCCAGTTTCTCATGGGTTCCATCGCCGCATTCGTTACGGCGTATTTCTCCGGTGTTACCGGCTTTGCCGGTGTGCTGCTGGCGCTGCTGGCCGGTACGCTGGCCGGCGGTATCTGGGGCATGATCCCCGGCCTGCTGAAGATCGGCCGCGGCCAGAACGAGATGATCATCTCCATCATGCTCAACTATGTAGCTACCTTGTTTATGGGCGTGCTGTACACCAGCTGGATCCGCGACGCCAGCGTGCCCCAGACCCCCGCGGTGGACGACCTGGTGAAGCTGCCCCGTGTAATCACCGGAATGCGCTTTACCTGGGGCTTTGTCATCGCCGTGGTGGTGGGCCTGGTGCTGTATTACGTGCTGTTCTGGACCAGCGGCGGCTTCAAGCTGCGGGCGGTGGGCTATAACATGACCGCCAGCCGCTTTAATGGTATCCATGTGAAGCGCTGTATGCTGACCAGCTTCATTATCTCCGGGGCCATTGCCGGCCTGGGCGGCGGCGCAGAGCTGCTGGGTACCCAGTTCCGGCTGATCAACGGCTTCGGGGCGGGCTACGGTTTTGACGGTGTGGCTATGGCACTGATCGGCCAGCTGCACCCCATCGCGACGATGGCGGTGGCATTGTTCTTTGCTGTGCTGCGTGTGGGTTCCACCACTATGCAGGCGGCCACCGGTGTTCCCACCAGCGTTTCCGATATCATCCAGGCGCTGGTCATCGTGTTCTCCGTGGCCGGTATGGCGCTGACCAAGCTGCCTGAATTCCAGGCGTGGAAGGATCGCGTGTTCTCCAAGAGAAAGGCGGGTGACAAGTAATGGATTGGATCTCCAGCTTACTGTTGGCAACGGTTCGGCTTGCCATCCCTCTGCTGCTTATCTCACTGGCCGAGTTGTACGGCCAGCGGGCCGGCATGGTGAATATCGGCCTGGAGGGCCTGGCGGCCATCGGCGCGCTGGTGGGCTTTCTGATGTGCTACATTACCGGCTCCAACTGGATCGGTCTGCTGTGCGGTGCGTTGGCGGGTCTGCTGGTCAATATGATCTACGCCTTTTCCACCGTCACCCTCTGCGCGGACCATACGGTCTATGGCATGGCCATCAACATATTCGCTCCGGCGCTGGCGTCGTTTATCTACCGCATCGTGTTCGGTACCGGTTCAGACCTGAAGCAGATCATTACCATGCCCAGCATTGCTATTCCCGGCCTGAAGGACATCCCGGTCATCGGGCCACTGCTGTTTGATCAGAGTCCCATGGTCTATCTGACGCTGCTGTTGGTGGTGTTCACCTCCATTTTCTTCAACCGTACCCGTGCGGGATTGAGCTATAAATCCGTGGGAGAGCATCCGCAGGCGGCCGCTACGCTGGGCATCAATGTCATCGGCGTGAAGTATCTGGCCTGCATGATCTGCGGTGCGCTGGCCGGACTGGGCGGCGCGTACCTGACCACTTGCTATTCCAGCACCTACACCGACGGTATCGTGGCCGGCCGCGGCTTCATCGCCCTGGCTGCCGTGATCTTTGGCCGCTGGAGTGCCGGCGGCATCCTGCTGGCCTGCCTGTTCTTCGGCTTCTGCGATGCGCTGCAGATCCGGCTTCAGGTCTCCGGCATCGCCATCCCGTACCAGTTCTTCCAGATGATCCCCTATGTGGCCACCGTGGTCGTCCTCTCCGCCATCGGTACGAAGCAGGCGGGACCCAAGGCCAATGGACAGCCCTATCGCCGCGAACAGCGGTGACATGACGGTAATGATGTCCGCAAGGACGTTGTTATAGAACAAAGAGCAAGTCACAAAAAACAAGGAGGAAAACCATGAAAAAGTTTCTTGCACTGCTGCTGGCGCTCGCTATGACGCTGGCCCTCGTCGCCTGCGGCGAGAAGAAGGACGACACCAAGACGGACGGCGCCGGTGATGGCGAGAAGACCTACAAGGTCGCCATGATCTGCGACTCCAGCATCAACGACGGCGGTTGGGGCGCTGCCTGCTACAACGCCATGGTCAAGGCTGCTGAGGACAAGGGCTGGACCTACGACGTCACCGACTCCATCTCCCAGGATCAGTATTACGAGACCATCGTTGCCTTCTGCAACCTGGGCTACGACATGATCTATGCTCCCGGCAACCAGTACACCGATGCGGTCCTGCAGGCTGCTGAGGAGTATCCCGACATCGCCTTCGCTCTGCTGAACGGCGCTGAGTCCACCCCCGAAAAGGCCGCTAACGGCAATGTCGCGTCTCTGCTGCCCAACGCTGAGCAGATCGGCTGGATCGCCGGCGCTCTGGCCGGTCTGATGACCGAGTCCGGCAAACTGGGCTTCATCGGCGGTATGGAGCTGGATACCACCAAGGGTAAGATCGCGGGCTTTGAGGCTGCTGCCAAGTATGTTGGCGAGCAGGAGGGCAAGACCGTTGAGCTGCTGGCTGTTCCCTATGCCAACTCCTTCTCCGATGCCCCCAAGGGCAAGGAGTTCGCCACTGAGCTGATCTCCCAGGGCGCTGACGTGTTCTTCGGCGATGCTTCCGCCGTTGACTCCGGTGCCCGTGAGGCCATCGACGCCGCCAATGAGAAGGCCGGCGCCATCAAGATCTACGACATCGGCCAGCCTGCCGATATCCTGGGTCAGAACCCCTGCATCATTTGCTCCCAGGTCACCGATAACGCCGCTATGATCGGTGTCTGCATGGAGGCTGTTGTGGCCGGTACCTTCGGCGGCAACACCATCTTCGGCACGCTGGAGAACGGCGCCCTGTCCGCCGGTGCCATCAATACCGAGCTGGTTCCCGCTGAGAAGGTGGAGAAGTATAACGCCTATCTGCAGCAGATGATGGACGGCACCTTCATGAAGTAAGCTGTCATTCCTTTGATATCCCCCGGCCAGCGGCCGGGGGATATCTTTTCTGCATATAAAAAAAGACACGGTATATGGATCCTCCATCCATTTCCGTGTCTTTTTCCTGTTGTAAGCTTTGGGGTTTGGACTTTTGCGTGTAACGGGGTTCAGCACGCCCCAGGTGCCCCGCTGCATAGCGTCACGCCGGTGCTTCTCTTTTTTCGAGAGTTTTTCATAAGGGATAAACTTTTCCATAGTGTGCTCCTTTCAAACGGTTTACGCCATCATAGCAGACCTTACACTGTTTGTCAAAGGAGCGCGCTTATTTCACTCTGCCAATATCTCCTCCGCCACTGACCGGCGCGTAACGCACCGGTCCATGGCCTGTTTTTCAATGTAGCGGTGGGCCTCCTGCTCCGTCATGCCTTGCTTGTCGATCAGTGCCCATTTGGCCCGGTTCACCAGCCGTATCTCCGCCATGCGTTCCTCGATGGTGGCAGTCTTTTCCTCCATACGCCGCAGACGCTCCCGTGTGCCGCACAGCAGCTGCATGGATTGCAGCAGCAGCGGCGGCGTGGTGGGCTTTTGCAGCAGCAGGATGCCTTGAGGCGCCAGCCGCGCCGCCAGATCCGGATAGTGTTCTACCTTCACCAGCAGCAGCACACCGGCGCTGGATTTGTCGATGATATGCAGCGCCAGCTTCGTGCCGAATTCATCCGGCAGCGGCGTACTGATGACCACGATGTCGAAAGGCCTCTCCAGCAGGGCACGCCGTGCCTCAGACACGCTGCCTGCGGCACACACCGGGTCGTACCGATCCTCCGGCAGCATTTCACGCAGGGACATATGGAACTTGGCCGCGGCAGCGACTACCAGCACGCTGTACGTCCGGCGGCTGTCCTCCATATGCGTCCCTCCTCTCCAAAGCAGACCGGCTCAGTGGGTGTACTGCTGTATAATGGTCTTGGGTAAGTGCTCTGCGATAAATGCGCTGGATGCAGCCAGTGATCTGGCGTCCTCCAGAGTCTCCGGCAGCGTGTGGAAGCGTGCCTTTACGTCGTTAGCCGCCGTGTAGAAATTCACATCCGCGGCTTCCGGCAGCACCAGCTGCCGCATTACGCCGTCCAGGCCGGCGCGGATCAGCAGCGTAAAGGCCAGATACGGGCTGCACAGCGGATCGGGAGAGCGCAGCTCCGCGCGGCGGTACTCGCCCTGCGCGGCAGGGATGCGTATCAGCTGACTGCGGTTTTCGCTGGACCAGGAGATATATCGCGGTGCTTTGCTGCTGCCAAAGCGGTGATACGACTCCTCCCGCGTGTTCAGGAACACCGTCATCTCAGCAATATGGGCCAGAATACCGGCGATGATCTGCGGCATTACCTCTGCGCCGTCGCGGCTTTTGGCGGAGATGTTGATGTGCATCCCGTTGCCCGGCTGTCCCATCAGCGGCTTGGGAGAGAAGTCGGCTGCCAGGCCGTTTCGCACCGCCACGGAATTGACGACAGCCTTAAAGGTCACGGCGTTATCCGCCGCCGTCAAGGGATCGGAATAGCGAAAGTCGATCTCGTTTTGCCCGGGGCCCTGCTCATGGTGAGAGCACTCCGGCCGTATCCCCATCTGCTCCAGCGTCAGGCAGATCTCCCGCCGCACATTCTCGCCCTTGTCCTCCGGCGCGATGTCCATGTATCCTGCGTTGTCGTAGGGAATGTGGGTCGCTTCACCGTTTTCGTCCCGGCGGAAGAGATAGAACTCCATCTCCGTGCCGAAGGAGAAACGGATGCCCAGTGCTTCCGCGTCCGCCACAGCCTGACGCAGCAGCGCGCGGCAGTCGGCCTCGAAGGCGGCGCCATCGGGCCGCAGCACGTGGCAGAACATCCGCGCCACCCGGCCGTGATCCGGCCGCCAGGGCAGCATACAGAGGGTGCTGCTGTCCGGATGCAGGAACAGGTCCGAGTGGACCTCGTCGCCGAAGCCGGGCACAGCGGAGGCATCGAAAGCGATGCCGTAGCTGAAGGCCCGGTCCAGCTCATCCGGCAGAATAGATATATTTTTCTGGCTGCCGAAAATATCGCAGAAGGCCAGACGCAGGAATTTTACATCCTCCTCCGCCGTAAACTGCCTGATCTCATCCACTGTGTACTCCATCGTGCTCCTGCCTTTCTCAGTTGGCTACATACATCTGCTGATAGGGGTTTTTGCTGTCCGGTGTGATAACGGTATAGTTGTCGCGGAGCATCGCCTCCGCGTCACGGTCAAACAGACGGCAGTACTCCCGCACATAGGGTGTGATCTCCGCCATATCTTCCGCCGTGGCGTTGTGCAGCGTGACCTGATCCGGAAACCGTATGCTGCTCACATCGCCGCGGAAAACCATTTTTCCGCCGTGCATTCCTGTGCAGGGGAAGAAGTGTACTATCGGCCGGCCGTCGGTGTGCAGGCCCAGCACCAAAATCAGCCCGCCGGCCTGGTATTCGCCCAGAAAGCTGCCGGCCCGCCCGCCGATGACGATCACCGGCTTATGCTGCTTATAGGCTTTCATGTGTATCCCGGCGCGGTAGCCCGCATTGTCCCGGATAAATATCTCACCGCCCCGCATGGCGTACCCCGCAGCGTCGCCGGTGCTGCCGTGGATCACGATGCGTCCGGCACTCATGGTGTCGCCCACCGCGTCCTGTGCATTGCCGTTTACGGTAATAGAACCGCCGCCCAGATAGGCGCCCAGCGCATTGCCGGGAATGCCGTCGATCTCCAGCCGTTTGCTGCTCATACCGGCGGCGATGAACCGCTGGCCCTGGCAGGCACAGATACGGCATTCCTTCCCGGCGTGGCGTATCGTTTCGTTCAGTTGAGAGAAGGACAGACCACTCGCCTCTATGAAATCCATATTGTACCACTCCTTTCGAGGGTTTTCCATTATTTTTCCTATAAATATCGCTTTTTCGACAGACCTTATTCACCGGCGTGGGCAATTCCCAGAATTTCCAGTTCTTTTTCGTTCAGGTGAATACCCCGCAGCATGACCCGGTTGCCCCGCAGCGCCTCGATGGAGTTGATGCCCATACCGCCCATCATTTCCTTGATCTCATGCTTCCAGGCGGTTACCAGGTTTACCAGCCGCGCCGCAGCCTCCTCGGGGTCCAGACGCTTCACCAGCTCTGGCCGCTGTGTGGCGATACCCCAGCAGCACCGGCCTGTCTGACAGGAACGGCATAAGTGGCACCCCATGGCCAGCAGTGCCGCGGTGGCAATGTAACAGGCATCCGCGCCCAGAGCAATGGCCTTGACTACGTCGGCAGCGGAGCGTATGCTGCCTCCGGCGATCAGGGATACGCTGCTGCGTATGCCCTCGTCCCGCAGCCGCTGGTCCACCGCTGCCAGCGCCAGCTCAATGGGAATACCCACATTGTCCCGTATTCGGGTGGGCGCCGCGCCGGTGCCGCCCCGAAAGCCGTCGATGGCGATGATATCCGCACCGCTGCGGGCGATGCCGCTGGCGATGGCGGCGATGTTGTGTACCGCCGCCACCTTGACGATGATCGGTTTTTTGTACGCCGTGGCTTCCTTTAGAGAGTACACCAGCTGCCGTAGGTCCTCAATGGAGTAAATGTCGTGGTGCGGAGCAGGGGAGATGGCATCCGCGCCCTCTGGTATCATCCGTGTTTTGGACACGTCGCCCACGATCTTTGCGCCAGGCAGATGTCCGCCGATACCGGGCTTGGCGCCCTGGCCCATTTTGATCTCGATGGCCGCGCCGGTGTTCAGGTATGTCTCATCGACGCCGAAACGGCCGGAGGCCACCTGTACGATAGTGTTGGCGCCGTAGGGATAGAAATCCCGGTGCAGTCCGCCCTCGCCGGTGTTGTAGCAGATGCCCAACTCCCGGGCAGCCTTGGCCAGTGCCGCATGGGCGTTGTAGCTGATGGAGCCATAGCTCATGGCCGAAAACAGAATGGGCACCGACAACTCCAGCTGCGGCGGTATTTCGGTGCATAGGCTGCCGTCACCGTTCCGCCGGACGGTCTCCGGCTTCTTGCCCAGGAATACCCGCGTCTCCATGGGCTCCCGCAGGGGGTCGATGGGTGGGTTCGTCACCTGTGAGGCGTTGATGAGGATACGGTCCCAGTATACCGGCAGGGGCTGGGGGTTGCCCATGGAGCTCAGCAGCACGCCGCCGGTGGACGCCTGCTTGTATATCTCCTTGATGGTGGCGCAGGACCAGTTTGCGTTTTCACGCAGGCAGTTGTCGCTTTTTACGATCTTAATAGCGTGAGTGGGACAGAAGGACACACAGCGCTGACAGTTGACACACTTGCTCTCGTCGCTGACCATGACCTTCCCATCCGCGTTATAGGTGTGCACGCCGTTGGCGCACTGGGATTCGCAGATGCGGCAGCGGGTGCACCGTGCGTCGTTTCGTACCACTTCAAATTCCGGTATGATGTAGTCAAGAGCCATCAATAGGCACCTTCTTTCACTTTCACGATAAACGGCTCGCCGCCCATGGGCGCATACAGGTTCTCCGCATCCGGGGCCATGACCCGTATGGCGGCCTCCTCGCTGGCGATAAATACCTTGTCGTCCTTCTCAGCCGTTACCATGGAGCGCAGCTTCAGTCGGTCGTTCAGCGCCATCAGTCCGCCGTTGAACCCAAGAATGATGGAGAATGGTCCGGTGATGAGCAGGCTGGGGTATATGGTCCGCAGATAGGTCAGCTGCCGTGCCGCGGCCGGCTCTCTGGTGCGTATGGTACTCCAGAAGGGCGCCGCGATCACCGACGCCATTTCCTCCAGTGTCAGCCCCTGACGCCGCAGCAGATAGTCGGCAATATAGGTGATGACCTCCGTATCCGTCTGCAGATTGCATTTGTAGCCATACATCTCAATACAGCGCCGATTGGCGTCATAGGAGGATATCTCTCCGTTGTGGACGATGGACCAGTCCAGCAGGGAAAAGGGGTGCGCGCCGCCCCACCAGCCGGGGGTATTGGTGGGATAGCGCCCATGGGCCGTCCAGCTGTATCCCTCATATTCCTCCAGCCGGTAGAAGCGTCCCACATCCTCGGGATATCCTACGGCTTTGAAGGTCCCCATGTTCTTTCCACTGGAGAATACGTATGCACCTTTCAGCTTGGTGTTGATATCCATCACGGTCCGTGCCACGAACTCCTTTTCATCCAGCTGCAGGCGTGCCAGCACCGAATTAAGGGGCCGCACAAAGTACCGCCAGATGTGGGGAATGTCCGTGATCTCCGGGATGATGCGGATGGGGATCAGCTCCGCGTCTACGAGCTCAAATCCCTCCTTCAGCATAGCCTCGCACTCCCGCCGGGTGGTGTTATCGTCAAAAAAGATGTGGAAGGCGTATTCCTCCCGGTGCTCCGGGTAGATGCCGTAGGCGGCGAAGCCGCCTCCCAGACCGTTGGACCGATTATGCATGGGGACCATGCTCCTGATGATGTCCTCACCGGTCATGCGCCGCCCCTCCCGGGAAATGACCGCCGAAATGGCGCACCCGGATGGGATACGTACCTGTCCCTCCAGCTTCATAGTTTCTCACCCTTTCTTTATGTGCTTCCGTAGGTTCCAGCCGTTCCACGGCGTGATCCGCTGAAAAGCCGCCCCGGAAAGCAAAAAACGCCCATCCGGCAGGGACAAATGTCCTGCTCGGATGAACGCCTTTGCTCATCATGGTTCGGCATTATAGCATCAGATGCGCATAAAGTCAATGAATAAAACGCCAAAAATTGTGTAAAAAGCTGATTGACAAATCCGTCACAACCGCCTATAATTTCGCACATCAAAGGCAAAGGCGTCTTGAAGCTGCGGGCTTCCTGACGCCTTTTTCTATTTTCCAAATCTACAAAAGATCGGGGTGGAACAAATGAAAACCGTATCGGACATTTTCGGCACACTGGTATTTGACGACCGACAGATGAAAGCACGCCTTCCCCATGACGTCTATATTTCCCTGAAGAAGACCATTGACGAGGGCGGAAGCCTGGACAACCAGGTAGCGAATGTGGTGGCGGATGCCATGAAGGATTGGGCCATCGAGCACGGCGCGACCCACTTTACCCATTGGTTCCAGCCGCTGACCGGCATTACCGCCGAGAAGCACGACAGCTTTATTACCCCATCGCCGGATGGCGGCGTCATCATGGAGTTCTCTGGTAAGGAGTTGATCCAGGGTGAGCCGGATGCCTCCAGCTTTCCCTCCGGCGGCCTGCGTGCTACCTTCGAGGCCCGGGGCTACACTGCCTGGGATCCTACCTCTTACGCCTTTATCAAGGACAAGGCACTGTGTATCCCCACGGCATTCTGCTCCTACGGCGGTGAGGCGCTGGATAAAAAAACCCCGCTGCTGCGCTCCATGCAGGCCCTGAACAAGCAGGCCATGCGTGTCCTGAAGCTGTTTGGCAACACGGATGTCAAATGTGTTCGCACCTCTGTCGGCCCCGAGCAGGAGTATTTCCTGGTGGACCGCGCCATGTACCGCAAGCGCAAGGACCTGATTTTCTGCGGCCGCACGCTGTTCGGTGCCAGACCCCCCAAGGGTCAGGAGATGGATGACCATTACTTCGGCGCTATCAAGCCTCGTGTGGCCGAGTATATGGCCGATTTGAATGAGGAGCTCTGGAAGCTGGGTATTCTGGCCAAGACGGAGCACAATGAGGTGGCCCCGGCCCAGCATGAGCTGGCGCCCATCTACACCACCACAAATATCGCCACCGATCACAACCAGCTGACCATGGAGATCATGCAGAAGGTGGCTGCCCGCCACGGGCTGGTCTGTCTGCTGCATGAAAAGCCCTTTGACGGCGTCAACGGCTCCGGCAAGCACAACAACTGGTCTATGGCCACGGATACCGGCGTGAACCTGCTGACTCCCGGTGAGACACCCCACGAAAACGCCCAGTTCCTGCTGTTCCTGTGTGCCGTTATTCAGGCGGTGGATGACTATCAGGACCTGCTGCGCATCTCTGTGGCCACCGCCGGCAATGATCACCGTCTGGGCGCCAACGAGGCGCCGCCCGCGGTGGTATCCATCTTTCTGGGCGATGAGCTGACGGCCATTCTGGATGCCATCGAGAAGGATGAGCCGTACAGCGGCACGGAAAAGACCGTGATGAAGCTGGGAGCCCATGTGCTGCCCAAGTTCCTGCGTGATACTACCGACCGGAACCGGACGTCGCCCTTTGCGTTCACCGGCAATAAGTTCGAGTTCCGTATGCTTGGCTCCGCCAACTCCATTGCCTGCTGCAACATCATGCTCAACGCCGCCGTGGCGGAGTCTCTGCGTCAGTATGCGGACAAGCTGGAGAAGGCCAAGGACTTTGACGCAGCACTGCATAGTCTGATCCGGCAGACCATCAAGGACCACAAACGTATCATTTTCAACGGCAACGGCTATGACGATGCCTGGATCAAGGAGGCTACCGAGGTCCGCGGCCTGTTGAACCTGCGTACCACGCCGGACGCTATGCCCTATCTGCTGCACGAGAAGAACGTAAAAATGCTCACGTCCCTGAAGGTCATGTCCGAGGCGGAGATACGCTCCCGCTATGAGATCACACTGGACAACTACCGCAAGATCGTCAATATCGAGGCCGAAACGATGGTGGATATGGCCCGCCGTCAGATCCTGCCCGCCGTGGAGAAGTTCTCCTCTAAGCTGGCGCAGGATATCGCCGTAAAGAAGTCCATCGCGCCGGTGGTGTCCGGCATCTATGAGACGACGCTTGTCACGCGCCTGTCCGATCTGGTAGAGGGCATCGACGCTGCCGTGGAGGACCTGGCTGCCGCGCTGGCCACTTTCCATAAGATCGATGATGTGACCGAGAGCGCCAACATGGTCCGCGACGTGCTGCTGCCCAAGATGGCGGCGCTGCGCGCCCCCTGTGACGAGGCCGAGCAGCGCACGGCCGAGGGCTGCTGGCCATTCCCCACCTACGGCGATCTGCTGTTTGGCGTGGAGTAACTTTGCTTCCGATCCCACCGGGCTCCGCCAGGCCCTGTGGTTCCGTACCCTTGCAAACGGGGTACTTTCTCTCCTGAAAAGTGGAATGCCGTGTGCCTATGGGGCACGCGGCATTTCGCTTTTCCGATCATGAAAAATAACTTGATTTGGGGCCGGGTTTATGTATTAGAATAGAGCGGGCAAAACGAAGAACAAGGAGCTTTTATCATGGATAAAAAGATTTTAAAGCAACCGCAGGTCTTAAAACGCTTAAAATAAAAAATCTCACATCAGATTTTAGGTAGCCCGCCATCAGAATGGATTGACAATTCGACAAAATGTGATATAATCCCACTGTCTGGAAAAATATAAAGTTGTAGCACAGAGGTGTCTGCCAAAAAGCAGATGAAAAGGGAATCCGGTGCGAATCCGGAGCGATGCAGTCACTGTGTACGGGAGCGGTCTTGCAAACCACTGGGAAACCGGGAAGGGCAACGCCGTGATGAACGAAGTCAGGAGACCTGCCTCTGTGTGGAATCTCAAGCCTGCTGCCAACAGGTTGGTTTTCCTACGAACTTATGATCCGTCGCGGAGCGCCGCACGGGTGTATATGTAGTAAGAAGCACCGAGGGCGGCTGTATGAGACACAGCCGCTTTTATATTTCTTTCAGAACAAATATTTGGAAAGAGGTAGATCAACCATGAAGAAAGCACTTGCCTTTCTGATGGCGGCTGTGATGCTGATGAGCATGCTGACCGCCTGCGGCAACAAGGACAATGCCGACAACAAGGACAACAACGACGTGAGCACCGAGGAGACCGACAAGGCCGCCGCCGACAAGGTCGCCGCCCTCATCGACGCCATCTACGTGCAGGAGCGCACCGAGGAGACCGACGCCCAGTGCGAGGCCGCCAAGGCCGCTTGGGACGCGCTGACCGACGCCCAGAAGGCGCTGGTGGAGGGCGAGGAGGCCAGCCCCGATTACTTCGGTCTGGACACCGGCGACGCCTCCAAGGACGATCCCCGCAACCAGGACGAGATCGGCGAGAAGGAGCTGCTGGTGGTATCCTTCGGTACCTCCTTCAACGACAGCCGCGTAGCCGACATCAAGAGCATTGAGGATGCCCTGCAGGAGGCCAACCCCGATTGGTCCGTGCGCCGCGCCTTCACCGCTCAGATCATCATCAACCACATCCAGGCCCGTGACGGCGAGAAGATCGACAACATGGAGCAGGCTCTGGAGCGCGCTGTCGCCAACGGCGTGAAGCAGCTGGTGGTGCAGCCCACCCATCTGATGCACGGTGCTGAGTACGACGAGATGTGCGCCGCTATCGACAAGGTCCGCGACAAGTTCGAGTCCGTTGAGATCGCCGAGCC
>FR881511.1:0-5354 GCA_000435555.1 Firmicutes bacterium CAG:176
CCGGTCTTTTGTGTTCAGGCGTGGTATTGGGGTTCGTTGCCCTGGTAGATGTCCTGCATCTCCCGGTCGATCTCGCTGATGGCGTCGGAGCACAGACGCAGGCGGGCGGCATCCTGCTGGGTGAATTTGCGGTCGGATTTATACCGCAGCTCGTGCTCCAGACTGGCCCACATATCCATGGCGATGGTGCGGAGCTGGATCTCCACCGGCAGGACCATGGTGCCCTCGCTGATGACGATGGGCACGTTGACGATCAGGTGCAGGCTGCGGTAACCGGTGTCCTTGGGCTCCTTGATATAGTCCACCTCGCGGAGGACGGTATAGGACTCGCTGCGGGTGAGCAGGGAGCGCAGGTAGTAGATATCATCCAGATAGTTGCAGATGACGCGGATACCGGCCACGTCCTGGATGTGGGCATAGATGTTGTCGATGCTGACCTCCAGGCCCCGGCGGCGCAGCTTGTCGATGATGCTGTCCAGCGTCTTGATACGGTATTCGATGTGGTGGATAGGCGAGTGGTCATACAGGCGGGCGAACTCCTCGTCCAGGATCTCCATCTGCGTTACGGCTACCTTCAGCGCACTGCGGTACAGGTGCGTCACCCGCACCATGCCCGCCGCCAGCTCCTGGTCCTTCGGGGAAAGGCCCGCGGCGGTGGGAATGTCCCGCAGGCGGATGGTACCGCTTTTTTCGATCATCATGGGCAGACGCCCTCCTTTCGGCCGCAGCCCACGTCCGGGGCCGCAGTTTCATCCTACTATACGAATATGACCTGTCTGTGAACAAATCGATATTTCTTTAACAAGTATACCGACAGTTTGCGCGAAATGCAAGAGGGACGCCGTACAAAAAGCGCAAAGAAGGCGCCCACGGCTGCCGCCGTGGGCGCTGGGGTCATTTCTTGCAGCGGGCGAGGACGGCGGCGGCCACACGGTCGGCGGCCAGGCCGTCGAAATCGCGGCTCTGGGCAGCGGTGATGGCCTGACGCTGCTGTTCGTCCTCCAGAAAGGCCAGGGCCGACGCGGCCATGTTGTCCGGCGGGCAGGAGGCCGCCCAGCCGTGGGCGGTGAAGAACGCCTCGTTCCGCGTTTCGCAGCCGCCCACCATATCCGCCAGCAGCAGCGGCACGCCGCGGGTGCCGGCCTCGGTGATGCTGATGCCGCCGGGCTTGCTGACCAGCACGTCCGCGCTGTCCATGTACAGCGGCACCTGGGTGGTAAAGCCCACAGCCTCCACGCGGTACAGGCGGCGCAGCTCCAGGGCATAGCGCATCTGCTTGTTGCTGCCGCACAGCACCGTGGCAAAGTCGCCGTCGGCCATACGCATATCCAGATCCTCCGCCACGTCGCCCATGGGGCCGCAGCCGATGCTGCCGGACATGAGGACGATGTGGCGGCCGGTCTCCGGCAGGCCCAGAGCTCTCCGCGCCGCGGCTCTATCGCCATGCTCGCGGAAGGCGGAACGCACGGGGATGCCGGCGGGCAGGAGGGTATCGCGGGCAATGCCGCAGCTGACGAACTCGTCGGCCAGCTCCTGATGGGGAATGACGCAGATATCCGGGGTACAGGCACCCACTGTGGGGCTGCAGGTATAGTCCGTGGCCACGAAGCAGAACACCGGACAGGCGCTCCACGCCTGCTTCAGCGCCGTCATCATCATGGCGGGGATCACGTGGACACAGACAACGGCATCGTAGCCGCCGCTTTGCAGCGTGCGGCCCAGACGGCGGGCACCGCGGGCAATGTAGCGGTACACCGGGCCGTCGCGCCGGTCCATCTCCTTGTCGCCCTCGGCGGACATATAGCCCGCCTTGTAGAGCTTGGGATACCGGCGATAGAACCGGGGGTGCCACTTGGAAACGAATTTGGATGCCTTTTTGGAGATGAAGCCCAAACCGTCCATCACGTCGCAGGACGCGCCGCAGCGTTGGAGGCTGTCACGCAGGGCGGCGGCGACGGCGTTGTGCCCGCCGCCGGTGTTACAGGTCAGGATCAGTACGCGCATTTTGCTCTCCTTTCCGCTGCGCTCGCTTTCGCAGCAGCGCCGCCAGGCGCATGAGCCGGGGGCGGTTGTAGCGTTGTATCAGAATAAAGGGCAGGTTGGCCAGCAGCACCCACACCGCCAGCACGATCGCGCCGCCCCAGCCGGGCCACAGCCACAGAAACGCCAAGCCCAGCAAACAGGAGGCCCCGTGGACCAGCTCCGCGCGGCACGTCTCCTGCACCAGCGCCGCGGCCTGATCCGCCGTCACGGCGCCGCTGCCGGGCAGTTCCTTCTTCACCATGTCCGGCAGGATGCGGCTCATGTCCGGCACCAGCTTCTTCCACTTATCGATGGCCAATTTAGTGTAGATGCGGCCGTTCTGCTCCCATTTCCGGCTGCGGAAGGGCCGCTTCTCCGGGTCAAAGGGACCGGGGATCGCCTGACCCAGCGGGTGCGCCAGCAGGGCCAGCGCCGCCGCGTACAGGACGCATTTCCAGAAGCCGCTCACGCCTTCTCCACCCCGCAGCTGCGCTCCAGCGCGTAGCGCAGCGTGCCCTCCGTCAGGCGGGTGACGCGCTCCACGAACTGCTCCTCATCGTGCTTCATGCCATAGTGCAGCCAGCTTTGCAGCAGGCCCACCAGCGTGGCCGTATACAGCGCCGCGATGGACTGCACATCCGTCTCCGCCACCGGCAGGTCCTCCGCCGTGCGGCGCACCAGATCCTCCACGGCACCGTAGACCACCTGGTAATACTCGTGCTCCAGCAGGTCGCGCTGGCTGGACTGGTACAGGTGGTAGACCGCGCGGCGGTTGGCGCGCATGAACGCCGTCACCCGCATCATCAGCTGGTACCAGCTGGTGCAGAGGGGCGGTGCGTTGAGGACGCGGTCCAGCTCCGTCTCCAGCACCTCGCGCACCAGGGCGTAGATGTCGCAGTAGTAGTAATAAAACGTATTCCGGTTCACGCCGCAGTGATCTGCGATGTCCACCACGGAGATCTTATCCAGCGGCCGCTGCTCCAGCAGGTCCAGAAAACCCTTGCGAATGGCGTTTTTTGTGGTCTGTGCCATGTCCATGCTCCTCTCTTTGTGCAAAAACTGCCCTACCACTTGTATCATACCGAATTCAGACAGTTTTTGCAAGATGCCCGTACTATGCACTTTAGGCAAAATGTGTGGAAATGTATGAACATAGTGTAAAAAAGCATCCCCGCACGGTGTGCGGGGATGCTTTTGCTTCAAATGGGATCAGGCCGTCACCACGGGGCCGCCGTGCTTCTTGGCGCTGATCTTCTGGTAGGCGATGACCGCCGCCACCAGCACCAGGCCGGCCACGTCGGTGAGGGTGCCGGGGATCATCATGCCCAGGCCGCCGACGGCCAGGACGATACGCAGCGCCCAGTGGACCTTCTTATACAGATGGCCGTTCAGGGACGCCGCGATGGCAAAGATGCCCAGCAGGGCACTGACGCAGATCTGCGCCACCTCCCACCAGCCGGAGATGTTCTCAAACAGCAGCGCCGGACTGTAGGCGAAGATGTACGGCACGATAAAGGCGGCGATGGCCAGCTTGGTGGCGTTGATGCCGGTCTTCATGGGGTCGGACTTGGCGATGGCCGAGCCGGCATATGCCGCCAGGGCCACAGGGGGCGTGATATCCGCCACGATGCCAAAGTAGAACACGAAGAAGTGGGCGGCCACCAGCGGGAAGCCCAGCTGAATGAGGATGGGCGCGCAGGTGGAGGCCATGATGCAGTAGTTGGCCGTGGTGGGCACGCCCATGCCCAGGACGATGCAGCACAGCATGGTCAGCACCAGGCCGACGATGGTGGCGTTGCCCGCCAGCTGGACGATGGCGTTGATGAGGATGGAGGCCAGGCCGGTGACGGTGATACAGCCGGCGATGATGCCCGCCATGCTGCAGGCCACGGCCACGGTGATAGCGCCGCGGGAACCGGCTTCCAGAGACTCCACTGCGGAGAAGACGGAGCGCTTGCCGGCATTACCCAGCGCCTTGCCGGTTGTCATGGGCTGGGTGTCGCCCTCACCGCGCTTGCCCTGCAGGAAGAAATTGACGAAGCCCACGGCAATGGCGGCCAGAATGGAATAGGCCGCGGAGTGGGACATGGTCTTGCTGCCGGAGGACACCAGCCACACCAGCAGGATCAGGGGAATGATCAGGTAGCAGTCACGGGCCAGCAGACGCCACGCAGGCAGCTCCTCGCGGGGAACGCCCTTCAGGCCCAGCTTCTTGGCCTCCAGATGGACGGCGATGAAGATCCCGGTGAAGTACAGCAGCGCGGGCAGGATGGCCTTGACGGCCACCTGGGCGTAGGGCAGCTTCATGTACTCGGCCATGAGGAAGGCTGCCGCACCCATGATGGGGGGCATGATCTGGCCGCCGGTGGAGGCCGCGGCCTCGACGGCGCCGGCGAACTCAGGCTTGTAGCCGGTCTTCTTCATCATGGGGATGGTGAAGGAACCGGTGGTGACGGTGTTGCCCACGGAGGAGCCGGACACCATGCCGCACAGGGCGGAGCTGATAACAGCCACCTTCGCCGGGCCGCCGCTGGACCAGCCAGCCAGACGGTTGGCAAAGCTGATGAAGAAGTTGGCGATGCCGGTGCGCTCCAGGAACGCGCCGAAGATGATGAACAGAACGATGTAGGTATAGCACACGTTGATGGGCGTGCCGATGACGCCGGAGGTGGTGTAGAACAGCTTGTAGATGATGGTTTTCAGCGCGTCATACAGGGTGGCACCGTTCACCGCGCCGGCGTAGCTCAGCTGGTTGATGAACGCGTACACGATCAGCACGCCGGCCACGCACAGAATAGGCAGGCCCACGCAGCGGCGGCACAGCTCCATCAGGATCAGGATACCCACCACGCCGATGATGACGTGGACCGTCTCGATACGGGTGGACAGGCGCACCAGCGTCATGGCGTTCAGCGCGAAGTAGAAGAAGCAGGCCGCGCCCACCACCATCAGCACGATATCGTACCAGGGCAGGTAGTTGACCCTGACGTGGTGCTTGCTGGCGGGGTAGGTCAGGAAGCCGATGATAATGATGCAGCCCACGAACATGGTGAGCCGGATCTCGGGCATGGCCTTGGAAAGCAGGGTCATGCCGATGCAGAACAGGCCGAACGCGGCCATGAGGATGCGGATGATCAACTGGGGCGTGCCCTCCCACAGGCGGGTGGCGGATTCACGGTCATATTTACGCATGACCGCGTCCAGATCCGGGGCCTCGTCCGCGGCGGTATTGACACCGTCGGCCGGGCCGGTATCCGGTTTTTTCTTGTCGATGCTCATAGTCGTTTCTCTCCCTGAAGATTACAGAATAGCGCGAGGACTACGGCGGGAAA
>FR881511.1:5385-16692 GCA_000435555.1 Firmicutes bacterium CAG:176
GGAAACCCCGCCGTAGCCTCGAAAAGCGTCAATTTTCTGCTAAGGATTTAGTCGCCGAAGTACACGTCCTTGGCGATGACGGTCTCGGTGTAATAGTCAGAGGTCTCCAGCAGCTTGGCGATGTGCTCGCTGTCCAGGCTGACCAGGTAGGTATCCTTGGTGGTGGCCAGGTCGGTCACAGCGGTGGTGGGGGCACCGGCCACGATGAAGGCGGCGTCGATCTGGCCGTTCTTCAGGGCGTCGGCGCTGTCGCTGAAGGACTGGTAGGTGGGCTTGATGTCGTCCTCGGTCAGCCCGTAAGCACCCAGGACGTCAATGGCGTTGAAGTACACGCCGGAACCGGGAGCGCCGATGGACACGGACTTGCCGGCCAGGTCAGCCACGGTCTTGATGCTGGCGTTGGTGGTGACGATCTGCACCTGCTCCATGTACAGGGCGGCCACGGTGGAGAAGCCCTCGACCTTGCTCTCGAACAGGTTGGTGCCGTTGTAGGCGTAGGCCATCACGTCGGACTGGCAGAACGCGAAGTCAGCGGTGCCGTCCACCAACTCCTGCACGTTGGCCTGAGAGCCGTTGCCCACCAGACCCACGACGTTGACGCCGGCGTTGTTGGTGGCGTGCTGGGCGATGACGGAGCCGAAGGCGTAGTAGGTGCCGGACTCGCCGCCGGTGACGAAGCGCAGGTTGCGGGAGTCGGTGTTGCCGGCGCCGTCCTTGACGGCGGCGACCTCAAAGCCCTTCTCGGCGAAGTACTTGGCAGCGCCGGGGTGATAGGGCACGGAGGTGATGGACGCGCCGTACTCCAGACTCAGCTCGCCGTACTTGGCGTGGCTGGTGGTCAGGGACGCGGCGTTGTCGAAGATGTCCGCCACGAACTTGTACACGTCGTCGCTGGACACGTCGTCGCGAGCCAGGATCACCGCGCCCACGGCCACGGTGGTGGTGTCGGTATGCTCAGCGGTCACATCGCCGCTGTCGTCCTTCTTGTCGCCGCAGGCGACCAGGCTCAGCGCCATGACCAGCGCCAGAACCAGTGCAAAAAACTTTTTCATGTTCTTTCTCCTTATTGATAGATAAATTGTTTTCCTCTTCCTGAAAAACAGCTTTTTCCGCCGGCCGGTCGGGCACGGCGGTGTTCAACGGTGCCATTATATCGCAGGCGTAAACTTTTTGCAATATCTAAATGCGGAAAATTTCATTTTTCTGCGGAACGATTTTCCCGTCCGTGCGGACATTCCGCTTTTCTTAGTCGGCATTTCTTTCGGCAAATCCGTAGTTTTGTCTGTATCATGGTACTTTTTAGCGGTGGTCTATTCATAATGCTAAATTGTTTTATGCAGGAACGCCCCGCAAGAAGTGCATTTTCTGCTGGGCAATCCTGCAAAATAACAGAGGCGGGGCAAAGCCCCGCCTCTCAGCTTTCTGTCACATTCAACAGCTGCGCCGCAGCAGCTCGCATACCAGTTCATAGGTGCGCTCCGTGGAGGGCACGCTTAGCCGCTCCCGCACGGAGTGTACATCGTGCAGCTCCGGCCCCATGGACACCGCGTCCAGACCGGGGATCTTCTCCATCAGCAATCCGCACTCCAGACCGCCGTGGGTGGCCTCCACCACGCCGTCCTTACCGGTAAGATCCTTATACGCCGCCAGCAGCGTATCCCGGAACTGCGACTCCCTCTTGTACTGCCAGCCGGGGTACACGCCCCGCTCTGCCACAGTGCCGCCCGCCAGCGCCGCCACAGCCCGCACGCGCTGCGCCAGCATCAGCTTCCGGGACGCGATGGACGACCGGATGGAGAACGCGATGTGCAGTCCGTCGCCGCCCAGCTTCACCACGCCCATATTCAGGGATGTCTGCACCAGACCGGGGAAATCCGTGTCCATAGCCTCCACGCCCTGCGGCATGGCCGTCAGCGCCTGCACCAGCGTCACGGTGCGCTCTGCGGACACGGCTTTTGCCGTCTCCGCCGCCGCGCAGGTCAGCGTCACATCGGGGTCGGTGACGGCGTACTCGTTTTTCAACGCCGCGTCAAACTCCCGGATAAACGCTTCGAACGCCCGGCCGCTGCCCTTGGGCAGCGCCACCGCCGCATCGCAGCGGGAGCAGATCACGTTGTCAAACTGGCCACCGGAGATGGCCGCCAGCCGCAGGCCGGGGAACTTCTCCAGCGCTGTGGCCAGTACCCGTCCCATGAGGCGGTTGCCGCTGCCGCGTCCCAGATGGATGTCCGCACCGGAGTGACCGCCCCGCAAGCCGGCCACGGTGATGCCGAAGCCCTCCATGCCCGCCGCATCGGTCAGCGCTGCGGGCAGCAGGCAATCGGAGTGCATGCCGCCTGCGCAGGACACGGTGAACACGCCCTCCAGCTCGGAGTCCAAATTCAGCAGCTTTTTGCCCTTCAGGTCAGAGCAGTCCAGCGCAAAGGCGCCGTCCATGCCCACCTCCTCGTCCACGGTGAACACCGCCTCGATGGGCGGATGTACCAGTGTGTCATCCGACAGGATCGCCAGGATCATGGCCACGGCAATGCAGTTGTCGCCGCCCAACGACGTCTTGTCCGCCCAGATCCACTCACCGTCGGTCATCAGGTCAAGTCCCTCGCGGGTCATGTCCTTGGTGCAGTCGTCGGTCTTGGCGCACACCATGTCGATGTGTCCCTGCAGGATGATCGGCTCGGCGCTCTCATGGCCGGGAGATGCCGGCTTCCAGATCACCACGTTGTTGCACGGCTCCTGCCGGTACTTCAGTCCCAGTTCCTTGGCAAAGTCCACGCACAGATCGCTGATGATCTTCGTGTTGCCGCTGCCGTGGGGCACCGAGCACAGCTTTTCAAAATATGCGAACACCTTTTCTGGCTTCAAGCCTTTCAAAACAGCCATTTTGATACTCCTTTCCCATGCGGCCGCGGTCTCCGCGCCGCCCATTCAGTATAGCATATCCGCCTGCCGAGCGCAAGCAAGTCCCTATGCGCCCACAGCCCATGCTTTCGCATGGGCTGTGTATGCAGCACACATTATCAGAAGTCGCCCAGGCCCATATCGTCCTCGGTGTTGGGCGCTTCCTCGTCGTCCTCCTCGGTGGGAGGCGCGGGGATGAATTCCTCCAGATAGACCTCCTCCGGCAGACCAGCCATATACGCCGGCAGGTTGATGATGATGCCGTCGATGTTATGGGGCAGTGTCATTTGGTACGTTTCCGTTGTCTCGCTGCCGCCCTTCTGCTGCATGACCTCCACGGTCAGCTCCAGCTTGTCGCCGATGACGGTGGTCAAGCAGCGCTCCTTTTCGTACAGCTTGGAGAGCTGCTCGCCGTTCACATACACAGTGATCTTATAGGGTGCCTCCACAGACTGGCCGCCCTTGTCCACTGCGCGGTTGTCGAAATAGACGGTGTGGCCGCGGCCAATGCGCAGCATCAGCACGGCGACGAGCACCAGCACCAGAACGAAGGCGATACGGATGATCCACGAACGTTTCGTCGTTTTCATGCGGTTCTCCCCTCCTCCTCGGCCTTCTGCTCAATGGCCAGCTGCTGACCCAGCGTGCGGTTCTCCTTGCGCTTCTTGGCCTCGTACATGACCAGTGCCACGGTGATAACGGCGTAGGACACGAACACGCGGAAGTACTCGCCGATCATGGAGTCGCCGGTGATCTTGGTTCCGGCGGCCGGCGCCACGATGAACATGGTATGGAACAGGAGCACACCCAGGAACACGTTGCCGATGGACGCCTTTTCCACGGAGGCGCCGCCCACCAGCAGCGCGGCGATGCAGAACATGCCGACGTTGGTATGCGCCGTATAGGTGGGGAAGTTGCCCATGTTCTGCAGATAGATGATCATGCCGAAGCCCGCGAACACGGTGGACATGACGATGGAGATCAGGCGGGTGCGGTCCACATTGATACCGGCGTCCCGCGCCACATTCATGTCCTGTCCCACCGCGCGCATGTCCTGTCCCAGCTTCGTGCGGCGGAACCACACGATGAACAGACAGGCCAATGCGATGATGATCAGCGTCAGCACGGGGATCTTCACGCCGCCCACGTAGATGGCCAGCGCATTATCGACGCTCTGCCGCATCTGCAGAAGGCTGACTGTGTTGCGGATACCAAAGCCGCGGGGCAGCTTCAGTGTGTTGTGGAGGATGGGGATGATGGGCCCCATCATATACAGCACCACCAGCTGGTACACACCGGTCATACAGTAGGCGATAAAGTAGCTGGTGACCATCTCGCGGCCCTTGGCGCGGTTCAGGATGCTGCCGCACATAAGACCCAGCAGAATGGACAGGGGGATGGACAGGATGGCCGCCAGCACCAGACCAGGGATACCCCAGATCTGCCAGTCCGCCACCAGGATCAGCGCGATCTCGCCGGCCATAGCGCCCAGCGTCATGGCAAAGTTCAGACCCATACCGGCCATAATGGGGATCAGCAGGCTCAGGATCAAAAAGGCGTTGCGCCCCAGACGGGTCATAGCCTCGTTAAGTATGTAGCTCACCGGCAGGCCGGACACGGGAATGAGCACGGCGCAGATGATGATAAACAGGACGGGCACTGAGTTTTTGCCCAGGAATTGCTTTACGTCGAATCTCTTACCCTTCATGTCAGCGCCCCCTTTCCGTCTTTCTGGTCAGGGCATAGAGGATCATGCCGTTGGATACCACGATACGGATGACTTCGCTCATATCCATCTGGAAGGCGGCGCTCATCACGGTGGGAGTCATGGTCACCACGCCCTGATACAGGATCGTACCGATAATCACATTGCCGATGGATGCCTTATTCACCGACGCGCCGCCGATAAGGATGGCGGCCACGGCGGGCATGGCCATCCAGAAGGGGCCGTTGTACAGCTGTATGAAGCCGAAGCCCTGCTCATACACCAGAATACCCACAGCGCCCAGCCAGGTGGACATGATCACGGAGATAAGCCGCATCTTGTCCACGTTGATGCCCGCTGCGCGGGCAAAGGCGGGGTTGGAGCCCACAGCGGTCATGGCGGTGCCGGTCTTGGTGTGCAGGAACGCCCACATCAGCACGGCCATCAGCACGAAGAACAGCAGCGTACCGGTGGGGATCACCAGATTGATGCCGATGCTGTTCAGGTCGATGGTCAGAATGTTGGCCAGCGCCTTGTCGTAATAGCCCTCCAGCGAGATGACGGTACGCAGACCGCTGGCGGAGAAGCCCCACACCATGGTGGGATGCTTATACGGCAGCAGCAGCCACATCATGCACATGAAGGACACGGACGAGAAGCCCACATAGGTGGCGATCATCATCTCGCCGCCCTTGATCTTGTTCAGCAGCCAGCCGTAGCCGCCGCCGAACAGCAGGGCAAAGGGCGTGGCGATGAGGATGGCCATCAGGAAGCTGGCAAACCCCGTATAGCCCAGCTCGATGGACAGCGTGGCACCCAGCAGTCCGGACACGATACCCAGCGGCAGGCCGAAGTTCAGGCCGCAGCCGGAGTGTACCATGGGCACCATGGCCAGCACCATCACGGCGTTCCAGCTGAAACGGGTGATGATATTGGTGATCTGTGTGGGGAAATCCAGCCCCACGCAGGGCGCGGCGATGAGCAGCAGCAGCAGGAAGCACGCGATGATCAGACGCGGCAGGCCGAAGCTGTCCAGCAGCTCTCTGAATTTTGACTTGTTTCCAAGTGTGGTCGTATTGCCCATTTCTTCCTCCTTACTTCACCTGACTGACCATGAGCATACCGAACTCCTCGGAGGAATGGTCAGCAGGCAGGATACCGGCGACCCTGCCGCCGGAGACGATGGCGATGCGGTCGCAGATCTGGCGCAGCTCCTCCAGCTCGGATGAGATCATCACCACCGTGACGCCGGATTCGCGGTTAAATTTCTTCAGCGCCTCCAGCACCAGCGCCTTGGCGCCCACGTCGATGCCGCGGGTAGGCTCGGACACGAAGAGGAAGCGGGGCTCCAGCGCGAACGCCTTAGCCAGGCACACCTTCTGCTGGTTGCCGCCGGACAGCTCTCTGGCCTTCTGGTCGGAGCCGGTACACTTGATCTGCAATTCATCGATATACCGGTTCGTCACCGTGTGGATGGCCTTTTCGTCGCGCCATGTGAAGAAACCCATTCTCTTCAGGAACTTGTTCTGCACCTGCATGGCGGGGAACGCCACGTTCCACTCCAGCGACTCGTCCAGCAGCAGACCCACGCCGCGCCGATCCTCGGACACGAAGGCCAGCTGGGAGTCCAGACACTTCCGGGGACTGTTCAGCGCGATAGGCTTGCCGTCGAACTCCACGGTGCCGCCCGCCTCATACAGGCCCATAACGCCGTTGGGAATACCCAGCTTGCCCTGGCCGGCCAGACCGCCGATGCCCAGGATCTCGCCCTCCTTCACGTCCAGATCCACGTTGCGGACGATCTCGCCGGGCATATCCACCCACAGCTTGCGGATGGACATAATGGTGCGGGCATCGGAGTGGTCGCGGATGTCGTGGGCAGCGCCGCCGGCAGCCACCTCGCGCCCCACCATGTAGTGGGTGATGTCGCGGACATCCGTCTCGCGGGCGGCCACGTCCTTGACAACGTAGCCATCCCGCATGATGACCACCTTATCGCACACCGACAGGATCTCCTGTAGGCGGTGGGTGATGAAGATCACGGCGATGCCCCGGGAGGCCATGCCGCGGATGGAGTCCAGCAGCGCCTGCGCCTCCTGCTCGGTGAGCACGGCGGTGGGCTCATCCAGGATCAGCAGCTTCAGGTTCTCCTTGCTCAGCTCGCGGGCGATCTCCGTGAACTGCTTGTGCCCCACGGGCATGCTGCTGATGACCATCTTCTGGTCGATAGCCACGCCCATCTTCTCGATGGCTTTTGCGGCGCGGTTATCCATTTCCTTATAGTCGAGAGTGTCCAGACGCGGGCCGAACACTTCTGAAATGACGCTTTTTTTCTTGGGCTCGCGGTTGAGGAGGATGTTCTCCGTGGCAGTAAAGCCGGGGATCAGCGAGAACTCCTGATGCACCATGCCGATGCCGGCCTTCAGCGCATCAAAGGGGGTGTTGAACTGCACTTTTTCTCCGTCGATCAGGACATCCCCCTCGTAGCCGCCCGTCTCACGGATCACGTCCATGCCAAACAGTATTTTCATCAAGGTGCTCTTTCCGGCGCCGTTTTCGCCCACCAGACCCAGCACCTCGCCCTCTTTCAAGGTGAAGTTGATGTCTGTGAGCACCTGATTGCCGAAAAAGCCCTTTTTGATATTCCGCATCTCAAGCAGCGGAGCATTGTTCTTTTCCATATTCATCCCTACCTATAGCAGCGAGGAGGGAGGATGCCCTCCCTCCCCGCTTTAATGGTTGCTTCAAAAGCCTGTCGTCAGCTGACGGTGAAGTACTTCTCCGGGATCTCCACGTCGGCGTTGCCCATGAAGTGGCCGGGATCACCCATGATATAGGTATCCTGATAGATCAGGAACACGTTTTCAGACTTCGCGCCGGTGGTGGCGTTGGTGTAGCTGGCACCGTTCCAGGCCGCCTTGGGAGAGTAGACCTGCAGCGCGGCAGCCACATCGTCCATGTCCTTCAGCTCGCTCTTGCCGTCCAGCACGTTCTTGGCGTGCAGAGCAAGACCGGCGGACAGGGTGTAGCCGTAGGAGTAAGCCCAGGTGCCGAAGTGATCGGCGCCGCCCTTCTCCACGATGGCGGACTCGACCTTGGTCAGGATCTTCTCGAAATCACCGGCCTCCTCGGTCAGATCAATACCCAGCGCGCCGGGATAGCCCATCAGGGGGGAGGGCAGGTCGGCCTCGATGAAGTAGCCGCCGCACTCCAGCAGGCGCTTCAGCAGAGGCTCGGTGTGCGCATCGTTGGTGCAGAAGTAAGCAGCCTTCTGGCCGTACTTCTCGACCCATGCGGGCACCTGCTCCAGAATGTAGGCCTGAGCGCCGGAAACGCCCACGTCAGAGGTGGGATCGGGAGCCGTCTCCAGGACGAACTTCATGCCGAACTCCTCGCAAGCGGCCTTCATGATGGCCACGCGGCGGCTCATGGTCTCATAGGACATGTGGCGGGGGAAGGAGATATGTACGAAGGTGTCGCAGCCCAGCTCGTGCGCGGTGCGGATGATCAGATAGCCGCGGGAGACGAAGTCGTTGTTGGTGACCAGGTCGGCAGCGGAGCTGATCTCGGGCAGATCCTCGTGAGCCTCGCCTGCGATGCAGATGATGTCAGGGCGAGTCTCTTTGATCTTGCGGAAAGCCTCGGTGGTGCCGGGGACAGCCTGATTGACAATGATGGCCTTCATCAGGGGGTCGGCGGACAGGTTCACGATGCTCTGGATGGTGGTCTCGGTCTCCTCGGTGAAGTTGTCGGGATAGATGGCCAGCTGGACCATATCCTCGCCATACTCCTTCTGGAAGGCCTCGGCGCCGCGGCGATCATCCTCGGACTGAGAGACGGAGCCGGTCACGATGCCGATCTTGTAGGGCACGGTGTTATCATCGGTCTCGCCCTTCTTTTCGCCGCAGGCGACCAGGGAGAACGCCATGATGAGAGCCAGCAGCAGAGAAACTACTTTTTTCATGTTTACCTCCTAATTCCTTTACCATAGTTTGTTGTTTCCTCCGCCAGAAGGAAACAGCGAACAGGGCGCGCCCCATTCACTTCTATGCATTCGGGTGCTGCGCACCCATTTGATTTTACCAGATAAGTTCACACTCTGTCAACATATTTGTGTCTCTGAATGGTGTTCAATAGCGCATCTCCTTGTTTTTCATCCACACACTTTCCCACATTTTTTGGCGCATTTGCATCATTTTCATGTATTTTTCATGCGGTTTTCTGTCAGAATCCTGCTGTTTTGCTATAATAAACTTTTCTTTTGGCGAAATCTGTTTTTTGTCTGACTGCAGCAAAAGAGACAGGCTTCCGCCTGTCTCTCTCGCTTACCTTATAACTTATGGCACTCGTCAGATCTTCTGCTTCTCATCCACGATCTGGCGCAGCTTGGCAGAGAAATCCTCCAGCGTCATGGCGCCCAGGTCCTCGCCCTTGCGGGTACGGACGGAGACGGTGCCGTTCTCCATGTCGCGGTCGCCAACCACCAGCATGAAGGGGACCTTCTCCAGGGTAGCCTCGCGGATCTTCTTGCCGATCTTCTCGTTGCGGCTGTCCACCTCCACGCGGAAGCCCTGCTTGCGCAGCTCCGCGGCCTGCTGCACGCAGTAGTCGGCAGCGCGGTCAGTAATAGGCAGGAAGCGTACCTGCTCGGGCATCATCCAGGTGGGCAGCGCGCCGGCGTACTCCTCGATGAGGTAAGCCAGCGTCCGCTCATAGCAGCCCAGAGACGTGCGGTGGATGATATAGGGCAGGGCCTTGTTGCCGTTCTCATCGATATAGTACATGCCGAAGCGCTCCGCCAGCAGCATATCGATCTGGATGGTGACAAGGGTATCCTCCTTGCCGTACACATTCTTGTACTGGATGTCCAGCTTGGGGCCGTAGAACGCGGCCTCGTCAATGCCCACGGTGTAGTCCACGTTCAGATCCTTCAGGATGCGCTCCATGGCGGCCTGGGCGTGGTCCCACTGCTCCGCCGTGCCCTCGTACTTGTTGTTGGGGTTGGCGGGGTCCCACTGGGAGAAGCGGAACGTGCACTTTTCCAACAGGCCCACGGTGCCCAGGCAGTACTTGGCCAGATCCAGGCACTGCTTGAACTCCTCCTCCAGCTGGTCGGGGCGCAGCACCAGATGTCCCTCGGAGATGGTGAACTGGCGGACGCGGATCAGGCCGTGCATCTCACCGGAGTCCTCGTTGCGGAACAGGGTGGATGTCTCGCCCAGACGCATGGGCAGGTCGCGGTAGCTGCGGCCGCGGTTCAGGAACACCTGATACTGGAACGGGCAGGTCATGGGACGCAGGGCAAAGCACTCCTTCGTCTCATCCGCGGGATCGCCCATGACGAACATGCCGTCCAGATAATGATCCCAGTGACCGGAGATCTTGTACAGCTCACGCTTGGCCATCAGAGGCGTCTTGGTCAGCAGATAGCCACGCTGCTGCTCGGTGTCCTCCACCCAGCGCTGCAGCAGCTGGATAACGCGGGCACCCTTGGGCAGCAGGATGGGCAAGCCCTGGCCAATGCAGTCCACAGTGGTGAAATATTCCAGCTCGCGTCCCAGCTTATTGTGGTCGCGCTTCACGGCCTCCTCCCGCTCCTTCAGATAGGCATCCAGCTCGTCCTTGCTGGGGAAGGCCACGCCGTAGATACGCTGCAGGGTCTGGCGGTTGGAGTCGCCGCGCCAGTAAGCGGCGTTGCAGGCGGTCAGCTTGATGCCGTTGCCCTTGATGCGGCCGGTGGAGTCCACATGGGGACCGGCGCACAGGTCCACGAACTCGCCCTGCTTGTAGAAGGAGATGTGGGCGTCCTCGGGCAGATCGTTGATGAGTTCCACCTTGTAGGGCTCTTCCTTTTCCTCCATGTACTTGACGGCCTCGGCGCGGGGCAGCTCGAAGCGCTCCAGCTTCAGCTTCTCTTTACAGATCTTACGCATTTCAGCCTCGATCTCGCCCAGGTCGTCCTGGGTGAAGGCGAAGGGCGCGTCCAGATCGTAATAAAAGCCGTTGTCGATGCTGGGGCCGATGGCCAGCTTCACCTCCGGGTGCAGGCGCTTGACAGCCTGGGCCAGGATGTGGGAGCAGGTGTGCCAGTAGGTCTTGCGGTACTGTTCGTTTTCAAACGTAAATTCCTTGTTGACTTCGCTCATAGTCTGTTCCTCCTTGTGATCGGGGCTGGATAAATAAAAATCCCCACCCCTGAATGGTATCAGGGGTGAGGTAATAGGCATTACTCCACGGTTCCACCCTGCTTACGGCCTGCGCAGCATTTTTACTGTCCGCTGCGGATGGCGGGATATCTTTCGTCGAGACAAGGCGCAGGAGCGCAGGAATACGGTCTGTATTTCAAGCTTCTGCAACGCAGTATCGGCGGAAGAGATCCGGCATACGCCGTCGCTTTCGATCGCTGTAACGGGCGATACCCGTCCTGCTCGTCGCAGGCGGCTCGGAAGTGGTACGGGCCGTGTCCTTGGCGGGGTGCTTTCAGCCGGGGGCGCCCCTCTCTTTGGCCGCGGAAAAACAGCTTCTTCTTCGTCACTGCCTTTTTGATGGCAATAAGTATAAACCGTTTGATCGGGTTTGTCAACGGGTGGTTTCACGGGGGAAGGGCAAAATCAGCTGCGTGAAGCAAAAAGAGACATCCTTTCGGATGTCTCTTTTTGCTGGCGCGGAAGGAGGGATTTGAACCCTATGGACGCTGTAAATGG
>FR881512.1 GCA_000435555.1 Firmicutes bacterium CAG:176
CATGGCCGATATGCTGCACGTCATCCACTACTTCGGCGGCGTGGAGAACCTGAAGGGCAAGAAGGTCGCTATGACCTGGGCCTATTCTCCCTCCTACGGCAAGCCCCTGTCCGTGCCCCAGGGCGTGATCGGCCTGTTCACCCGCTTCGGCATGGACGTGACCCTGGCCCATCCCGAGGGCTATGACGTGATGCCCGAGGTGGAAGAGGTCGCCCGCAAGAACTGCGAGAAGTACGGCTCCAAGTTCCACAAGACCAACAGCATGGCCGAGGCCTTCAAGGATGCCGATATCGTGTATCCCAAGAGCTGGGCTTCCTACGCCGCCATGGAAGAGCGCACCAAGCTGTACGCCGCCGGCGACAAGGAGGGCATTGACGCACTGGAGAAGCGCCTGCTGGCCCAGAACGCCCAGCACAAGGATTGGGCCTGCACTGAAGAGATGATGAAGCTCACCAAGGACGGCAAGGCCCTGTACCTGCATTGCCTGCCCGCCGACATCACCGGTCTGAGCTGCGCCGAGGGCGAGGTAGACAACTCCGTGTTCGACCGCTACATCGTGCCTCTGTACAAGCAGGCCTCCTACAAGCCCTATATCATCGCCGCCATGATCTTTATGGCCCAGGTGAAGGATCCCGTCAAGGCCCTGATGGAGCTGGACGAGACCAAGGACACCCGCAAGAAGTTCTAAATAATCGACCCGATAGCGGGAGGGGCTCCCCCTCCCGCTATTTTCTGTCCCCTGCCGCATTTTTGTGTAAATGTTGTGGGTGATAGATATTGTGTACTGTATACAATCTGTGTTATACTATCTAAGCACCGTCTCCTCCTCGCCCCGAAAACGCCCTTTCCCCCTGCGCTTCAGAGCGGGCACACGGAGACGAAAAAACGAAAACAGTGAGGTAGAGCATTATGTCTAAGAGAATCGTTATCGCGCTGGGCGGCAACGCACTGGGCAATACCGCCGCTGAGCAGCTCCAGCTGGTCACCGAGACCGCCAAATCCATCGTGGACCTGATCGCTACAGGCAATGAAGTCGTGGTCGCCCACGGCAACGGCCCCCAGGTGGGTATGATCAATCTGGGCCTGTCCACCGCTGCCGAGGCCAAGGCCATCAAGGCCGATATGCCCTTCCCTGAGTGCGGCGCCATGTCCGAGGGCTACATCGGCTATCACCTGCAGCAGGCCATCGGCAATGAGCTGGCCAGCCGCGGCATGGACAAGCCTGTGGCCACCATCGTGACCCAGACTGTGGTGTCCAAGGACGACCCCGCTTTCCAGAACCCCACCAAGCCCGTGGGCGCTTTTTATGACAAGGAGACGGCGGACCGCATCGCCGCCGAGAAGGGTTACACCATGGTAGAGGACGCCGGCCGCGGCTATCGCCAGGTCGTTCCCTCCCCCAAGCCCTTTGACATCGTGGAAAAGGCCAGCATCAAGGCGCTGGTAGACGCCGGTCACGTGGTCATCGCCGTGGGCGGCGGCGGCATCCCCGTTATCCGCGAGGGCAGCAAGCTCTCCGGCACCCCTGCCGTCATTGACAAGGACTTTGGCAGCGAGCTGCTGGCCGAGCTGCTGGACGCCGATATGCTCATCATCCTGACTGCCGTGGAGAAGGTGGCCATCAACTACAACAAGCCCGATCAGAAGGGTCTGGACGATCTGACCCCCGCCGAAGCCTACAAGTACATGGACGAGAACCAGTTTGCCAAGGGCTCCATGCTGCCCAAGGTCCAGGCCGCGGTGAAGTTCGCCGAGTCCAAGGCCGGCCGTACTGCCCTTATCACCCTGCTCGAAAAGGCCAAGGACGGTATCGAGGGCAAGACCGGCACCCGTATTCATCAGTAACGCGCTTATCCCTGCCATATGGAACGGGTATTTCGGAACGGGAAATTTCTATCAAATGCCGCATACTGCACAAGATTTACAAAGATTTTTTGTGCGTCACAAAGAAATTTTGCCGTAATTCACATTTTCTGTTGAAATCGGCGGTGAAATCCTGTATAATACCCACGTTCTTATGAGTCGCGTGAATACCGGGCCGGACGCCCGTTGTTCAGGCGCGCGCCAAATTTGCCTTACTTTTAAGCGTGCGTCACATATTTTAAGGAGGAAAACAAGAATGAAAAAGTTCCTTGCAATGCTCCTCGCCCTGGTCATGGCTCTGAGCCTGGTGGCCTGCGGTGAGAAGAAGGACGACACTCAGGGTAACGGCGACGGTGATGGTACCGCTGCCAAGGTCAAGGTCGGCTTCATCACCCTGCATGATGAAAACTCCACCTATGACAAGAACTTCATCGATGCCGCCAAGGAAGCCTGCGCCAACCTGGGTCTGGTCGAGAATGAGGATTACTTCATCAAGACCAACGTTGGCGAGACCGAGCAGTGCGCCGAGGTCGCCGCTGATCTGGTGGACGCCGGCTGCAACATCATCTTTGCCGACAGCTTTGGTCATGAGCCTTACATGATCGAGGTCGCCAAGGCGAACCCCGAGGTGCAGTTCTGCCACAGCACCGGTACCCGCGCTCACACCGAGGGTCTGGCCAACTACCACAATGCCTTCGCCTCCATCTATGAGGGCCGCTATCTGGCCGGTATCGCTGCCGGTCTGAAGCTGAACGCGATGATCGATGCCGGCGACATCAAGGCTGAAGAGGCCAAGATGGGCTATGTGGGTGCTTTCACCTACGCCGAAGTGGTTTCCGGCTACACCTCCTTCTATCTGGGTGCCAAGTCCGTCTGCCCCACCGTCACCATGGATGTGACCTTCACCGGCAGCTGGTACGATGAGACTCTGGAGAAGGAAGGCGCCGAGAAGCTGATCCAGGGCGGCTGCAAGCTGATCAGCCAGCACGCCGACTCTCTGGGTGCTCCTACCGCCTGCGAGAACGCCGGTGTTCCCAACGTTTCCTACAACGGCTCCACTCAGGCTGCCTGCCCCAACACCTACATCATCTCCTCCCGCATCAACTGGGCGCCCTACTATGAGTATGCCATCAAGGCTGTCATGGACGGCACCGAGATCGCTGCTGACTGGACCGGCACTCTGGCCACCAACTCTGTGGTCCTGACCGACCTGAACACCACCGTGGCCGCCGAAGGCACTGCCGAGGCCATTGCCGCTGCTACCGAGAAGCTGGAGAAGGGCGAGATTCACGTGTTCGATTGCTCCACCTTCACTGTGAAGGGTGAGACTCTGACCTCCTACCAGGCTGACGTCAACGCCGACAGCGATAACACCCCCGACACCGAGGTCGTGCATGACGGTTACTTCGCTGAGTCCGAGAAGCGTTCCGCTCCTTACTTCGATCTGGAGATCGACGGCATCAACCGTCTGGATGTCAACTACGGCGGCTAATAGCCAGGTTTTCCAACAGCATATTGCACCACAACGAGGTGGGCTGCACAGGCAGCCCACCTCTTGCTTTTTCCCTCCTACACGCGGCTTTGACGATTTACACAAAGAGAATGACTCTTTCTTGTGTAACCTCACATTCTTTGTATATACCTGACAAATTTTTTGCTGATTTTGATTTACAACGCTCACCATGTATGGTAGAATAAGTCGTATGGAATTTATCCCCGGCGTATTCGAGGTGTTGCAGCCATCTGCGCCGAAAGAAAGGATGACAGCCTTGGAAAAGAAATGCGCGATCAGAATGGAGAACATCACCAAGCGGTTCGGCAGCAAGGTCATCGCAAACAAAGATGTAAACCTTGAACTGTACGAAGGCGAGATCCTGTCCCTGCTGGGCGAGAACGGCAGCGGCAAGACCACGCTGATGAATATGCTCTCCGGCATCTATTTCCCCGACGAGGGGCAGATCTACGTCCACGACAAGCCTGTGACCATCGCATCTCCCAAGGATGCCTTCGATCTGGGTATCGGCATGATCCACCAGCACTTCAAGCTGGTCGACCTGTTCACCGCCACCGAGAATATCATCCTCGGCCTGGAGGGCAAGCTTGACCTGAACAATGCACGTCAAAAGGTCAAGGACATCTGCGACAAGTACGGCTTCGATATCGACCCGGACATGAAGATCTATGATATGTCTGTTTCCCAGAAGCAGACCGTGGAGATCGTCAAGGTGCTGTACCGCGGTGCCGATATTCTGATTCTGGACGAGCCCACCGCCGTGCTGACCCCGCAGGAGACGGACAAGCTGTTCGCCGTCATGCGCAACATGAAGGCCGACGGCAAGTCCCTCATCATCATCACCCACAAGCTCCACGAGGTGCTGGACGTATCCGACCGGGTGGCCGTGCTCCGCAAGGGCGAATACATAGGCGACGTGCTGACCAAGGACGCCGACCAGCAGTCCCTGACCGACATGATGGTGGGCCACAGCGTGTCGTTGAATATCAACCGCCCCACCCCCGTGAATGTGGAGCCCCGGCTGAAGATCGAGGGGCTGACCGTGTTCGACGAGCTGGGCGTCAAGCGTTTGGACAACGTGAGCTTTACTGTTAACGCCGGCGAGGTGCTGGGCGTAGCGGGTATTGCCGGTTCCGGCCAGCGTGAACTGCTGGAGTCCATCGCGGGCCTGTATCCCGTCAGCTCCGGCACCGTGACCTATATCTCCCCGGAGACCAACGAGGAGAAAAATCTGGTGGGCATGGATCCCATGGACATCCGCAAGAGCGGCGTAGCCATGAGCTTTGTCCCCGAGGATCGTCTGGGCATGGGTCTGGTAGGCTCCATGGGCATGACCGGCAACATGATGCTCCGCTCCTGGCGCAAGGGTGCCAGCATTTTCCTGGACCGCAAAAATCCTGAGGCGCTGGCACAGCGCATCTGGCAGGAGCTGGAGGTCGTCACCCCCAGCACGAATTTCCCGGTACGCCGTATGTCCGGCGGTAACGTGCAGAAGGTCCTGGTGGGCCGCGAGATCGCCCAGCAGCCCTCCGTGCTGATGACTGCCTACGCTGTCCGTGGTCTGGACATCAACACCTCATATACCATTTACAACCTGCTGACCGAGCAGAAGATGAAGGGCGTCGCCGTTGTGTATGTGGGCGAGGACCTGGACGTGCTGCTGGAGCTGTGTGACCGCATCGTGGTGCTGTGCGGCGGTCAGGTCTCCGGCGTGGTGGACGGCCGCAAAACCAACAAGCTGGAAGTGGGCGCGCTGATGACCCGCGTGGAAGGAGGCAAGGCAGATGAATAAAAAAGGTTCGCTCTTTCATATTTCCAAGCGCGATGCGCTGCCTCTGCCCAAGGCACTGCTGATCCGCGGCGGTATCCTGCTGCTGGCACTAGTGTTCTGCGGACTGATCACCACCCTGCTGACCGGTCAGGATCCCATCGCCGTCTATGGCACGATCCTCAAGGGTGCCTTCGGCACCTCCCGTAAAATCTGGGTCACCGGACAGAATGTTGCCGTCTTGCTGGGTATCTCCTTAGCGGTAACGCCCGCATTCAAGATGCGCTTCTGGAACATCGGCGCCGAGGGGCAGACCCTGATCGGCTGCCTGGCCACCACCACCTGCATGATCCTGCTGGGCGGCAAGGTCTCCAATTTCCTGCTGATCGTCAGCTCTCTGGCGGCCGCGCTGCTGGCCGGCGCCGTATGGGGCTTCCTGCCCGCCTTCTTCAAGGCCAGATGGAACACCAACGAGACGCTGTTCACCCTGATGATGAACTACATCGCCATGCAGCTGGCCTCCTACTTTATCATCATATGGGAGGTGCCCAAAGGCGCCGGTAAGATCGGCATCATCAACCAGGCTTCCGAGGCCGGCTGGCTGCCCCGCATCGGCGGACAGGCACAGCTGCTCCCCATTCTGGTGGTCGCACTGCTGACCGGCATGATGTATATCTATCTCACATACAGCAAGCACGGTTATGAGATCGCCGTCGTTGGCGAGAGCCAGCGCACCGCCAGCTACGCCGGCATCAAGGTGGATCGTGTGATCATCCGCACCATGGTGCTCTCCGGCGCTATCTGCGGCCTGATGGGATATATCCTGACCGCCGGCATCAGCCACACCCTGACCACCACCATCGTGGACAGCCGCGGCTTCACCGCCGTCATGGTGTCCTGGATGTCCAAGTTCAACCCCTTCATCATGATTGCCGCCTCCCTGCTGCTGGTGACCATGGATCGCGGTGCCAGCGAGATCTCCACCGCCTTCAGCCTGAACCAGTCCTTCGCGGATATTCTGACCGGTATCATCCTGTTCTTTATCATTGCTACCGAGTTCTTCATCACCTACAAGGTCACTCTGCGCAAGAGCAGCAAAAAGGAGGCGTGACGGATGGGCTTTAACTTTGTATCCTTCTTCCCCCGCGCGGTCATGCAGGGTATCCCCCTGCTGTTCGGCAGCACCGGCGAGATCCTCACGGAGAAGTCCGGTAACCTGAACCTGGGTATTCCCGGCATCATGTACGTGGGCGGCATCAGCGGCGTTATCGGCGCGTTCTTCTATGAGCAGGCCGCCGGCGGTCAGCTGAACGGCTTTCTGGCCATCATGATCCCCATTCTGTGCTCCCTGCTGGGCTCCCTGCTGATGGGTCTGCTCTACTGCTTCCTGACCGTCACCCTGCGCGCCAACCAGAACGTCACCGGTCTGGCTATGACCACCTTCGGCGTGGGCGTAGGCAACTTCTTCGGTGGCTCCCTCATCAAGCTGACCAACAGTGAGGTTCCCTCCATCGCCCTGGCCAACACCAGTCTGTACTTCAAGACCACGTTGCCCGGCGCCGACAGCACCGGCTGGTTCGGAGAGCTGTTCCTGTCCTACGGCTTTTTGGCCTATGTGGCCATCATCATCGCCCTGGGCGCGTCCTACTTCCTGAACCACACCCGTCCCGGCCTGCACCTGCGCGCCGTGGGCGAGAGTGCCTCCACCGCCGATGCCGCCGGCATCAACGTCACCAAGTACAAGTATCTGGCCACCTGCATCGGCTCCATGATCGCGGGTCTGGGCGGTCTGTACTACGTGATGGACTACGCCAACGGCGTGTGGTCCAACAACGCCTTCGGCGACCGCGGCTGGCTGGCCATCGCACTGGTCATCTTCACCATCTGGCGTCCCAACGTCAGCATTCTGGCCTCCATTCTGTTCGGTGGCTTGTACATTCTGAACATCTACCTGCCCACCGGCGCACAGATGGCTGTCAAGGAGCTGTACAAGATGCTGCCCTACGTCATCACTCTGATCGTGCTGATCATCGTGTCCCTGCGTAAAAAGCGGGAGGATCAGCCCCCTGCGTCCCTCGGTCTCTCCTACTTCCGCGAGGAACGCTGACCTGATAATGAAAAGAGTAGGCCGCTTTGCGGCCTGCTCTTTTTTCCTACCCATCTATCACCATAAGGAGGAATTACCGTGTCCACCCTGCTCATTAAGAACATTCACCAGCTGGTCACCTGCGACGACGAAGACCGCGTCCTGCAAAACGCGGATATCTACTGCGAGGACGGCTTCATCAAGTCCATCGGCACGGCGCTGGACATCAGCGCCGACGAGGTCATCGACGGCAGCCATATGCTGTGCTACCCCGGTCTGGTCAACACCCACCACCACCTCTATCAGGTATTCTCCCGCAATCTGCCGCAGGTGCAGAACATGGAGCTGTTCGACTGGCTGAAGACCCTGTATGAGATCTGGAAAAACCTGGATGAGGATGTAATTCGCCTGTCCAGCCTGACCGGCATGGGCGAACTGATGAAGCACGGCTGCACCACCTGCTTTGACCACCACTATGTGTTCCCCTCCCATAGCGGTGACCTGCTGGGCGCACAGCGCAGCGCCGCACGGGAACTGGGCATTCGTCTCTACATGAGCCGGGGCAGCATGGACCTGAGCGTCAAGGACGGCGGCCTGCCGCCGGATAGCGTGGTGCAGACGGTAGACGAGATCATGGCAGACAGCGTCCGCTGTATCGAGAAATACCACGATGACAGCTACGGCGCCATGTGCCGTGTGGCACTGGCTCCCTGCTCCCCCTTCTCCGTGTCGGCGGAGCTGCTGCGTCAGAGCGCTATCCTGGCCCGGCAGTACCACGTTCGGCTGCACACCCACCTGTGCGAGACGAAGGACGAGGAGAACTTCATGCTGCAGCGTGAGGGCATCCGGCCTTTGGAATACATGGCGCGGCTGGGCTGGCTGGGCGACGATGTGTGGTTTGCCCACGGCATACACTTCAACGACGAGGAGCTGCGGCTGCTGGCCCGGACAGGCACCGGCGTGGCGCACTGCCCCATCAGCAACATGAAGCTCGCCAGCGGCGTGGCCCGCATCCCGGAAATGCTGGCCCTGGGTGTGCCGGTAGGACTGGCGGTGGACGGCAGCGCCAGCAACGACGGCTCAAGCCTGCTGGAGGAACTGCGGGTAGCCTTCTTGCTGCACCGGCTGCACGCCAGCCGTCAGGCTCCCACCGGCTATGACATCCTCAAAATGGCCACCCGGGGCAGTGCGCGGCTGCTGGGCCGGGACGACATCGGGCAGCTGTCCGTGGGCAAGTGCGCCGATCTGTTCATGATCGACAGCCGCCGGCTGGAGCTGGTAGGCTGTGATCAGGACGCCGGCTCTGTGCTGGGTACTGTGGGTGTCCGGGGGCCGGTGGACTACACCGTGGTGCAGGGACGCGTCACCGTGCGGCAGGGGCATCTTGTCACTGTGGATGAGGAACTGGTGGCCCGGGAAGCCAACAACAAGTGCCGGGACTATCTGGCAAACGTATAAGCGCAGCGGGCCATCCGACGGATGGCCCGCTGTTTCGTCCCGGAGCGTCGTTATCCGGCACTTTTCTCCGCGATAGTCAATATTAACGAACTGTTAAAAATGCGCCCGCTTTTATTTACATGAGTTGCTTTTTCTGCTATAATGTTTTCAATAAGGAAAAATCGACCCACTGGAAAGGAAGGCAATGTGAAGAAGTACGTTCCCACCTACGAGGGCACCCTGCGTAAGCACGCGTTGACCGTGCCCCACTGTATCAGCAAATGCAGCGGCATCCGCGTATTCGGCCGGCGTATCAAGTCGCTTGTATTCAGCACCGACGTGGCCATCATTAAGAATATCAACGCCGATGCGGTCATCGCCGTATATCCCTTTACGCCCCAGGCAGGCATTACCCAGGCCATTATCGGCGTGTCCGATGTGCCGGTGTTCGTTGGCGTAGGCGGCGGTCTGACCAAGGGCCAGCGTTCGGCCCACATCGCCGCTTTTGCTGAGCACCAGGGCGCCTTCGGCGTGGTGTGCAACACGTTCATTGACGACGATACCATCCGGGCTATCAAGGCCACCGTGGAGGTCCCGGTGGTCTATACGGTGGTGTCGGAAAAAGTGGACCTGGAGAGCAAGCTGGCGGCGGGCATCGATTTTGTGAACGTCTCTGGTGCGGACAGGACGCCCGCCATTGTGGCAGAGATCCGGTCCCGCTATCCGGAGCTGCCCGTTATCGCCACCGGCGGTCCCACGGAGGAGACGATCCTGTCCACCATTGCCGCCGGGGCCAACGCCATCACCTACACACCGCCCAGCAACGGGCAGCTGTTCGCCAAGGATATGCACCGCTACCGGGAGTGGTTCGCCCACATCGATGACCCGGAGGACGAGGACGCCTCAGAGGAAACGTCCGCAGATGATGCGGAATAAATACATAAGGAAAGCCACCCTGACGGGTGGCTTTCCGCTTTTTATATCTTGATCAACTCATACTCCCGGGTGCCGATGCCGATCTTCTCGCCGTGCTCCAGACAGCTGCGCCAGTTGGTGTCCGGGTGCAGGCGCTGAAAGTGGTCATGCACATGGGCCTTGGCGTGCGCGTCATCGGCGGCGGAGCCCCGCAGGGGCGTCTGGGCGTTCACCGCGTCCACGCAGGCCATGTCCAGCGCCACCGGGTCGAAGGAGGCAAACATGCCCACGTTGGGCACGATGGCCATGTCGTTCTCGGGACGGCAGTCGCAGTTGGGGGACACGTCGATGACCAGCGAGATGTGGAAGCAGGGTCGGCCGTCCACCACCGCCTTGGTGTACTCGGCGATCTTCCGGTTCAGGTTAATGGTGGTCTCGTCCCAGTTGATCTGCACCGCGTTCTTGGGGCAGACGGCAATGCAGCGGCCGCAGCCCACGCATTTGTCGTGGTCGATATGGGCCTTGCCGTTTTCGATGATGGGCGCGCCGTGGGCGCATATCTTCCGGCACTGGCCGCAGCCGATGCAGTGTTTCTCCGCCACGTGGGGCTTGCCGGCATTGTGCTGTTCCATCTTGCCGGCACGGCTGCCGCAGCCCATGCCGATATTTTTCAGGCAGCCGCCGAAGCCGGCCTCTTCATGTCCCTTAAAATGAGTCAGAGAGATAAACACATCGGCGTCCATAACGGCGCGGCCGATCTTGGCGTTCTTCACATACTCGCCGCCGACCACGGGAACCTCCACCTCATCGCTGCCCTTCAAGCCGTCGGCAATGATGATCTGGCAGCCGGTGGTCATGGGGTTGAAGCCGTTGAGCATGGCGCTGTCCATGTGGTCCAGGGCATTCTTGCGCCCGCCCACATACAGGGTGTTGCAGTCGGTGAGGAACGGCTTACCGCCCCTTTCCTTCACAAAATCCGCCACGGTCCGCGCCCAATTGGGGCGCAGGAACGCCAGGTTTCCCGGCTCGCCGAAGTGCAGCTTGATGGCCACGAACTTATCCTGAAAGTCGATATCGCCCATACCGGCGGTCTTCATCAGACGGGTCAGCTTCTGCTGGAGATTTTCATGCACGTCGGTCCGCAGGTCGGCGAAGTATACCTTGGATGCCATAAAAAGCCCTCGCTTTCACGTTTTGTGAAGTTAGTATACCATATTCCCATAAATTCTGCTATACTAATTTCATTCAAGAGCAAGAGGAGGTGCCGTCTATGCGTGTTCTGACCCATACCGTCATTGAAGCGGAGGCTGGTCAGCCTGTAAAACAGCTGCTGCTGCACCTGTGGGGCATCTCCGGCAGCTTTCTCAGCCGGTTGAAATTCCGGCAGGCCATCACTGTCAATGGCGCACCCGTCACCGTACGCTTCGTGCCGTGCCCCGGAGATGTGCTGGCGGCGGACGTATCCGATCTGCCGGGAGAACACCCACACATCCGGCCTGTGGACTTCCCTCTGGATATCCTGTACGAGGATGAGGACCTGCTGCTTATCAACAAGCCCGCCGGCATTGCCGTGCATCCGGCGGCGCTGACAGAGGAAACAGCCACCATTGCTGGCGCTGCGGCACACTATCTGCATAGTGAGAGCTTCCACGCGGTGAACCGGCTGGACCGCGGCACTACCGGCGTTATGGCCGTGGCAAAGACCGGCTTCATCCATGCCCGATGTATGGCCATGCTGCACACGGACGATTTCCGGCGGGAGTACCGGGCCGTGTGCGAGGGCATCCCCTCCCCGGCAGAGGGCGACATTGATCTGCCCATAGGCCGCGCTGAGAGCTCGCTGCTGAAGCGGCAGGCCGACCCCCTGGGTCAACCCGCCCACACCCACTATGAGGTGCTGGCGGCCTCTCAGGGCCGTGCGCTGCTGCGCCTGACGCCTACCACCGGACGCACGCATCAGCTGCGGGTCCACATGGCCGCCATCGGCCACCCGCTGACCGGTGACTGGCTCTACGGTACAGAGGACCGGGCCCTGATCACCCGCCCGGCGCTGCACAGCTATCACCTGCGGATGACGCATCCCCTCACCGGCGCGGTCATCGATGTGACCTCGCCCCTGCCGGAGGATATACAGCGACTGTTGAAGGAGGAACGTCTATGAATTTTCGCCTGTTAACCGCAGAGGAATACCCCCGCTGGTATCACGACCAGCTATCCGAGGCTTTTGTCCCGCAGGAACGCAAGCCTCTGCCCGATATTCTCCGTCTGCTGGAGGAAGGACGTTACGAGGTATGGGGACTGTTTGACGAAGATGAGCTGCTGAGTTACGCCGCCCTGTGGAAAAATGCGACAATACCACTGGTACTGCTGGACTATCTGGGAACCACACGCGCTCGTCGTAATGAAGGGCTGGGCAGTGATATGCTTTCGCGGCTGGAGCAGCAGGGACGGCCTCTGGTAGCGGAGGCGGAGTTTCCTGTGCCAGGAGGCAGTGACGCGGAAAACGCACTGCGTCTGCGGCGTATCCAGTTTTATATTCGCAATGGGTTCACTCCCGCCTATATCATGTCCACCTGCGGCATGGTCTGGCAGGCGCTGCTGTGTGGCACTGTCGAACCGTTGGAAAATATCATGGCGCAGCACAAGACGTTGTACGGCGACGTGCGGACAGACGTGGTCATTCCCCTACCCGAGGGGCAAACTCCTCAGCCTCCCTACTGGATGATCTAATAAAGCAACGACCGGCTCACGCCGGTCGTTGCTGTCACAGATCAACTTTTTCATACTGCGCCGCCGCCCTCCGGAACGTAAGCACCGTGCCGATGCCGTAGAGCAGCACGGCGGCGACGAAATACGGCAGCAGACGCACCTGCGTGGCCGCGTCCATATCGTCCAGCCACATGAGGCCGGGAACATGGGGCAGCGCCTCAAACACGATCATCGCCAGCGTGGTGGGAATGATCGCCTTGACAAATGCCACGCCCACCTTGTAGCCGTTCGCGTAAAACGACGGCAGAAAAACGGCATTGAACACCGCATACAGCAGGAACCCGGCGGCAAACAGCGCCAGATTGGGATCCAGCCCTACCAGGTTGTCCTTCCCCGGCTGCAAGCGGACCGCCAGCAGGGCGCAGGGCACCAGCACCGCCAGCGACAGCAGCTCGATCAGCGCCGTGAACAGACAGCCGGCCTTCACCGCGTCCCGTTTGGGAACAGGCAGCAGCGCCGTGTAGTACAGGTCCTTCTGCTCCCGCATATTCAGAAAGGTGAAAAACAGCCCCAGCATCACATAGAAAAAGATGACAGTGTAGGGGTAGTTTGGAATGATGACCATGAAGCCGAACAGGCAGAATACCGGCGTCATGGGATGGCACACCAGCCGCAGCTGCTTATATAATAGCGTCTTCATCCAGCGGCCTCCTTTCCACGTGCACGATGATATCCTCCAGCGTAGCGCCCACGTCCTTGTAGTGGGTGCGGAAATCGTCCAGAGAACCGGTATATTGCAGCTCGCCGTCCTTGATAAAGGCAATGTGGGTGGCACACTTCTCCAGATCGGAGGTGATGTGAGTAGAGAACAGCACGCTGCGCGTACCATCCGCCACCACCCGGCGCAGCAGCTCCGTCAACTCGTCGCGGCTCACCGGGTCAAGGCCGCTGGTGGGTTCGTCCAGTATCAGCAGCCGGGCATTGTGGCTCAGCGCCAAGGCGATCATGTACTTGACCTTCATGCCGCTGGAAAGCTGATCTACCCGCTTGCTCTCATCAATATGGAACAGCTCCAAATAGTGGCGGTATTTTTCCTCGTCCCAGTTGTTATAAAACCTGCGGGTCACGTCTGTGATGGTCTTGATCTTCTTTTTGGGATAGAAATCGATCCCCCCCAGCACCACGCCCAGCTCACGCCGGATAGCGCGCTCATTCTCCGCGTAGTCCATGCCGAATACCCTGACCGCACCCGCGTCCGGGTGTACCATACCCAGAATGGACTTCAGCGTGGTGCTCTTGCCTGCGCCGTTACGGCCGATAAACCCCATCACCGCGCCCTGCGGCACATCGAACGACACCCCATTCAGCGTAAACGCCGGGTAGCGCTTGGTCAGCCCCTGTACCTCCAGCACGTTCATTCGCCCTCCGCCTCCTCTTCCCCGCTGGGCAGACTGTTAAATACCGTCTTCATCAGCGGGTTCAGCTTATCCACGGTCTGCAGTGCCAGGCCCTTTTTCTTGTCCGCCATCAGCACCAGCGTATCTCCCGGCTGCAGGCTGAACATATCCCGCGCCTCCTTGGGGATGACGATCTGCCCCTTGGGGCCGATCTTCACACTGCTCATAAAGTAGCGATCTTCTCTGCTCATATCCTCATTCCTTTCGGTTGGATTGGTATAACTTTTCTTACTTTTCACAGTTTAGCACTACAAGTCATCCCTGTCAAGAGGTTTACGGCGGGAAATTTCTGTGGTACAATGGGTATGAAAGGTGGTGACAGGCATGGAATTATGGGAACTGCTGGGGATTCGTCCCGGCCTGACCGCGGTGATCGGCAGCGGCGGCAAGACCTCCCTGCTGCGCGTGCTGGCACAGGAACTGTCCCACCGCGGCACGGTGCTGGTGTCCACCACCACCCGCATCATGCGCCCGAACTGGTGTCCCTTCGCCGCCACCGCAGCGGAGCTGTGTGATGGCTTTGCCCACAGCCCCATCGTCTGCGCCGGGTCCTATAACCCGGAGGGCAAACTGACCGCCCCGGACTTCCCCGGCTGGCAGTACGCCGCAGACTTTGTGCTGGTGGAGGCCGACGGCTCCAAGCGCCTGCCCGCCAAGGCCCACGCCGCCTGGGAACCAGTACTGCCACCGGAACGAAACCGCACCGTCTGCGTATTCGGTGCCTCCGCGCTTGGACAGCCCATACAGGACGCCGCCCACCGCCCGGAGCTGTACGCGCCGCTGGCAGAGACTTCCCCGGACGCGGTCATCACCCCGGCCATTGCCGCCCGGGTGCTGGCGAAGGAGGGCGGCTTCGATGTGCTGTTCATCAACCAAGCGGATGTGCTGGAGGATCCTGCCGCAGCGCTTCAGCCCTTCGCGGATGCGCTCACCTGCCCGGCGATATACGGCGCGCTGGCGGAGGGGTACTGGGCGAAATTGTAATCGACCAGGAACAGGAGGCGCCCATGCCCTTAGATAAGCTATGTATCGTTTTCATTTTCTTTGCCCTGCAATGTGGCGGAATACTTCGCTCCGGAATCGAGGACGCATATCAGTTCAAAATGAGCCACCGGGAAATACGCCAATATGATAAAACGCGCTCTCTGTGGTATCGCATACTGCTGCCTTACAGCCATATGAAATACTGCGGTGCCCCCCGGCATATGCGGCTATTCCAGGCGCTGCGGGCACTCAATTTGGCTGCGATCATCGCTATGCTGGTCTTAGCCTACATCTTTCCCCCAACTTATTCTATCACTCTTTTCGCCTATTTTTTCATTGGCGCCTATTTTGTTCTACTATATATCCCATTATTGTGTTATTCTATCTACATGAGCAACTGGCCAAAAGGCCCGAAAGGTTGGAACTTCAGCAAGTCAAAACGGCCATAAAAAGCATCCTTACAGCCATAAAAAGCACCCTTGCGGGTGCTTTTGTTCAATCAAGTTCAGCAAAAACTCACTACCATATGACCCCAAAAGTAAACCAAAAAGCAAAAGCCCCACGACAAATGTCGTGGGGCTTTTGTGTTGGCGCTACCTATCTTTCCGGGCCGTCTCCAGCCAAGTATTGTC
>FR881513.1 GCA_000435555.1 Firmicutes bacterium CAG:176
GTGTGCGGACGGCAGTGTGTCTCCGTCCTGCGCCTTCACTCTATAAACGGCGCAGCGGAGCAAATGCGGACAGGAAAACCGAAAATTTTTCAAAAAACGCGTTTCCCTATGGAAAAAGGACGCCGGGGCGTCCTTTTCGTGTAAGACTGTTCATACATATACAGAAGGCGATGCCGGCTACACCATGACGAACATATTATAATGCTTCATCAGGCGGATATCCTCCTTGGATATCTTCAGCTCCTGGACCAGCGCCTTGTCGATGGAAAGCGGTGTTTTGCTGAGAAGGCGCTTGGCGGCGGAGGGCATCAGCGGGCGGCAGGAGATGCCATAGGTCAGCACCCACTTCCGGTCGTCGTCCATATAGGGCTGGGGAATGCCGATCTGGTATTTGTCCATGGGCATATCGTCATTCTGGAACAGCATGGCGCTGAACGCCTCGTAGTGGGTCAGGGTGCCGTGGTAGGTGCTCTCACAGACCCGGTAGTGGGCCAGGTCCTTGATGTTCATGTACATGAGTACCTCGGCCGTGCTGCTCTCCTCCGTGGGGAATATATCGATCACGGTGCACTGGGCGCGGTTGACCCGGCCGTCGAAGAAGTACATATATAATTGGGAGACCTCCCGGAAAAAGGCGGGCACCTCCGCGTTGTACTCCTGGTCAATATCCGGTGTATTGCGGTACAGCAGATCATAGATGCTGACCTTCAGGGCGTTGGCGATGTCGTAAAGCGTGGCAATATCCACGGAGATCTGTCCGTTCTCGTACTTGGAGATGGCCGAACGGGTCTTGTAGATGGCCTGAGCCAGCTCGTCCATCGACATACCCCGGCTTTTGCGGGCGTAGCGGATGCGGCTGCCGACTTCTCTTGTGATATTTTCTCTTGCAGTGTCCATAGGCGTTTTCCTCAAAATCAATTCAGGCTCATTTTTGCGCTGGTTTTTAACGATTATAGCAAAATACGTCAAATATGTCAACAAACGTTCCGTTCAGGAAACATAATTTGCACAAATTGTTCCGCAGGGGGAACAGGCGACAAATTGCCACCCGGTCCATTTTCCGTTATAATGGCAACTAAGGTAAACCTTACGTACGCAAAACTGTGCAAAATCACAATAATACTACGTTGAAATTGGAGAGGTGTACAAAATGAAGGTCAAAGCTGATACGTTGTTTTATGGCGGCAAGATCTACACGATGGAAGCGCCGGGCGTCTGCAAGGAAGCAGTGGTGCTGAAGGACGGCAAATTTGCCTATGTGGGCACAAAGGAAGAGGCGCTGGAGCGCTTTGACTGTGCGAAGTGCATTGATCTGCAGGGCAAGACTGTGCTGCCCGGCATGGGCGACTCCCACCTGCACTTCTTCGCTTTCTGCCAGACTTATACCACGGTGGACCTGGGCGGCGCCACCTCCCGCGCCGAGGCACTGCAGCTGCTGCGTGACCGCGCGGCGGAGACGCCCAAGGGCGAGTGGATCAAGGGCTCCAACTTTGACCAGTCCAAGTGGAAGGACTGCGAGGACCGGCTGCCCACCCGTCTGGACCTGGACGAGGCCAGCACCGATCACCCCATCGTCATCAAGCGCGTGTGCCTGCACACGGCGGTGGCCAACACCATGGCGCTGGAGAAAGCCAACATTACCAACGGCTACGTGTACGGCCCCGGCGGCCTGGTGGAGCTGGATGCCGACGGCAATCCCAACGGCATTTTCCGTGAGCAGGCCTCCAAGATCTACGACAATCTGATCCCCGACCCGTTCCTGGTGCCCGCCACCCGTGAGAAGTGCATGAAGAAGGGTCTGGCGCTGGCCTCCAGCCTGGGCGTGACCATGATGCACACCTACGCCGCGGAGATCTGGCACTATGACGAGGACTTCGCCGACTATGTGGCCCGCAGCGACCGCGGCGAGCTGCCGGTGCGTATGGCCGTGTGCCTGGACTATATGTTCGACCCGGAAAACCTGACACCCGAGCAGCGGAATGATCCCTATCGTGCCGCACGGATGGGCAGCTTCAAGAGCTTCTCTGATGGCTCCCTGGGCTCCCGTTCCGCCAAGCTGTACACCGACTACGCGGACGATCCCGGCAACACCGGTATTCTGGTCATCAGCCCCGAGGACCTGGCCAAGAGAATGTACAAGGCATACCGCCACGGTTTGCAGCCCGCCACCCACTGCATCGGTGACAAGGCGCTGGAGGTCACTCTGGACGCGGTGGAGTACTGCCTGCAGCAGGGGCTGAAGGATGGCATGACGCCGGAGGAGCAGGCCAAGCGTCTCCCCTTCCGCATCATCCACGCCCAGATGGCCACGCCGGAGCTGATCGAGCGCATGAAGAAGCTGCCGATCGTGCTGGATATCCAGCCCACGTTCCTGATGACCGACCTGCACTGGATCGAGGAGCGCGTAGGCAAGGAACGCGCCGTGCTGAGCTATCCCTGGAAGACGTATCTGGACGCGGGACTGATCATGGCCGGCGGCTCCGACGCACCGGTGGAGAGCTTCAATCCCTGGATCGGCATCTACGCCACCGTGACCCGTCAGGATATGGACGGCTATCCCGTGGGCGGCTATCACCCCAACGAGAAGATATCCGTGTATGACGCGGTGTGTATGTACAGCAAGAACGTGGCCTACGCCAACGGCGATCAGGACCTGATGGGAACCATCGAGGCTGGCAAGTTCGCCGACATGGTGGTCATCGACCGCGACATCTTCCACATTCCCGAAAACGACATCAAGGACATCCAGGTGCTGAACACATATATGGCCGGCATCGAGAGATATCACCGCGACTGATACGCGCAGCATAACAAAGGAGCTAAGACATGAAATTAAATTCTTTTGACAAGGTCAAGCAGTTGACGGAAGAGATGGTCGCCATCCCCAGCATCAACAAGGAGCCGGGCGGCGAGAGCGCCGTGGCCCGCTATATACAGGACTTCTATATGTCCCTGCCCTACTTCCAGGCACATCCCGAGCAGGTCAAGTGCTTCCAGACCAAGAACGACTTTGTGGTGCGGCACAGCACGCTGGCCTATGTGAAGGGCACCAAGGGCAATTCCAACCGCACGGTCATCCTCATCGGCCACATCGACACCGTGGGCGTGGACGATTTCGGCACCATCCGCGAGTACGCGTTCCGCTGCGATGAGCTGCCCGCCAAGCTGCGCGAGACGTTCGTGCTGCCCCAGGAGGTCATTGACGATATCGAGTCCGGCGAGTATCTGTTCGGCCGCGGCGCGCTGGATATGAAGTCCGGTGTGGCAGGCCATATGTACCTGATCCAGTACTTCTCTGAGCATCCCGAGGAGCTGGACGGCAACCTGCTGGCTATCGGCGAGTGCGACGAGGAGGACAACTCCAAGGGCATCATCACCGCCCTGGATCTGCTGGAGGAGCTGAAGGAGAAGGAGCACTTCGAGTATGTGGCGTGCATCAACGCGGACTACTCCACCAACTACGCTCCCGGCGACGAGAACCGCTACATCTACTACGGCAGCATCGGCAAGCTGCTGCCCTGCTTCGCCGTGTTCGGCAAGGAGGCCCATGTGGGCCAGGCCTTCAGCGCGCTGGATCCCAACCTGGTGCTGGCCAACATCACGCGCAAGATGTCCCTGAACACTGACCTGTGCGACATCGCCCAGGGTGAGGTGGCCATTCCGCCCATCTCCCTGAAGCAGATGGACACCAAGGGCCCCTACACCGTGCAGACGGCGCTGACGGCCTTCGGTTACTACAACTTCTTCACCCACGGCTGGAGTCCTTCCATCGTGCTGGAAAAGAGCAAGCAGATGGCTGTGGAGGCCTTTGACGAGACGGTGGAGTACCTAAATGCCCAGTACAAGCGCTTCTGCGAGCTGAGCAAGGTGGACTTCCATCAGCTGCCCTGGAAGACCCGTGTCTACACCTGGAACGAGTTCTATAACGAGCTGGCCGCCGTGCACGGCGAGGCCTTCAAGAAAGCCATTCACGAGTTCACCGTGAAGCTGCATGAGGACGATCCTGAGCTGGATCTGCGGCTGTTCGGCCTGCGTGTGGTGCAGGAGGCATGGAAGTGGTCTGAGGACAAGTCCCCCGCCGTGGTGGTGTTCTTCGGCTCCATCTTCAGTGCCCGTATCGAGATGACCGGCCGCACGGCCAAGGAAAAGGCACTGCTGGATGCGGTGGAGAGCGCTATCGAGGTGGTGCGGCCCGAGGCCCAGCGCCAGATCAAGACCCGTATGTTCTACCCCTACATCTCCGACTCCAGCTTTATGGCCGTGTGCGACGACACCCTGGCTATCCAGGCGCTGGAGACGAACATGCCCCAGTACGGCGTGAAATACACGCACCCGGTGGATAAGATCCGTCAGATCGACGTCCCCGTTGTCAATATCGGTACCTTCGGCCGCGACGGACATATGCTCACCGAGCGCGTGGATATGCGGCAGACGTTCCAAAATGTTCCCAACATCACCTATGAAGCGGTGAAGCGTCTGCTGAGCTGAGCTATCCCTCCCTACGCTGAGAGACCCTGTCAAAACGCACAAAACGCACCAAGCACAAAACGCAAAACGCACAAGCGCAATCGCAGAGAAAATCACCTATTGTTTCGCGTGAAAGGAGAAAAGTATGGTTATACTGCAAGCTATTCAAGATTTTGGTAACTGGTTCTGGGGCATTCCCATTTTGATCCTCATCGGCGGCGGCGGCCTGTTCCTGACCATCTATCTGGGCTTCCCCCAGATCCGCCACTTCGGCTACGCCATGAGCCAGACCTTCGGCAAGATGTTCGCCAAGAAGGAAGAGGGCAAGGTCCGTCCCATCTCCGCCGCATTCGCGGCCCTGGCCTGCGCCGTCGGCGCTTCCAACATCGTCGGCGTGCCCGTGGCTATCGCCCTGGGCGGCCCCGGCGCTGTGTTCTGGATCTGGATCCTGGCTATCTTCGGCATGTGCACCAAGTACTGCGAGGTCGCGATGGGCATCAAGTACCGTCGTAAGAACGACGTGGGCGAGTGGGTCGGTGGCCCCGCCTACTACCTGCGCGGTCTGGGCAAGAAGATCGGCGTCGTGTTCGGCGTCGGCTACGCCTTCTTCTTCATGATCGAGCTGGTCCCCTCCCTGGCCTCTCAGGGCGTTTCCGCTGCTGAGCAGTTCAACGTCTTCGGCGCAAACCAGACCGTCACCGGCATCATCATTGCCGTTCTGGTGGGCGTTATCCTGGCCGGCGGCTTCAAGCGCGTGTCCAGCGTCACCGACATCCTGGTGCCCGTGATGGCCTGCCTGTACGTGCTGGGCGCTCTGGTCATCATCTTCGCCCATGTGGGCGAGCTCCCCGCTATTTTTGGCATGATCTTCCAGGATGCCTTCACCGGCCGCGCCGCTGTGGGCGGCTTCGCCGGCGCCACCGTCATGGCTGCTATCCGTTGGGGCGCTGCCCGCGGCGTGTACTCCAATGAGGCGGGCGTAGGCTCCACCATCGCCGGTCACTGCACCGCCGATACGGATCACCCCATCCGTCAGGCCCAGTTCGGTATCTTCGAAGTCTTCATGGATACCATCGTTATCTGCACCATCACCGCCCTGGCTGTTCTGGCCTCCGGCGTGTGGACCCAGGAGGGTCTGAGCTCCGGCCAGCTGGCCCTGGCTGCTTTCCAGTCCGTGTTCGGTAACTTCGGCGCCATTTTCGTCGCCATTACGGTGTTCATGTTCGTGTTCTCCACGATCATTTCCGCCGGCTTCTTCGGCCAGATCCAGGCCGAGATCCTGTTCGGCCGTAAGTTCTCCAAGATCTGGGTGTTTATGTATCCCCTGTTCATCGGCATCGCCTGCGCGTTCTCCAACGTGACCACCATGTACATGATCACCGACGGCTTCATGGCTATTATCGTCATCCTGAACATGATCGGCCTGCTGCTGATGTGCAAGCAGGTGAAGGACCTGCAGAAGGAGTACTACAACACTCCCGGTATGTACTACCTGGCTGACAAGGCCGCCAAGGAAGCCAAGAAGGCTGCCAAGTAACGGCTGACACAGCATAACACAGCGATAACGTAATTCCCCTGTACTGACATCCCCCGCGTTTTGTGCGTTTACCCCCCCTGGACCTCTCAGCGAAGGGTGCTGGTCCCCTCCAGCGCCGGGGCCCGGTCCGGCCTTGTGCCGGGCCGGGCTTCCGGCATTTCAGGGGGCCTGTCCCTCCCCACGATAAAAGGGAACGACCGCCGAATGGGCGGTCGTTCCCTTTTGTGCGGCGGGTGCTTGTTTAACCAAAGGTGCCTTTTTATACACATCACTATCCGGCGGATCGCACCGTTATTCCTCTGCGGGCAGCGTCACGGTAAATGTGGAGCCATTTCCAGGGCGGGAGAACACCGTCACCCTCCCGCCGCACAGCGTTACCACCCGGCGGACAATGGAGAGGCCCAGGCCGTTGCCCCGGTCATCCGGGTATGGCGCAGCCCGGTAGAACCTGTCGAAAATGTGCCGCTGTGTCTCCTCGTCCATACCGATACCCGTATCGGAGACAGACACGGTGACCTCTCCCTCACCCCGCCGCAGCACCACGGTGATCTGCCCGCCGGCGGGCGTAAACCGGATAGCGTTGGAGAGCAGGTTAGACCAGATGTGCTCCACCAGCTCCTCATTGCCGTAATAGTCCACCGGATCCAGGTCTCCCTCCACGGTCAGGCTCTTTTTCAGCCACTCCCTCTCCTGCTGGCGCACACACCGGCGGAGCTGTTCATCCAGGCTGTACAGCGTCTTGTCGGACACGATCTCGGTGTTTTCGTACCGGGCCAGTTCCAGAACGTGGGTGCTCATGGCAGCCAGCCGTTCGGACTGCTGCACCACGGTATCCGTATAGGTCCGCCGCTGCTCCGGTGTCAGGTCGTCGTTTTGCAGCAGCTTGGCAAATCCCCGGATGGAGATAAGCGGCGTTTTGAACTCGTGGGAAAAGGTATTCACAAAGTCCATTCGCAGCAGCGCCACGCTGGACAGTTCCTCCGCCATTTTATTAAAGCTGCGGATATATTCCGCCACCTCGCCCCGGGCGCCCCGCATATCCACCCGCACGGTATAATCGCCCTCCGCCACTGACTGCGTGGCCTGCATCAACCGTGACAGCGGCGCCAGATACCCACGGAAAATGAATATGGCCAGCAGTACGCCCAGGATGGCGCTGACCGAAAGGATGAGGATGGGCCACAGCAGCGTATAGCTGGCGTCCTCCAGATGCACCAGCCGCTGCACCAGTGTAAATATCCCCAATGCCATCCCCACATACACCGCCACCAGCCCCAGCACCAGCAGGAACATGGTGCCCAGCAGCCGGACAGGCGGCTTTTCTTTTTTTACCTTATTTCTGGCCATTGCCGTCCTCCCGGGGCATCCCCATATAGCCAAATCCCCGAATCGTCCGCAGCTCGAAGTCCGGGTTGTCCCGGAATTTCTCTCGCAGTCGGGAGATGTAAACCTCCACAGTGTGCTCGTCCACATCACTGTCCAGATCCCATATGTCGTCGATAAGCTGCCGTTTTGTGAAAAGTGTCCGGGGGTAAGACAGCAGCTTATACAGCAGCAAAAACTCCTTAGCGGACAGCTGCCACATACTCTGCGGAGTGATGACCTGCAGGGAGCCGCGGTCCAGCACCGTGGTGCCCACCGTCAAGCGTCGGTCTGCCCGGCTGCAATACCGCCGCAGCAGGGCCTCGATACGCCAAAGCATCTCCTCCTCGTCCACTGGCTTGACCATATAGTCATCCGTCCCCGCCCGGAACCCCCGGCGCTTGTCCTCCTGGGTCACGCGGGCCGTCACCATCAGCACCGGCAGATCGCAGTTCCCCTCCCGCAGCGTCTGGGTGAAGGTGATGCCGTCCATCCGCGGCATAGTGATATCCACCACCGCCAGATCGCACTGGTAGTGTTCCATCACCTCCAGCGCCTCCACACCGTCCCGCGCAGGGCACGGCTCATACCCGGCACGCCGCAGCACCTCGCACATCAGAAATCTGGCGTTGTCATCGTCCTCGGCCACCAAAATGCGGAACATGGCTGTCCCTCCCTTGTGTTTTTTTGGATTTTATCACACCTGCTCTCAAAAATCGAGATTTTTTGAGCTTACGTTGAGGTTTCTTCGGTATACTGCCGTTACCATAGGAAAAATAGGAGGAACACCCCATGCCCAGACCTGTCTGCATCACCTACGACAGCACCTGTGACCTGACGCCCCAGCTGCTGGAGCGCTTCCATATCCGCACCATACCCCTGACTATCCAGAGTGGCGGGCGTGTCTTCCCTGATGACGGAAACTACACCTCGGCGGAGCTGTACACCGATTACCGCCGGAACGGCACCCTGCCCAAAACAACAGCGATCAGTCCAGAAGCGTTCAAGGCATTTTTCTCCCCGCTTTTGGCGGAGGGCTATGACATCGTCCACATCGACATCAGCTCGGAACTGTCCTGCACCTGCCAGAACGCGGTACTGGCGGCACAGGAGCTGACGGGCCAGGGACAGATCCACGTGGTGGACAGCCGCCAGCTCTCCACCGGCGGCGGGTTGCTGGCACTACAGGGGGCCAAGCTACGGGACAGCGGTATGACGGCTGCGGACATCGCCGCGGAGCTGCGCCGCCTGACACCCTGCAGCGACACCAGCTTCGTACTGGACACACTGGAGTTTATGTGGAAGGGCGGCCGCTGCAGCGGCGTGACGGCGCTGGGCGCCAATATGCTGAAGCTGAAGCCCTGTCTTGAAATGCGGGAGGGCAAGCTGGCAGTCTGCAAAAAGTACCGCGGCGCCATGGAAAAGGTGTACCGCCAGTATATCACCGAACGGTTGGCGGATAAGACAGTTGTGGCTGATTACGCTTTCATCACCCACTCCGGCGAGGTGGCGGAGAACACCCTACAGGAACTGACGAAGCTGGTACGGGAGTTGGCACCCTTTCAGGAGGTATTCGTCACCCAGGCTGGCTGTACTGTGTCCTCACACTGCGGCCCCGGCACCCTGGGTGTGCTGTTCCTGCGGCAGCCGGAGCAATAACAAGCTGCGCATCAGTTGTGCACCCATGTCCGCACCAGGTCGGGCACCCATCCGAACACACGGCGGCACTTTTCCCTGCATTCTTGTTCGGTACAGTCCGGATGTGCGGCCATATAGGCCAGCAGGTACGCCCGTACATTCTCTCGAAGGTTTTTCCGGGCGAACCGGAAATCATACTCGGGAATTGCGTCCAGCGCAAATGAGGTCAGCGGGGCGTCGCTGTAACAGGGCTTGGTCAAGTTCACACGGGTCGTGTGGCAGATGGTGTGACGGGCGTTCGCAGGGTGGAGTATGTCCTCCAGATGCTCGAAGTCCGCTTTCGTTTTGCCGGTGCTCAACAACACGCACGGAAGCTGCGTCTGCGTCAGAAAGTGCCCGTTGGCGAGAGTAGCCTTCAGCAGAAAGGACAGGCAGAAATCCTCCGAATTTGATAAGCAAATATCCACACCGCCATAGCCTCGCTCATGGAAATACAGCTGTCCAAATCGGTTTTTTTGCTTGCGGCTGCGATGGGTATTGTAGTCGGGGAAATGCGTTTCGTCATAGCAATAGGCCTCTACCCACAGCGGCTCGATGGTCACGCCAAAGACCTCGATGCGGCAATCATTGATAAGCTTATCGCCCAGCATTTGCAGAATATGTACCTGTTCATCATAAGCGGCATTTTTTAAATTGCTGACCAAGGTCCACAAGTCGGCAGCGCGGTCCATACACTCAGTCCTTTCCGGGGCGTTTCAAAAAGTATATCACTTGGATGGCGTTCGTACAAGTTCCATAGGAAGAACTTTGCGTAAGGACACACATTCGCTGCGTTAGTTCTGCAAAATGGCGTGGATGCGTTTACGGTGTA
>FR881514.1 GCA_000435555.1 Firmicutes bacterium CAG:176
TACTCGTGCCGGGGCACGAAACGCCCCATCCCGCGCCCGCAGGCGTATGTCAAAGGCTTCCGGCAGGGAAGCCTTTGCGTGGTTTTACAGCTCGATCTCGCAGTCCGGCTCCACCTTCTTGCAGGCCTTCAGCACCGCTTTCATGGTGGCTTTCTGGTCCGCACCCTCCGCAAATTCCACGATCATCTTCTGCGTCATAAAGTTCACCACGGCGGAGGCCACGCCCTCAGTCTTCTGGGCAGCTTCCTCCATCAGGTTGGCGCAGTTGGCACAGTCAACTTCGATGCTGTATGTCTTTTTCATAGTGATGACTCCTTTCGCAGCACTTAAAGTATTAAGTACTTGTTTAATCGTTCTGGGCGTAGTATAATGTACCTGACCGCAAATGTCAACGGTCCGGCGGCACTCCCTGCCGCCCGGGCGAAAACCACTGCTTTTCGGGCGAAACGGAGGTCATCGTATGGAAAACCCGTCCCTGCCTCATTACCACGGCGAAGAACCGGCCCACACGGAGGTCGTCCGCCAGATGCTGGAAAAAGAGGACACCTTTCAGGAGCTTTCCGATATTTTCCGGCAGCTGGGCGACGCCAACCGCATCCGCATTTTCTGGCTGTTGTGCCACTGCGAGGAGTGCGTGGTGAACATCGCCGCCATGATGGATATGTCCAGCCCTGCCGTCTCCCACCACCTCCGCATCCTCCGGGACAGCGGCCTGCTGACCACCCGCCGCGACGGCAAGGAGGTCTATTACCACGCCGCCGATACCGCCCAGGCCCGGCTGCTGCACGAGCTTATCGAGCAGGTCATGGACGTGGCCTGTCCCCAATGGCGCGCCGAGGCAGAGCAGGTCCGGCTGATCCGGGAGATCCACGACTACCTGCTGTCGCACATGGACCAGCGTATCACCATCGAGGGCCTCTGCCATCTGTACCCCATCAACCCAACCACATTGAAAGAGGTGTTCAAGGATGTGTACGGCACCTCCATCGCTGCCCACCTGAAAGAGCACCGCATGGAGAAGGCCGCCCGCCTCCTCCGTGAGACGGATGCCAGTATGGCGGAGGTAGCCCGCCGGGTAGGCTATGAAAGCCAGAGCAAATTCACCGCCGCCTTCAAGGACCAGTACGGCTGTCTGCCCACAATGTATCGGAAGATGTCATAAGCGTGAACTGGAAGTATCATATAGGTATAAAAAAGGCGCCCTTCGGCGCCTTTTTTGCGTACATAAAGGTATCCCCTTTTGCATGGGTTTGTTCACATTTCCCGGATATATCGTGTTCACATTTCCTGAGCCTGTAATTGGAGGCGGTCGGCGATCATGGCGATGAATTCGGAGTTTGTGGGCTTGCCCTTCGC
>FR881515.1 GCA_000435555.1 Firmicutes bacterium CAG:176
TCCACGGCTTACTGGCAGCCAGCAGTATGGTGGTCAAACAGCTCACCGCCATCACCGCCGCCAGGATCAATGCCATTCCCCGTTTCGTCCTCTTCATGTCGATACACCCTGCCTTATCTCTAAGTTGTATGGGAAGCGCCGGCGGCGGGAAGGTCCCTCCGCCGATTTACATAACAATAGTCATGTGTAGTATACCATCGGTCTGCGTCGTTGTCTACCAAAAAAACGAGAAAAACACAAAAAATATGAAAATTTTGTCACCGGCGCCACAAGATTTGGGTGGATTTATGGCGCGGAATGGCGTATAATGGCCGCAGGCTGACAAAAATACGCAAGGAGAAATCAATTTATGTCAACGAATACGAAAAAGAAACACGGCACCGGCGCGGCGGTGGTACTCATCGTGCTGTGCCTGCTGGCGCTGGGCACGCTGGGATATATTATCTGGCGGCAGTTTAATCCCGTGGTGCCGGAGACGGCGGCGGGCTATGTGGCCGCCGCCGGGACCACCGCCCCTGTGTATGACGAAAACGGGACTCAGCTGGGTTCCCTGGTCCGCGGCGCGGAGGTACAGTACGTTGCTGAGGACGCCGAGGGCGGCGCGGACCGCGTCCGCGTGGTCAACGGCGAGGGCTATGCCTATCTGGACGCGGCCAACCTGACCGCGGACTACGGCAGCGCGGTGCTGACGGAGACGGTGTACGCCCTGCGGGGCATGAGCCTGACGGATGAGACGGGCGCGGTCCCCGGCTGCGCGGTGGAAAAGGGAATGGCGCTGACCGTCACCGGCTTTGACGGCCTGGACGAAAACGGCGAGGTCCTGCGCTGGGCCGTCAGCTGTGACCGGGGCGAGGGGTACATCGACGGAGAGAACGTCCGCATGACGGAGGAGGAAGCGCTGGCGCAGTATGACGACGCGCTCTACCAGCGCCACGCCGCGCGGGGCGATGCCTGGGGCGGCGGCGACGCGGCCGACCTGGACTACTACCCCACGGAGAAGCCGGTCTTTACCGACAACGTCATGCCCGACGAGGTGCGGGCCCTGTACCTGAATGGCAGCGCCATTCAGTACGCGGACAGCTATATCCGGCTGGCCCAGGGGACGGGCATCAATGCCTTTGTGGTGGACATCGTGGACGGCACGGCTGTGTCCTACGCCTCCCCGGTCATGCAGCAGTACAGCCCGTCCGCCTACGCCGCGGCTCAGGACACTATGGAGGGCTTCAAGGCCAACGTGCAGAAGCTCCGCGACGCCGGCTACTACGTCATCGGCCGCATCACGGTGTTCAATGACGCCCACCTGGCCGCCGACCACCCGGAATATGTCATCTCCGACCTGAACGGCACGCCCCTGAAGATCAGCTCCATGTACTGGCCCAGCGCCTACAACCGCACCGTGTGGCAGTACAAGGTGGAGCTGGCTCTGGAGGCCGCCGCTCTGGGCTTCAACGAGATCCAGTTCGACTACATCCGCTTCCCCGACGGCGCGTATAAGTACGAGCAGGCGGGTACCATCGATTACAAAAACACCTACGGTGAGAGCAAGGCACAGGCGGTCCAGCGGTTTCTAATCTACGCCGCGCAGCGGTTGCATGACGCCGGGTACTACATCTCCGGCGATGTGTTCGGCGAGTGCGCCAACGCCTACGTCACCGCCTGCGGTCAGTACTGGCCGGCCATCAGCTCCGTGGTGGACGCCATCTCCGGTATGCCCTACCCAGACCATTACAGCGCCCAGGGGGACTATAAGCCCTGGGAGCACCCCTATACCACCGTCCACAACTTCGGCGAGAGCGCCATGGCCCGCCAGAGCGAGACGGCCTCTCCCGGCGCGGTACGCACATGGATACAGTGCTACAACGCCATCCGCGAGCCGTATAACCACTACGGCGCAGCAGAGCTGGCCGACGAGGTCCGGGCCCTCCGCGACGCCGGGTGCACCGGCGGCTTTATGACCTGGAACGGCGCGTCCGACATCGACAAATACGCCGAGGTCATCTCCGCCCTGAGCTGATATGAACGCAAAAAAGAAAGCCCGCATGGGCTTTCTTTTTTGCTTATTGCGCTTCCATGGCCTTCTGGGCAAAGCTGTTGTCCACCAGCTTGTCGAAGTCCACCCACTGGTCCTTCTCCAGCTCGCCGGCCTCGGTCATCACCGTCTCCAGCCGTTCCAGCGCCGACCGCGCCATCATCGGCCCCGCGTTCCATGCATCGATCTGCCGGTGCCGGGCGGTAACGGCCTCCAGGGTATCCAGGTCCGTATCCGGGAACTGATCGATGATGGCCTCCGCCACCTCCCGGTCCGTGTGGTCCACGATCCACTGCTGCGCCCGGGCAATGGCGTTGGCAAAGCCCTGAATGACCTCCGGATGCGCCGTCATATAACTCTGGCTGGCGAAATAGGCGGTGTAGGGGATCTCCCCGGACTCCTCGCCGATGGAGCAGAGGATATACCCGTGTCCGGCGCGCTCTACCTCCGTGGCGGTGGGCTCAAACAGCGTCACATAGTCCCCCTGTCCGCCGGTGAAGGCCCCGGCCATCATGTTGAACTGCACCGAGGTGTCCACCACCGCGTCCTCCTGGGGTACGATGCCGTGCTGCTTGAGGACGTATTCCAGCGTCATCTCCGGCACGCCGCCCTTGCGCCCGCCGATGATGGTCTTGCCCTTCAGGTCGTTCCAGTCGAAGGCCTCATCACTGCGGCCCACCAGGAACGAGCCGTCCCGCTTGGTCAGCTGGGCGAAGATCACCGGCAGATCATCCTTACCCTGCGCGTGGATATAGATGCAGCTCTCCGGCCCGGCCAGGCCGATGTCCGCGCCGCCGGATACCACGGCGGTCATCACCTTGTCGGCGCCGCCGCCGTTGCTCAGCTCGATGTCCAGCCCCTCGTCGGCGAAGAACCCCTGGCTCATAGCCACGTACTGCGGCGCATAGAACACCGAGTGCGTCACCTCGCTGAGCCGGACCGTGACATTTTTCGCCTCCGTACCGGCGGTATCGCCGGTATCGGTCCCCGCGCCGCAGCCGGTCAGCAGGCTGAGCGACAGCAGCGCGGCCATACAAATGCAGATAAGTTGCTTTTTCATGCACGTACCCCCCATAGATGATTTAAAAATGCTTCTGCCCGCAGCACCAGCAGGTACATTCCCACCGCCGCCAGCCCCAGCACCAGCACGCTGGCCATGACCAGGTCCATGTTGAATACCTGGGAGCCGTAGACGATGAGATACCCCAGCCCGGCCCGGGATACCAGGAACTCGCCCATGATGACCCCCACCCACGAGAGGCCCACATTCACCTTCAGTGTGGAGAACAGCGTGGGGCAGTTGGCCGGGAACACCAGCAGCCACAGGATCTGGCGCTTGTCAGCGCCCAGCGTCCGCATCAGCCGCAGCTTCTCCGGGTCGGTGGTGCGGAAGCCGGTGTACATACTCAGGATGGTGACGATGAGTGAAATGGCCAGCGTCATGGTGACGATGGCCCCCATGCCCGCGCCCATCCACACGATGAAGATGGGCCCCAGGGCTGTTTTCGGCAGTGCGTTCAGCACCACCAGGTACGGGTCCAGAATGCGGGCGGCGGTGTCCGACCACCACATGGCCACGGCGACGGCCGTGCCCAGCACTGTCCCGGCGGTAAAGCCCAGCACCGTCTCACCGATGGACACCGCCGCGTGGTGCCACAGCTCGCCGGAGGCGCACAGCCGCCACAGGGTCTGCACCATGCGGCTGGGACTGCTGACCAGAAAGCCGTCGGACAGCCCCAGCCGGCAGCTGAGCTCCCACACGGCAAACAGCCCCACAACCAGCGCGATCTGCCAGATACGCACCCGGCGCTTTTCGCGGCGCACGGTCCTCAGGTACGCCGCACGGCGGGGCGAAGGCGTTTTCTCAGGCATGAACGTCCAGCTCCTTCCATATGGCGTTGAAGTACCGGTGAAATTCCGGCGTGTCCCGGCGCTCCAGCGGCGGCAGACCACGCAGCGCACCCATGTCCATCTCCGCCTTCACCACGGCGGGGCGGCGGGACAGCACCACCACCCGGTCGGACATACTCACCGCCTCAGCGATGTCATGGGTGACCAGCAGAGCCGTTTTGCCCTCCTGCTGCAATATGCGCCAGATATCCGCCGACACCGCCAGCCGTGTCTGGTAGTCCAGGGCGGAAAAGGGCTCATCCAGCAGCAATATCTCCGGCTCAGTGGCCAGGGTCCGGATCAGGGCGCAGCGCTGGCGCATACCGCCGGAGAGCTGGCAGGGCCGCTTTTTGGCAAAGGACGCCAGCCCGTAGCGCTCCAGCAGCCGGGACACGTGTGCATAGGCCGCCGGGTCCTTCTCACCACGGACCGTCAGCCCCAGCGTCACGTTGTCCCATATATTCCGCCACTCGAAAAGCTGGTCCCGCTGGGGCATAAAGCCGATTTTTGGCGACGTGCCCTGTACCGTCCGTCCGTCGATCTCGATAGCGCCGCCGCTGAGGGGCTCCAGCCCGGCAATGGCGCTGAGCAGGGTGGATTTGCCGCAGCCGGAGGGCCCCACTAAACTGACGAACGCGCCCTCCTCCACCGTGAAGGACACGTCCCGCACCGCCTCCACCTCGCCGTCCGGGGCTTGATAGCAGGCGGCGGCATGACGGAGCGTAATGCTCATATCCTATGTGACCTCCTGTCGGGAATGATGGGAGACTTCTCTCCGTGGTCATTCTACGCAGGAGGGACCCTCGGGGTGCCCTACGGCAGCAGATACGGTGCCAGCAGCGCCGCCAGTCCCGCTGACAGCGCCGCCTGCACCGCCTTGGCCGGCAGATACAGCCGCAGGGAGATACCGCTGCCCGCCGTCACCGCCGCCGTCTGGCAGTGGACGCTGAGCCCGCCCCAGCCCAGCAGCGCCGCCGCGGTGACGAAGCCCCGGCGGTCCGGCGTCAGGCGCAGGATGCCGTTGGTCAGCTCCAGCACCCCCGCCGCCAGCGGCGGCAGGGGACCGATGAGCCCCTCCGCCAGACGCAGCAGCACCAGAAAGAACACCACGAACCCGCACACCCGGGCCATGGCGGACACCGCCCCCTCCACCGCCCGGAGAAACTGCCCCGTCAGTCCGGTTTGCGGCGGCACAGGCCGTTTCGGCATGGCGGTGACGGGCAGCGGGCGGCGGCAGAACAGCAGACCCGTCAGCAGCGCGGCGGCACAGTGCAGCAGATACAGCCAGGCTCCCGTCCGGGCGCTGCCGAATACCGACACCCCCGCCACGCCGATGGCAAAGGCCGGGCCGGCGTTGTTGCAGAACGTCAGCAGCCGCGCCCCCTCGGCAGGGGACAGCTCTCCCCGGCGCACCAGCTCCGCCGCCGTCCGCGCCCCCACAGGATAGCCGCCCACCAGCCCCAGCAGCAGGGCAGCGCACCCCGCGCCGCCGCAGCGGAAGAGCCGCCCGAAGGGGTGGGCCAGCACCCGGCCTGCCGCCTCCGCTGCCCCCAGCGCCACCAGCAGGGACGAGACGGCAAAAAACGGGAACAGCGCCGGTATCACCGACGTCAGACACAGCTGTATGCCGTCCCGCACCGCCTGGGCCGCCGTCTCTGCCTGCCGCAGCAGCAGTATCGCCAGCGCCCCGCTGCCCAGCAGTGCCAACACGCGCTTTATCATCACCATCACCGGTCCCCAGCCTATGCGCGCCGCCGCCGGGAAATACCCCGCCCCGGACAGGCAAGTTCCGGTGCGTCCGCGCATAGCGTTCTGTATCATCCGCAGGGAGGTGACGGTGTGGCGGGGCTGAAAAAGAAGCTGGCCCAGGTGGGCCAGGAGGCGCTGGAGCGCCTGGAGCTGCCGGTGAACATCGCCGCCGGCGTGGCCCGGGTCGAGCTGCTGGGCAACCGGGAGCTGTATATGGACCGGCACCGTGGCGTGCTGGCCTACACCACCGAGGCGGTGGACGTCAACGGCGGCGGCGTGGTGGTCCGCGTCCGGGGCCAGGACCTGCAGCTGCTGGTGATGACGGAGCAGGAGCTGCGGATCACCGGAAAAATATCCGGCATCGAACTGGTGGAGTAAGGGGGGCGCCGTGTACCGTAAAGCAGTGAATTATCTCCGCGGTCAGGCGGTGGCTGAGGTGGTCTGTACCGCGCCGGAGCGCGTGGTGAACCTGTGCGCCGTCCACGGCATTCCCTTCTGGGACCTGACATGGCTGACGGAGACATCCTTCCGCGTGACTACCACCCTGTCCGGTGCGCGGCGCCTGGCCGAGGTGACGGCGGACATCGGCGCACAGGTGACCGTGTGCCGAAAGTCCGGCGCGCCGGAGCTGTGGCGGCGGTGCAGGCGCCGGTATGTGCTGCTGGCGGCGGCGCTGGTGCTGCCGCTGCTGCTGGCGGTGGGCAGCGCCTTCATCTGGGACTTCGAGGTCACCGGCAACGACACTGTCCCCACGGAAAGCGTATTGCAGGCACTGGAACGATGCGGCGTGCGCGTGGGCACGCGCGGTGTGGGCCTGGACCAGGACGAGCTGCGGAACCGGGTGCTGCCGCTGCTGCCGGACGTGGTGTATCTGGCGGTGAACGTCAAGGGCTGCACCGCCCATGTGCAGGTGGTGGAGCGCGTCCGCCCGCCGCATCTCTACCGGGACAGCGACGTGCAGAACATCGTGGCGGCCAGAGACGGGCTCATCACGAAGATCGAGGCGCTGGACGGGGTGACCTGCGCGGCGGTGGGCGAAACGGTGCAGGCGGGACAGGTGCTGCTGTCCGGGGTGGCTGACTCGCCCCGGGGCTGCCGGTATATGCGGGCCACCGGGCGGATCTGGGCCCGGACATGGTACGAGTGGACTGTGCCCGTACCTCTGGAGACGGTGCTGAAGGACGGCACGGAGCCCGTGAAGACCCGCACCCATACCGCGCTGGACCTCGGACGGCACCGAATTGCGCTGCCTGCGGGGGACAGCATATTGCAGGGCCGGGAAAACTGTGATAAAATAATACGATACCGTGGCGTGCAGCTGCCCTTCGGGCTGCGTCTGCCGGTAACGCTGGTAACAGAGACGGTGGCCGAGCCCGCGGTGTATGACGGGCAGCGTCCGGAGGGCGAGGCCCGCGCCGAGGGACAGAAGCAGCTGGAGGCCCAGTTGGCGCAGACCATCGGAGACGATGGCCGTGTTCTGAAAGCGGACGTATCCGCCCGGCGGCAGGGGGCGTACCTTATGGTGACGCTGCGGGCGGAGTGCGAGGAACAGATCGGCGTGGACGCGCCGCTGACTATAACAAGCGATACAGGGAGGTAAACCCAAAACATGGAACAACGTATCGGTATTGAACGCATGGAGGAGGCCGTCAATCTTTTCGGCTCCTTCGACGAGAATATCCGGCTTCTGGAGGCGGAATTTCAGGTGCAGGCGGTGAACCGGGGCGGCGAGATCGTCGTGTCCGGTGAGCCGGAAAACGTGATGCTGGCGGTGAAGGCGGTGCAGGCGCTGCTGACCCTGTCCAATAAGGGCGAGACGATCACCGACCAGCACGTGCGCTACGTCATCGGGCTGGTGCGCTCCGGCCAGGCCGAGCGTATCAGCGAGCTGACCCAGGACGTGATCTGCATCACCAGCAAGGGCCGGCCCGTCAAGCCCAAGACCATCGGCCAGAAGGAGTACGTCAACGCCATCCTGAAGCAGACCGTCACCATCGGTGTGGGCCCTGCCGGCACCGGCAAGACGTACCTGGCGGTGGCGGCGGCGGTGGCCGCCTTCCGGGACAAGCAGGTGAACCGCATCATCCTCACCCGTCCGGCGGTGGAGGCCGGCGAACGGCTGGGCTTCCTGCCCGGCGATCTGCAGTCGAAGGTGGACCCCTATCTGCGCCCGCTGTACGACGCGCTGTTCGATATGCTGGGGGCGGAGACGTACCAGAAGTATCTGGAGCGCGGCAACATCGAGGTGGCGCCCCTGGCCTATATGCGCGGGCGGACGCTGGACGACAGCTTTATCATTCTGGACGAGGCCCAGAACACCAGCCGCGAGCAGATGAAGATGTTTCTCACCCGCATGGGCTTCGGCTCCAAGGTGGTCATCACCGGCGATGTGACCCAGATCGACCTGCCCGCCGACAAGGTCAGCGGTCTGAAGGAGGCCATGAAGGTCCTGCGGGACGTGGAGGGCGTGGCCATATGCAGGCTCACCAAGGAGGATGTGGTGCGCCATGTGATGGTGCAGCGCATCATCGAGGCCTACGCCAAATTTGAGGAGAAAAAGAAATGAAACGACACTATATCCCGGTGACCGCCGATGTCCCCGGTGTCAGCGAGGGCACACGCAGCTTTCTCCGCAGGGTCATCCGCACAGCGCTGGCCGAGCAAGGGGTGGACTTCCCCTGCGAGGTGGATGTGCTGGTGACCGGCGACGCGGGCATCCACACCATCAACCTGGAGATGCGTGGGGTGGACCGCCCTACGGACGTGCTGAGTTTTCCGGAGTTCGAACTGACTCCCGGCGAGCTGCCCGGCGCGGAGGACGCCGACCCCGGCACCGGCTATGTGCCCCTGGGGGACATGGTCATCTCTCTGGAGCGCGTGAAGGCGCAGGCGAAGGAATACGGCCACGCCAACCGCCGGGAGTTGGCCTATCTGGCGGTACACTCCGTGCTGCACCTGCTGGGCTACGACCATCTGGACGAGGGCCCCATGAAGGCCCAGATGCGCGAAAGAGAAGAGACCATCATGTCCGTGCTGGGCCTGGAACGAAAATAACGCTGCACGAAAATTGCTCAAACGAAAGAAAGTTGAGGATCACCTATGAACATCACAAAAACCGCAATGATCACCGTG
>FR881516.1:0-2689 GCA_000435555.1 Firmicutes bacterium CAG:176
GGTATCTACGCCGTGACGGCTGTCCTGTCCGTTACCGGCATGGCGTGGACCGCTAAAAAGCGTCACTAAGCGAAAAAGAAAGCCCGAAAGGGCTTTCTTTTTTTCCACGCGTCTGAAAACCCCTTGCAAAAGGGAAAGGGATATGTTACCATGTACTTTGTATACAGTATCCCATACACATGTAAGAGAGACTGTACTGCGCCCAAGCCCCGGCAGGGGAGGGGAAATCGGCAGAATTTGCCGGTTTTGCTTGCTTTTTCCCGCAGCAGCGGGTATAGTGTGTATAGAGCCGCCTGCTGCGGTACAAAAAGAAGGGGGCATAGAGAGATGACAGCCTTCACACCGGTGGACCCCGCCAACCCTCAGCGCGAGACGATATATACCCAGCTGAAAAACGCCATCATCAACGGCGATATCGCGCCGGATGAGCGCATTGTTGAAACAAAATACGCCGATATTTTCCGCGTCAGCCGTACCCCCGTGCGCGAAGCCATCCGTATGCTGGAGCGTGAGGGGCTGGTGGTCTACGAGCCCCGTAAGGGCGCCGTGGCCCGGCCCAGGCTGACCCGTGCCGAGGTGGACGAGGTCTATACCATCCGTTCCGCCCTGCAGCTGCTCAGCGTGGATGCTGTGGTGCGGAACATCACCGACGCGCAGCTGGACGCCATGGAGGCCGACAACCGCGGCTGCGCCGAGGCGCTGGACAAGCATGACGTCGGTGCGTATTTCCGCCATCTGGACGAATTCAACGGCCTGTTGACCCAGAGCAGCAATATGCCCCTGCTCATCAAGCTCCTGGACCAGATCGAAAGCTACAGCGCCACCACGTCGTTTCAGAACCCGGAGCACGCCCGCTTCCGCGAGAGCGTGCTGTCCGATGACGAACGCCGCCGCCGTGCGTTGGCGGAGCACGAGGAGATCGTGGCGTCCCTGCGGGCCCGTGATGCGGATCGCCTCCGTCGGGTGCTCACCGCCCATACCGCTAACGTTCACGAGGCCGCACTCCAGCGCTACGGCAAGGAGGACTGACGCACAGACCCCATCTGCATGACGGATATGTACCATCTGCATGGCGGATATGTATCGCCCGCATGACGGATATGTACCATTTGCATAGCGGATATGTACCGTCTGTATGACGGAATGTACCGCCTGCACGAGACCCCTGTGACCTGTCATGGGGGCTTCTCTTGAAGACTAAGTGTATACAGTATACATATCGGAGGAGGCATTTATGGACTGGGACAGAGTCATCTACAACGGCACGGTGGTCAACGATGACGGTATGCAGCGTGCCGATATCTACATTCGTGACGGCCGGGTCGCCGCCGTCACGTCCGAGCGCCTGCCCGGCACCGTCGGTGAAGCCACCGACGCTTCTGGCCGCTATATCCTGCCCGGCCTGATCGAGACCCACGTTCACTCCCGCGACGGCCGTCTGGCCACCGGCGAGAAGGAGGATTTCCGTTCCTCCACCGCGGCGGCTGCCGCCACCGGTATTACCACCGTGTTCGAAATGCCCAACTGCACCCCTACCGTCCACTCGGCGGAGTCTCTCCGCGATCTTGTCTCGGTCATCCAGCCCAAGGCCCATGCGGATTTCTGCGTCTGGGGCCTGGCTTTGGGCGATGCCAATCTTGCCAGCCTGCCCGCTTTGGCGGAGGCCGGCTGCGTGGCCTTCAAATTCTTCTGGGGCTACGCGGTGGACCGCCGGGACAACAGCCTGATCTACAACTACCGTGAGGGCATGGACAACGTCCTCCCGCCCCCGGACGACGGCCAGATCTATCGCCTGTTCCGCGCCGTGAAGGCCACCGGAAAACGCCTGGGCATCCACGCGGAGAATTTCTCCATTGTTCGGGCCCTGACGCAGGAGGCCCTTGCCGCCGGCGCGCAGGACTACGCCGCATTGCTGCGTACCCGCCCCGTCAGCTGCGAGACCTCCATTATCGACACCGCCATCGACATGGCCAAGGAGCTCTCCATGCCCTTGCACGTCCTCCATGTGGGTGTAGGCGACGGCGTGGAGCACCTCCGCCGCGCCAAGGCCGACGGCGTGGATGTCACCGCCGAGACCTGTACCCATTACCTGACCTTCACCGACCGCGACGCCCGCCGCTGCGGCGCGGTGATGAAGACTTACCCTCTCATCCGTACCGCCGCAGATCGCCAGGCAGTCTGGCAGGGCCTTGCGGATGGTACCCTGGACTGGGTCTGCTCCGATCACGCGCCCCACACCTGCGAGGAAAAGCACCGTTCCTTCTGGGATGCCCCCGCCGGAATCAGCGGTATCGAGGGTCTTTCTCCTGTGCTGCTCACCGCTGTCCACCGCGGCCTGCTGACGCTGCCCCGCGTGGCGGCGATCACCTCCGCCAATGCGGCCCGTACCTTCGGCCTCTATCCCCGCAAGGGCGTTATTCGCCCCGGAGCCGATGCCGACTTGGCCATTGTGGATATGTCCGCGGCCTACACCTTCCGTCAGGAGAAGATGTACTCTAAAGCCAAATGGTCTCCCTATGACGGTATGTCCTTCCAGGGCCGGGTGGTCGAGACCATCCTCCGTGGCCGCACCACTATGCGTGACGGTCAGGTCCTGCCCGACTGCTTCGGCCAGTTCCTGCCGGTCTGCACCAAATAGCTTGTTTTCTTCCTTTACTCCTTTTCCTCCCCCTTGCACCGAACGGCTCCC
>FR881516.1:2735-15481 GCA_000435555.1 Firmicutes bacterium CAG:176
GGAGCCGTTTGGCTTTTTCCGTATAAAAGGGACCGCTGTATGGTGGCCCCTTTTGCTGTTTGGCAGCCACCTTATTGGTTTGGAATGTTTGGCACAAAGCGTTGCGGGTAACAGGGAATTCCGAAATGTCTACTGGGAAAAACAACAAAAGTTTTTCGCCGTGTTTAGGCAACTCTACAGAAATAGAGCCACGCCGGCCCTTTTCCGTTGACAGATCACAAAAGAGATGGTATTTTGAAACTGTGCTCGAGCACAGTCAATTCGTGCTCGAGCACAAATGACACATCGCCAAGGGCGATACAAATTTCGGAGAGGAGAAGCGGACGCGTGACCATCAAGCAGATCGCTGAAAAAGCGGGCACCAGCCGCGGCACCGTCGACCGGGTACTCAACGGCCGCGGCAACGTAAATCCCGAGCTGGCCAAGCGTATATTGGACATTGCCGAGCGTGAGCGCTACCAGCCCAACCAGCTGGCCCAGGCGCTTATTCGCTCCCGTCAGCGCACCCACATCGGCATGGTCATCCCCTCCGTCGGCAATCCCTTTTTTGACGAGGTGCTCCGCGGCGCACAGAGCCGCGCCAGAAAACTCTCCAGCTACGGCACCACCCTTACCATCCGCGAGATCAAGGGCTACGACGCCGCCACGCAGCTGCAGGCCATGCGCCGGCTGGTGGCTGAGGGCGTGGACGCGCTGGCGGTCATGCCGCTGGATGTGCCCGAGGTTGCGGCGTACCTGCAGTCACTGCCCATACCGGTGGTCACAGTCAACACCGATATCGATGTCGACCGTGTGGCCTTTGTCGGCTGCGACTACTACAACAGCGGTATGATCACCGGAGATCTGGTGCAGCTCATGCTCAATGGCCGGGGCCGCGTGGCGGCTGTTATCGGCAGCACCAATGTCCGCGGCCATATGGACCGCGTGCGCGGTCTGCGGACCGCACTGGAGAGCACGCCGGAGATCACGGTGGACGCCGTGCTGGAAAATCAGGACGACGACGATGTCTCCTGTCAGGTGCTGCGGGCCTATCTGGCGGACCACACGCCGGACCTGGTGTGCTTTGCCGCCGCCGGTATCGACGGCGGTATGCGGGCCATTCTGGAAAGCGGAAAGAATATCCGCGTGCTGGCGGTGGACGGGACGGAGGCCGTGCTGCGGTATATGGAGGAAGGGCGCATTGCCGCCACTGTGACCCAGGAGCCCTTCGCCCAGGGGGACGAGGCGGTGCGTGTGCTGTTCGACTATATCCACACCGGACGGCGGCCCGCCGCCGGCGTGGTGTATACCCACAACCGTGTGCGTGTGCGGCACTCGCAGTAAGTTTGTGATCCGATCGGCACAGGCCGATGATGATTTAACTTTTTAACAGGAGGAATGTATCATGGGAAACAGACCGGTAACTCTTTGCACCTGCCAGTGGGCGGACCTGCCCTTCGATGAACTGTGTGCGCTGGCGTCCAAGATGGGCTATGACGGCCTGGAGGTCGCCTGCTGGGGCAATGGCATCGACATTGATCGTGCATACAGCGATGACAGCTACGTGGCCTGGATCAAGGAGACCCTGGCGAAGAACAACCTGATCTGCAAGGCTCTGGCCTGCCACATCATCGGCCAGTGTGTGGGCGACGCTCCCGATCCCCGGCTGAACAACTTTGCTCCCGCGGCGCTGGCCGACAAGCCGGAGGAGATCCGCGCCTGGGCGATCGACACCATGAAGAAGGCCCCCGTGGTGGCCAAGAAGCTGGGCTGCTATGTGGTCACGGGCTTCACCGGCTCTCCCATCTGGAAGTGGCTGTATTCCTTCCCCCAGACCACCGAGGAGATGGTCGAGAACGGCTACGACGAGATCGTGCGCCTGTGGTCCCCTATCCTGGATGAGTTCAAGGCCAACGGCATCAAGTTCGCCCTGGAGGTCCATCCCGGCGAGATCGCTTTCGACTACTACTCCACCGAGAAGCTGCTGAAGAAGTTTGCCGACCGCCCCGAGTTCGGCCTGAACTTCGACCCCAGCCACCTGCTGTGGCAGGGCGTGACGCCCCATCTGTTCCTGCGCGACTTTATGGACCGCGTGTACCACGTCCATATGAAGGATGCGGCGGTGACTCTGGATGGCCGCAGCGGTCTGCTGGGCTCCCACATCGATTTCGGAGACCTGCGCCGCGGCTGGAACTTCCGCTCCCTGGGTCATGGTGACGTGAACTTCGAGGAGATCATCCGCGTGCTGAACGCCGCCGGTTACGACGGCCCTCTGTCCGTGGAATGGGAGGACAGCGGTATGGACCGTATCGAGGGCGCTACCGAGGCGGCCGCTTTCGTGAAGAAGGTGGACTTCAAGAAGTCCGATGTGAAGTTTGACGACGCTATCGCCAACTGAAACGCGACAAGGAGGACAATATGGGTATTCAGATCCGTTACGGCATGGTCGGTGGCCACATGAACGCCTTTATCGGCGAGGTGCACCGCAAAGCCATCGCCTTTGATCCCCGCGCACAGCTGGTGGCGGGCTGCTTCTCCACCAATGCGGAGAAGAACCGTGAGACCGGCGAGACCTACTCCCTGGACATGAGCCGCGTGTACCCCAGCTATGAGGCCATGGCCGAGGCGGAGAGCAAGCGTCCCGACGGTATCGATTTCGTCAGCATCACCACCCCGAACAACACCCACTACGACGTGGCCAAGTGCTTCCTGCAGCACGGCATCCATGTGGTATGCGAAAAGCCTTTGTGCTTCACTGTGGAGCAGGCGCAGGAGCTGGTGGCCCTGGCCAAGGAGAAAAACCTGGTTTTCGGCGTCACCTATACCTATTCCGGCTACACCATGATGAAGGTGGCCCGCGAGATGATCGCCGAGGGCAAGATCGGCAAGATCGCCGCCGTCAATGCGGAGTATGTCCAGGAGTGGCTCATCGATGAGCTGGGCGTCCCCGGCGAGGGCACCACTAAGCTGTCCGTCTGGCGCGCCGATCCGGCGGTGTCCGGTATCTCCAACTGTGTGGGCGACATCGGCACCCACATCGAGAACTCCGTCCACTACCTGACCGGCCTGAACATCAAGCGTTTGGCCGCCACCGTGAACCGCTACGGCAAGGAGCTGGACCTGAACGCCAATATGCTCGTCGAGTACGAAAACGGTGTCAACGGCGCGTACTGGTGCTCTCAGATCGCGGCGGGCAAGCTCAACGGCCTGACCATCCGCATCTACGGCAGTGAGGGTGCACTGGAGTGGGAGCAGCACTATCCCGATTATCTGAAGTACACCCCCAAGGGCAAGCCCACGGAGACCCTATCCCGCGGTACCGGTTATATCACCGAGAAGGCCGGCGCGTACAGCCGCATCCCCTCCGGCCATCCCGAGGGACTGATCGTCGCCTTTGCCAACATCTACAAGAACATCATCAGCGCCATTCTGGCGGTGAAGGCGGGCGGTACGGCCAACGACGGCTCTTTCGACTATCCCACCGTCACCGACGGCCTCAACGGCGTGAAGTTCATTCACGCGGTCATCGACTCCGCAGCCAAGGACTCTGCCTGGGTGGAGCTGTAAGAACACGTTATAGGCGGACTTTGTCCGTATCTATAAAAAATTTTTAGGAGGAAACAACCATGAAGAAAGTACTGGCACTGATCCTTGCGCTGGTCATGGCCCTGTCTCTTGTCGCCTGCGGCGAGAAGAAGGACGATGACGCCAACAAGGACAACGATGCTGCCACGGGTAATCGCATCGCGATTCTGGTCCCCAATGCCGACCACGGCTGGACCGGCGCTGTGATGACCTATGCGCAGGAGAAGGCGCAGGAGCTGAATGACGCCGGCAAGTATGCCGCTACCGTCATCACCTCTTCCGACGCCGCCAACCAGATCCAGCAGGTGGAGGACCTGATCGAGAACAAGACCGCTGACTATGTGGTCATTCTGCCTCAGGACAACACCCTGGAGAACACCATGGCCAAGCTGGCCACTAGCGGCATCCCCTATGTGATGTTCGACCGTATCATCGACTCCGCTGCTTCCACTGCTGTTGCCTGCGTCAAGGGCGATAACAACGGCATCGGCGCCGAGACCGCCAAGCGCTTCATCGCCGACGGCATGAAGGCTGGCGACAAGGTCCTCATCATGCCCGGTGACAACTCTTCCGTTCCCACCATGCGTAACGACGGCTTCTTCAGCGTGCTGAAGGAAAATGGCTGGACCGAGGAGCAGATCGCTGCCATCCAGTCCACCGACTACACCGGCTGGAGCCGCAGCAAGGGCAAGGAGCTGTTCATCAACTGGCTGGATGCCAGCACTGTTGAGGACATCACCGCCACCAAGTGGATCTTCACCCACGACGACGAGATCGCCATGGGCATCCTGGAGGCGCTGAAGAGCTCCGAGATCGACGCCGAGAAGAAGGATGCCTTCCTGAACGCCGGTGTGCATCTGGGCACCTCCTCCGGTCTGAACGAGATCTACTCCGTGCTGAAGGGCATCCATCAGAAGGATTACACCGCTGAGGTCGCCAAGCTGGCCGATCTGTTCTCCGTTACTTACGATCCCGCGATGATCAAGGCTGCCGTGGATGACATGGTCACCCACATCGAGGGCGGTACCGTCACCCAGGATCACGTCATCGCCGTGTCCGTGGTGGATGCTACCAACGTCAACGACTTCCAGGGCTTCGGTGACGCTGTCTCCAAGTAAGTAAAGTCGTTTCCGAGGGCTTCGCGGGCGCTTCGGCGCCCGCGGGGCACCTCCCCCTTCGCAGAAGGGATCTTATCAAACAGCAAAGAGAGGCGTGCGGCATGGAATTGCTGAAAATGACCAATATCACCAAATCATTCTCCGGTGTGGAAGTGCTTTCGCACGTTGATTTTTCCGTGGAGCGCGGGGAAGTACACGCGCTGCTGGGAGAGAACGGCGCCGGTAAGTCCACATTGATGAACATCCTGGCGGGTGTGCATCAGCGGGATGAGGGCGAGATCGAGTTTGACGGGGAGCAAATGCACGACATTTCCGTCAAGCGGACAGAACAGGCAGGTATCGCCTTTGTACACCAGGAGTTGAACCTGTTTAACGATCTGAAGGTGTACGAGAACATTTTTCTTCGCAAGGAACTGCTGACCAAGCTGGGCACGCTGGATAAGCGGGCCATGCTGGAGCAGACGCGCCAGCTGATGAGCGACCTGGGCGTGGATATCGACCCCAACGCCCTGGTAGACGAGCTGGAGACCAGCAAAAAGCAGCTGCTGGAGATCGCAAAGGCACTTCACGCCAATGCGAAGCTCTTTATTCTGGACGAGCCGACCACCGCGCTGAACAACGCGGAGATCGAGCACCTGTTCAGTATCGTGCGGCGATTGAAGGAGCAGGGTAAGTCCTTCATCTTCATCTCCCACAAAATGAACGAGATATTTACCATCGCGGACCGCTACACGGTCCTGCGGAATGGATGCTTTATTCAGTCCGGCAATATTGCCGACACCACGCCGGAGGCCGTCACCCGTCTTATGGTGGGCAGCAGCTACTCCGAGGCCTCGGTGTACCAGCCCCGCCAGCTGGGTGATGTGGCGCTGAAGCTGGAGCACCTCAGCGGCGAAGGGTTCGAGAACGTGGATCTGGAGGTGCGTAAGGGCGAGATCATCGGCCTGACGGGCCTGAAGGGTGCCGGCGTCAGTGAGATGATGCAGGCGATCTTCGGCGCGATGCCCATCAGCTCGGGCACGGTGTATGTCAACGGAGAGCCGCTGCACCACGGCGGCATACATAACGCCATGCGCCACAAGATCGGCATGATCCCCGCCAACCGCAAGGAAAACTCCGTCATCCCGGATTTCACGCTGCTGGAGAACAACTACATCTCCGAGCACACGCTTTCTGCCAATCACCAGCTGATCCGTGGGCGGAAAGAGGTGGCGCAGTACAACAGGATGCGGGATATGCTGAACATCAAGGCCAACAGCCATGACGACCTGATCCTGTCACTGTCCGGCGGCAACCAGCAGAAGGTGATCCTGGGCCGGTGGCTCACCACTGAGGCGGACATCCTCATCATGGATAACCCCACCCAGGGTATCGACGTGGGCGCCAAGGCGGAGATCTACAAGCTGATCCTGGAGCTGGCCGAGAAGGGCAAGACCATCTTGGTCAACACCCTGGAGATACCGGAGATACAGAAGATCGCGGATCGCTGTGTGGTGTTCTACCACGGGCATATCCAGACCATTCTGCCCCGTGAGGAGATCACGGAGGAGAGAGTCATGCTGTATGCGACCAATGTGATACACGCAACGGAGGGAGAGGTAAACGTATGAGTCAGAACACGGAACTGAAGGCCCAGGCCAAAAAACCGGGGCTGAACAAGAAGGGCATTGCCGCCTGGATCAATAATTACAGCTTTATCCTCATCGCACTGGCGATCTTCATCGCCTATCTGTTTATTAACCACGGCGCGACCACCTGGAGTGGCGTGATGAACATCCTGCGGCACTCCGCTGTGGTGGGCATCATGGCCTTCGGCATGGGTCTTGTCATCATCACCGGCGGCATCGACCTGTCCGTGGGCTCCATGCTGGCGCTGGTGGGCAGCTTCTCCGTGGTGGTGTTCAATGCCACGGACAGCGTGTTCCTCACATTGCTGTTCGCCCTGGTGGCCGGCGGCTTGTGCGGCCTGTTCAACGGTGTGCTCATCGGTCTGGTGAAAATGCCTGCGTTCATCGTGACGCTTGCCACAATGCTGATCTTCCGTTCGGTGGCTCAGTACTACCTGCGGACTACCGGGTCCTCCATCTTCAATATGACCGGTACCCTGGACCACTATGCCAGCTTCTACGGCTTCGGCCAGCTGAAGATCGCCACCGTTCCCGTGGTGGGCATCGTGCTGCTGGTGGTCACGGTCATCATGGTGTTCATATCTACCTGCACCAAGTTCGGCAAGACCGTCTATGCCCTGGGCAGCAATGAACGCGCCGCCGCCCTGGCCGGTATCAACGTCAACCGTACCCGTGTGGCGGTCTATGTCATCACCGGCATACTCACCGGCCTGAGCGCTTTCCTGTGGCTGGCTATGAACGGCTCCGTCGACCCGGCCACCCTGGGTAAGAGCAACGAGATGTACGCCATCGCCGCGGTGGTCATCGGCGGTATCAGCATGAGCGGCGGCAAGGGCAAGCTGCTGGGCGTTCTGTTCGGCGCCATGAGCTATACCATCATCGACAAGATCATCGCCTCCCTGCAGGTGGACGCCCTGATCAACGATACCATCAAGGGCTCGATTTTGCTGGTGGCCGTTATCATTCAGCTGGTGGTGCCCATGATCCGTTCCCGCGTAAAAACGAAACATACTTCGGAGGTGTAATAACATGAAAAAGTACGCTGATGTGAGTAAGGTCGTCTACGATCCCAAGGGGACCGACCCCTTTACCTTCCGTTGGTATGACCCGGACGAGGTCATCGCCGGCAAGAAAATGCGTGAGCATCTGAAGTTCGCGTTGAGCTATTGGCATACCATCGACGCCGAGGGCGTGGATATGTTCGGCTCCGGTACCATGGATAAGTCCATGGGCCAGACGGACCCCATGGCCAAGTTCCGCGCCAAAGCGGACTTCGCCTTCGAGCTGATGGAAAAGCTGGACATCGACTACTACTGCTTCCATGACGTGGACATCGCCCCGGAGGGCGCTACCCTAGCCGAGAGCATCGCCAACTTCCGCGTGATGGTGGATTATCTGTACGAGCTGCAGAAGAAGACCGGCAAGAAGTGCCTGTGGGTCACCGCCAACAACTTCGGCGATAAGAAGTTCATGGCCGGTGCCGCCACCTCCTGCTGCGCCGATGTGTTTGCCGCTGCCGCTGCCAAGGTCCGGGCCTGCCTGGACGCAGCGGTGAAGCTGGGCGCCACCGGCTATGTATTCTGGGGCGGCCGCGAGGGCTATGACACCCTGCTGAACACCGACATGGGGCTGGAGCTGGACAACATGGCCCGATTCCTGCGTATGGCCCGTGACTACGGCCGCAAGATCGGCTTTACCGGCGATTTCTATCTGGAGCCCAAGCCGAAGGAACCCACCAAGCACCAGTACGACTTCGATGTGGCTACCTGCATGAACTTCCTGCGGAAGTACGACCTGACGGCGGATTTCAAGATGAACATCGAGGCCAACCACGCCACCCTGGCGGGCCATACCTTCGAGCATGAGCTGCGTACCGCTATCGTCAACGGCAGCTTCGGTTCCATCGACGCCAACGAGGGCGACTATCTGCTGGGATGGGATACCGACCAGTTCCCCGCCAACGTGTACAGCGCCACCTACTGCATGATGGAGGTCCTCCGCGCCGGCGGCTTTACCAACGGCGGCCTGAACTTTGACGCCAAGGCCCGCCGTCAGTCCAACACCTTCGAGGATATCCTGCTGGCCTATATCTCCGGTATGGACACCTTCGCTCTGGGCCTCCGCAAGGCGCTGGAGCTAAAAGCGGATGGCCGTCTGGACCAGTTCGTCAAGGAGCGCTACAGCAGCTATGACAGCGGCGTGGGCAAGAAGATCGTGGACGGCGAGATGACCCTGGAGTCTCTGGCGGATTACGCCGAGGGCCTCAAGAGCTTCGATGTGCCCAGCGGCCGTCAGGAGTATCTGGAATCTGTGGTCAACCGGGTGCTGTTCCACTGAGAAATGACATATTGCGGGCCGCCCGGAAGGGCGGCCCTGCCTAAAGGAGGCGCAAGGCTATGAAGGAATATTTGCTGGGTATCGACCTGGGCACCTCCGGTACCAAGACGGTGCTGTTCCGCAGTGATGGTACGGCCATGGCCGCCCACACGGTGGAATACCCCCTCTACCAGCCCCAGAACGGCTGGGCTGAGCAGGAGCCGTCCGACTGGTGGCGTGCTGTGCGGGAGACGGTGCAGGCCGTGCTGCACAAAAGCGGTGTGGCCGCCGCCGATGTTGCCGGTGTGGGTATCTCCGGACAGATGCACGGTCTGGTGATGTTGGACGAGAGGGGAGAGGTGCTGCACCGCAGCATCCTGTGGTGCGACGGCCGCACCGGCGAGGAGTGCCGCGAGATCACCGAGACTGTGGGCGCGGAGAAACTCATCGCCATCACCGCGAACCCCGCTCTGGCGGGCTTCACCGCCGGGAAGATCCTGTGGGTGCGGAAGCATCTGCCGGAGGTCTACAAGGCCTGCCGGCATATCCTGCTGCCCAAGGATTACATTCGCTACTGCCTCACCGGCCAGTTTGCCACCGAGGTGTCCGACGCCTCCGGCATGAACCTGCTGGACGTGCCCCGGCGGCAGTGGTCTGACGAGATACTGAACAAGCTGGACATCGACCCGGCGCTGCTGGGCCGGATGTACGAGTCTGTGGACGTGACCGGAACGGTGACGGCGGAAGCTGCCGCCCTGACCGGCCTGGCCGAGGGTACGCCCGTGGTGGGCGGCGCGGGCGACAACGCCGCCGCGGCTGTGGGCACCGGTACTGTTCGCTACGGAAAGGCCTTTACGACGCTGGGCACCTCCGGCGTGGTCTTTGCCCATGCGGACAGCGTTTCCATCGACCCGGCGGGCCGCGTACACACCTTCTGCTCCGCCGTTCCCGGCAAGTGGGCGGTAATGAGCTGCACGCTGGCGGCGGGTCAGTCCCTGCGTTGGCTGCGGGATACCTGCTGTGCCGGCGAGGTGGCCGAGGCGGCCAAACAGGGCGTGGACCCCTACGAGCTGATGACGGCCCTGGCCGAGAAAACCCCCATCGGCGCCGACGGCCTGTTGTTCCTGCCCTATCTGATGGGCGAGCGATCCCCGCTGTTGGACGAGAAGGCCCGGGGCGCGTTTATCGGCCTGTCCGGCGGCCATGGCCGCGGCCACCTGATCCGCGCTGTGCTGGAGGGCGTTACCTACTCCCAGCGTCAGTGCGTGGATGTGCTCCGTGGCATGAATGTGCCTACGGAGGAAATGATGGCCTGCGGCGGCGGCGCGCGGAGCGCATTCTGGCGTCAAATGCTGGCCGATGTGTACGGCTGCCCCATCCAGACCGCCAAGGCGGCGCTGGAGGGCCCGGCGCTGGGCGTGGCTATTCTGGCCGGTGTTGGCACCGGTGTGTATCCCTCCGTGGAGAGCGCCTGCGATGCCATCGTCAAGCCGGATACCGTTCTGTACCCCGACGCGGAACGCAGCCGCGCCTATGAGCCCTACTACCGGCTCTATCTGCGGCAGTATCCCGCCCTGCGGGAGACCTTCCATGCCCTGGCCGCCATGAGGAGCCGGGCATGAGCGGCGCAAAGCGTATCCTGCCGCTGCTGGCGGTCCTGTGCTTCGCTCTGTTTCTGCTGTACGGCGTCTATTTCAACGCCTTTGGCGCCAACGCCGAGTCCATGATGGCCTTTTTCGGCATCACCGAAAGCCGCCAGGGCTTCGTGATGACCATTCAGTCCCTGGGCGGCATCGTGATGACGGTGCTGCTGGGCCTGTTCGGCGAACGGCTCCACAAGCTGTACGGCCTGCTGGCCGGCGCGGTGCTGGTGGGCGTGGCCGGTGTGACCATCGGCACCATGCCCCTGTACGGCAATGACAGCTACGGGCTGCTGCTGGTGTTTGCGCTGATCGGCGGTGTGGGCTATATCACGATCGACCTGCTGATGAACGGCGTCATCGCCGACGTGTTTCCCGAGAAGAAGAGCACGCTGCTGCCCATCGTTCACGGCTTCTACGGTCTGGGCGCCATGCTGGCGCCCCTGCTGGTGACATGGCTTACCGACAGTGGCAGCCCCGCCACCTTTGCCGTACCGTATCTGGTGCTGGGCGCGGCGGCGCTGGTGTTGGGCGCGGTATTCTGGGCGGTGTCCCGCCGCGCCACGCCCCACACGCCCTACGCCGATATGACGGCCCTGCGGGACAGGTCCGTGGCCAACCCGGCGGAGATCTTTCGTGACAAGCGCGCATGGCTCTATCTGCTGTGCTGTTTCCTGTATCTGTGCTTCCAGAACGGCATCGCCGTCTGGCTGCCCAACTACTACAAGACCGTGCACCACATGGCAGGCGGCGCGGCCAACGCCATGCTCACCCTGTTTTTCCTGGGCGCACTGGTGGTCCGTATGCTCTCACCGCTGGTGTATAAGCGTATGCCGGTGCGGACTTTCTATCTGCTCACCTGCTTTTTATCGGCCGGCGTGTTTGCGGTTTTGCTGCTGACGCCGTCTTTGGCCGTCCAGCGGGTGCTTTTGGTGCTGCTGGGCCTGCTGCAGGGCGCGGAGGTCCCGGCCCTGGTGATCCTTTGCTGCGAGACGTTCCCCACTCGGACGGCTTCGGCCTCATCCATCATCGTGCTGGGCGTATCTCTGTCAGCACTGATCGCACCCACGGTGCTGGGGCGGCTCATCGAGCAGGTAGGCTACGGCATCCCCCTGTGGGGCCTGACGGCCTGCCTGCCGCTGTCGGCGGCGGTGCTGCTGGCCATACGCCGTGACGCACCGGCGCGGGCATGACCTTGCCTTTTCCCCGGGCAGCGGGCAAGAAACTTTTTCACGGGCGCTACTCCCACCCACCAAACCTTCCTTATAAAAAACTTCCTTCCTTTATCTCGCTGCCTTTGCTTCAGGCCGTCGGAGGTGTCATTGACGCCTCCGACGGCCTGTGGGCTTTGCGGCTATGCGGGGCGCCCTTGCCGTTTTCCCTGCAAAGCACGCTGCATTCCACAGTATTTTTGGCAATTTTATTTCGGAAAAAGTATTACTTTTTTCCTGTGCTGTACTATCTTACAGGCAGCGGTTAGCCGCATCTAACTGCTGCGAAATATAGAGGAGCGATCTGCCATGAAGAGATTTGCCATGTTTGCCGCCGGTGTGCTGTTCGGCACCACCGGCATTAAGGTCCTGGGCAGCAAGGACACCAAGAAAGCCTAGGGGCACTTTTTTCACGCATTTTTTATAGCCGCAGTCACAGTACGGTCCGCCGGAGGCCAGGGTATACGTCCGCACAAAGCTTGTCGCGCCGCCGGTCTCACTCATGGTATAGTCCGGATGACACAGAGCCAGCGTCAGGTCGTACGATCCCAGTTCCTGCATCAGTGTGCAGATACCGCACCGGGTAAACCGCCCTTCATAGCCGCTGCCGCCCGGGTATTCGTAAAAGTCCGTCAGCCGTTCCACGTCCGGCCATTCTGGCATGGGCAGAACAAATGCGCCAAGCAGGGCACAGTTGACGATATTCATCTTAAAGCGGTCCGCTGTCAGCTGCCGCCGAACAGATACCCAAGGACGCACGGGGCCGTTTCATCACCGGAGATACTGCTTTAAAGCATCTCTCCGTTTTGCATGTGGAATGCGAAATACAAAAAGCCGCACGGGAACACCGTACGGTAGGCTTTATAGGCACAAAGCCTACCATTATCCAATAATACCCTATTTCGACTGCATTTTCAATCTGAACATCTTAAGGCGTTTTTTGCTCCCAAATTCCGTGTGGTTGTCTCAGTTTTGCCTGTGTGGGTCAGGTTGTGGGTCAAATGAGAAAACGGCGGCAAATTGAACTTGCCGCCACATTACTGTTTTCGCACTTTGCCCCATATTTTTCAGCAACTTATGCGGTCAACGCAAAATAAAAAAACTGAACTTTTAACGCAGAAAACCGCCTAAAAAGGCGGCTTTTCAAAGTTTTTGGTCGGAGTGCGGGGACTCGAACCCCGGGCCTCCTGCTCCCAAACTTTTGAATAAAAATTTTTCTACTTTTTCCGACGCTTTATAGCCGCTTTTGCTTTATTATGGATGCTCTTC
>FR881517.1 GCA_000435555.1 Firmicutes bacterium CAG:176
CCTCTCCGAGGGCAAAAAGACCGTGGCACTGGAGATCGCCGAGCAGCTGAACTGGGAGATGCCCGACTACCTGGCCATCTCCGTGGGCGACGGCTGCACGATCGCCGGTGTGTGGAAGGGCTTTAAAGACCTGTACGCCATCGGCTTCATCGACAAGCTGCCCCGCCTGATCTCCGCCCAGTCCCTGGGCTGCTATCCCATCAACCGCGCCATCCAGGAGGACAAGCCCTGGGAGCCCATGGAGGAGAACACCATCGCCGACTCCATCTCCGTAGGCGTGCCCCGCAATGCAGATAAGGCCCTCATGGCCATCCGCGAGTCCAACGGTATCGCCGTCAACGTCTCCGATGAGGAGATCCTGGCCGCCCAGCGCCTGCTGGGCCGTACCTGCGGCGTGTTCGGCGAGCCTGCCGGTGTCACCGGTGCCGCGGCGCTGAAGAAGGCCTGCGAGCAGGGACTGATCCCCCACGACGCCACCGTGGTCAGCGTCGTCACCGGCAACGGCCTGAAGGACGTGGCCAATGCCATCAAGTCCGCCGGCGAGCCCATTCACATCGAGCCCGACCTGGATCTGATGGTCGAGGAGTTCAAGAAGCGCGGCGTCACCGTGGAGTAAAATGCAGCATCCCCGGCAAATGCTGTGCATTTGCCGGGGATTTTCTCTTGCCAATCCATCGGGAATATGGTACAATGTATCCCGTAATACAGCTCATATAGCCCCGCGAGAATGGCGCGGGGCGTTTCTACGGAGCCGCCGACGGCTCTGCTATGGGTGTTTCGATGCAGGGTGCATCGGAGCATCCATTTTTATTTTGCTTGCAGGAGGTATCTCACCATGACACAGGTCTTACGCGGTAATATCGTCCACGCGCCCGCCATGGGCCGCCTGGACATTCTCGAGCACGGCTGCCTGGTGCTGGAGGACGGCGTCATTACCGGCCTTTATCCCGATCTGCCCGCCCATCTGGAGGGCGCGGAGGTCCGCGATTTCGGCGACCGCATCATCATGCAGTCCTTCGCGGATATGCATCTCCATGCGCCCCAGTACCCCATGCTGGGCATGGGGATGGACCTGCCGCTACTGGACTGGCTGAACACCTACACGTTCCCCACCGAGGCGCGGTTCGCCGACCTGGACTACGCCCGCCGCGTCTACCGCCGGCTGGCTACAGACCTGATCACCAACGGCACCACCCGCGTCTGTATGTTCTCCTCCCTCCACACCGACGCGACCCTCGTCCTCATGGACGAGCTGGAGCGCGCCGGCGTCACCGGCTATGTGGGCAAGGTCAACATGGACCGCAACGGCCTGCCCGGCAAGCTGCAGGAGACGACAGAGGAGTCCGTGCAGGAGACGCTCCGCTGGCTGGATGCCTGCCATTTTGAGCACATCAAGCCCATCCTCACGCCCCGCTTCACGCCCAGCTGCACCAACGAGCTGATGACCCAGCTGGGAAAGCTGGCCAACGAGCGGGGGCTGTACGTCCAGTCCCATCTGTCCGAGAGCACCAACGAGATCGCCTGGGTGAAGGAGCTGCACCCCGAGTGCAGCCAGTATTGGGAGACATACGACAAGTACGGTCTATGGAAGGACCATACCCTCATGGCACACTGCGTCTGGTCCGACGAGCGCGAGCGCGCCGCCATTCGTGACGCCGGTGTGGTGGTGGTCCACTGCGGCGACTCCAACGTGAACATCTGCTCCGGTATTTGCCCCGTCCGCCGCATGGTCAACGAGGGCCTGTGGGTCACTCTGGGCAGCGATATCGCCGGCGGCGCCCAGCTGCCCATGTACAAGGTCATCACCATGTCCATCCGTACCTCCAAGGCCCGCCGCGTCACCGATGAGCAGCACCCCGAGTTCCTGACCGTGGCCGAGGGCTATTACCTGGGCACCACCTCCGGCCACAAGTATTTCGGGGCAGGGGAGGGCTTCGCCGTGGGAGATAAGCTCCACGCCGTGGTCATCGACGACGGCGACTTCCCCGAGGCCGCCCATCCCCTGAATGTGGAGGAGCGCTTTGAGCGCGCCATCTACATGACCCACCGCCACAATATCGTCTCCGTCTGGTCCGACGGCCGCGAGGTCGTCCGCAGATAAAGTGAAAAATGACCGGGTATCCCGGTCATTTTTCGTTTTCCCATGCCAGAATTATTCAAAAAACCCTTGTCAAATGGGAAATCTTTGCTATAATAAAACCAACCGACAGGGTGGCAGAGGTACCTCTGCATTTGCGTTTTAGCAAGCTTAAAACGATGGCCCCTGCGGAAATCTAAAGAAATCGGGGTAGAAACGATGAAAAAATTGTTGGCAACCATACTGGCACTGGTCATGGCGCTGGGACTGTGCAGCGTGGCCTTCGCCGCGGGCGAGAACTGCACTGCGGCGGATTGCCAGC
>FR881518.1 GCA_000435555.1 Firmicutes bacterium CAG:176
GTTGATCAATACACCGGTGAGTATCATGGTACCAGTCCTCCGTCCTTGATAATATCCCGCACCACCGTGCCGCCCATCATCAGGCCGGCCACAGAGGGTACCCACGCCACGCTGGCGGGAACGCTGCGCCGTCCGGGTGACGGTGCTTCCAGTTGCTGTGTCTCGTGGGGCAGCTCCGGGCTGAACACCACCTTCAGGTGGTGGATCCCCCGGGTACGCAGCTCCTTCCGCATGACCCGGGCCAGCGGGCAGCCGTTGGTCTTAGAGATATCCGTGACCCGCAGCAGCTCAGGCTCCAGCTTGTTGCCGGTGCCCAGGGCCGACAGGATGGGGATGCCCCGCAGGTGCGCCTGTTGGATCAGGTCAAGCTTGCAGCTGACCAGGTCGATGCAGTCCACGATATAGTCGAATTTCCGGGAGAAAAATTCCTCCCGATGGGCGGCGTCATAGGTGGCGCAGATCGGGTATACCACCGTGTCCGGGTCGATGTCCCGCACGCGCGCCGCCGCGACCTCCGCCTTGTACTGTCCCACGGTGGAGGTCAGGGCGCACAGCTGGCGGTTGATGTTGGATACGGATACCGTGTCCTGGTCCACCAGTGTCAACGTGCCAACGCCGCTGCGTGCCAAGCACTCAGCGGCGTAGCTGCCCACACCGCCCAGACCAAACACCGCCACATGGCTGCGGCGGAGCTTGTCCAAAGCGGGTGCGCCCAATATCATTTCTGTTCTGAGAAAACGCTCGTTCATAGACTCGAAGAAGGGGCGGTCATCAGCCCACGTGCTTCATGCCGTTCTCCTGCACCACCTCGGCGCTGTCCAGCAGACCGTCCAGCCAGGCCTCAGTGTCGGTGTTGCGCAGAGCGTTCTCGGCCTGTACCTGCCAGTAGGGCACATCGTCGCCCACAAAGTACATCACATGATAGCCCTTGTAGTTAGAGCTCTCGCCGTATACAATGCCGGTGTCGCCGGACTGACGGCTCGCATCGAAGCACCAGTCGTTGAACTCGGTGACCATCTGGTTCTTGTAGATCTTGGTGTACAGACCGCCGTTGGTGTTGCTGCCGTCATCCGCACTGAGCTCGTTGGCCAGGGCCGCGAAGCTGTCCTCGGTGGCCTCGCCGGCCTTCCACTGGGCCAGCGCATCCTCGGCTGCGGTCTTGGCCGCGTCCTTAGCCGCCTGCAGGTCGGCCTCATAGGTCTCGGCCTCGCTGTCCAGTGCGCTCTCGTCTACCTTGAACAGGATGTGGCGCACGTCCTTGGTGGCGTATTCCTGACGGCCCACGCTGCGGAACACGACCACATAGCAGTTGGAATCGCTGGTCACAACGGCGCTGTCGCCGGCCTTGCGCGCACTGTCAAATACCCAGTTGGCCACGTCGCTGCCGTTGTTGCTGCCGGCATCGGTGCTGGTGTAGCTGGCGGACTCATAATCCTTGGCCACATCCTCCAGCGCCTCGCCGCCCTGCACGCGCGCCAGCACAGCGGCGGCATCGCTCTCAGCCTTGGCCTTGGCGGCGGCGTTCTCCTCATCGGTGGGCTCCACGGTGTTGCCGTCATCGTCCTTGGTGCTGTCGGCGGTACCCTTGAAGTACAGGGACTCATAGCTGGCCACGTCAAAGCTGCTCTTGTTGCCCTGATAGTAGGTCTCCAGGTCGCTGACGGTGTAGGTCAGCTCCTCGGCGTAGTGGCTCTGGTAATGGGTGGCTACGTCCACCAGCTGCACCATCTCCTTGAAGGTATCCACGGTCATGTTCTTGCCGTAGATCAGCTTCAGATACGTCTTCGTGGAGTAGCCGTTCTGCTTGGCGGCGGCGTTGAGCTCCTCCATAGTGGCATCCAGCTCCTCCTGAGTGTGCTCATCGGCGCCCATGCCGTTGGCCTCAGCCTCCTGGGCGGTCAGCACGTACATGGCCAGCTGCTTCACCGCGGTGTCGCGGACATACTGCTCCCATGTGACATCACCCTCGTCCTCGATACCCAGCGCGGTCTTCATGGTGTCGCTCACCACCTGCTGGTCCAGGGATTTGGACGTATCGATGCCGTAAAAGCTGGCATAGCTGCTCTTCAACAGACTGCTCTTCACGTTGGCGTAGAAATACTCCACCTGCCCGGCGGTATATTTCTCACCGTTGATGGTCACGGCGGTGGCGCTGCGCTGCAGCACGCCGGAGTTATACACCAGCAGTACCGCGGCCACGATCACGAACACGCCGGCGATCACGCCGTACAGGATATTGTTCTTGCGTGCCTTGGCCTTCTCCTCCGCCTCGCGGATCTTCTTGGGGTCGGTGACGCCCTGGGCCGCCAGATCCTGCCGGATCTTCTTTTCTCTTGATGCGCTCATTGAAATTCATTCCTCTCGATTTTGGACGCAATACGCCCTTGTTTGGTAACATACTCGGTCATTATATCGTATACCGCACCTTTTCGCAAGAGGGAAACGCCTGGAATTTGTGAACATTTTACCGCGATCACTGAGCACAAGACCCCCATTCCGTTTCGGAATGGGGGTCTTGTGCTCAGCGACAGGCAGCGGCCATGTTATAACCTGCACAACTCGCAGGTGGGTCGTCTCCGGCTGACTTTACTGCTTCCAGCATCCGCCCGCATACGGCAGGCGGGAGGCCTGCAAACCATCTGCCGATCCGACGTCCCGTATAACCAATGTCAGGATAAATAGAACCGCTGCCCATCGCTCAATTTTCCGCCCTGCCTTCGCCGAGCCGCCTTGCTGTACACAAAGTACAGCGGCGGCGTCTCGTCATCGGCAGGACGAAAAATCCTGCTCATTTTTCCAACCCGGTATTCGCCAAACCGGCTCGACGTACAGAAAGTACGCCATCGCCGCTTTGCCATCGGCAGGACGAAAAATCCTGCCGAAGGAGTGGCGTGTATCTTTTTCGCTGCACCGCCGCGCCTCGTCTTGGCGAAAAATCCAGCCATTTTCCGGCGCAGCCGGCGGCGTCTCGCCATCGGCAGGACGAAAAATCCCGTCGAAAGATCACTCGTCCTCGTCGGACAGGATCTGCTCCATGAACAGGTCGTAGACCTTATCCAGCTCCTCGTCGCTGTCTAGGGTGCTCAGCAGCTCCTCGCCGTTTTCCATAACGGACTTCAGGATCACCAGGCCGTACTCCTCGGCGGCTTCCTCGTCGGCATCATCCTCCACCACGGGGAAGAACGCCATGTAGGTCTGGCCGTCCACTTCCAGCGCGTCCACGTATTCCAGTTCAATGTCGTTGCCGTCCTCGTCGGTCAGGGTGATGAAGTTGGGGCCGAATTCCTCGCTCATGGGAGAGTCCTCCTTTGTCTTTATATCCATAGTATACCCGAAAGCTGGAGAAAACGCAAGTGGAAGCATTCGGCAGTTTCTGCCATCTGTCGGACTGAAAATCGGTGGAATGGGGGAAAATAACGGGAATTGAGCAGCCAAACGGGCGGATTTCTGCAAAAAATCCTCTTTTTTGCATTTGACAAGTATGGTAGAATGTTCCTTATAGTGGATTGGTATGTGAATTTTGACCCCGGAACGAAAAGAATACACAGGAACATCAATAAAGAAAGGAAGGTGCCCTGTCTTGAGTGAGAACAAGCGCAGACGGTCGTCGTCCACCGGCTTTTGGGGACGCATCCGGCAGAGCGCCCGGCACATAGAAAACGAGGCAAAGGAGGGTGCGCGCCGGGTAGAGCACAGTGCCGCCGAGGGTGCGCGGCGCGTGCAGCATGACGCGCAGGAGCGTGTGCGGAACATGACCCCTAAGCAGAAGAACGGCTGGAAGAAGGCCGGACGCATCATCGGCACGCTGCTGCTGGTGTTCGTGCTTACGGCGTCCATCTTCGCCGGTATCTTCATGGCGTACATCAACAGCGCCATGCGCGGCAAGGTGGAGGTCTATCTGGACGAATTCGAGACCCAGGTCTCCACCGAGCTGTATTACCAGGACCCCGATACCCAGGAGTGGGTCATGTACCAGACGCTGTACATGGACGAAAACCGCATCTGGGTGGACCTGGAGAACATTCCCAAGTACCTTCAGGATGCAGCGGTGGCCATTGAGGACAAGCGGTTTGAAAAGCACCACGGCGTGGACTGGAAGGGTACCACCCGCGCCATTCTGTACACCCTGTTCGGCAAGAACGTGCAGGGCGGCTCCACCATCACCCAGCAGTTGGTGAAGAACGTCACCGGCGACAATCAGGTGACGGTCAAGCGCAAGATCACGGAGATCTACCGCGCACTGGAGCTGGAAAAGCGCTACGAGAAGGACGAGATCCTTGAAGCCTACCTGAACGAGGTCTACTTCGGCCAGCGCTGCTCCGGCGTGATGACGGCGGCGCGGGTGTATTTTGGCAAGGACGTGTCCGAGCTGTCATTGGCCGAGTGTGCCAGCATGATGGGCATCACCAACAACCCCTCCATGTACGATCCCTTCATCAGCTCCTGGACCCGCGAGAACAACCGGGAGCGCCAGCTGACCATCCTCAGCGAGATGCTCTCTCAGGGCAAGATCGACCAGGAAGAGTATGACGCCGCCGTGGCCGAGGATATCCAGTTCGCCAACGGCTTTACCATCTCCGGCAAGTATGTGGGCAGCGACGGTACCGGCACCGAGCCGGACACGGAGGATACCACCGATACCAGCGACGATACCGACTCCCCGGCGGATGACAGCACCCCCACCATCAAGGGCAGCAACTCCTGGTTCACCGATGCCATGATCACCGATGTGGCCGAGGCACTGGTGGAGAAGCTGGGCATCACCGAAAAGGTCAACAGCGAGGGCAAGAAGATCTCCGCCTACGACCAGGCCATCAACATGGTCTACAGCAAGGGCTACAAGATCTACACCACCCAGAATCCCAAGTATCAGAAGATCGCGGAGGATGTGTGCTATAATCTGGAGAATATCCCCTATACCAGCAGCTATACGAACGCCGCCGGTGAGCAGGTGGAGGATCAGCTGCAGATCGCCCTGACCATCGTGGATCCCACCAACGGCTATGTGGTGGCTATGATCGGCGGTGCCGGTGAAAAGGTGGTGGACCGCGGCTGGAACTGGGCTGTGAACGCCCGGCAGTGCGGTTCTGCCATCAAGCCTGTGTCCACCTACGCCCCGGCACTGGACGACGGCACCATCAACGGCGCGTCGGTCATCGACGACTATCCCATGCTGCTCAACGGCGACGTGTGGCCGCGAAACGACAACTGGCGCTATCAGGGTCTTATGCCCCTGCACCTTGCGCTCCGACAGTCCCTGAACACCTGCGCCGTGCGCATCAATCTGGCCTACGGCGTTA
>FR881519.1 GCA_000435555.1 Firmicutes bacterium CAG:176
GCCCCCGGCTGACGCCGGGGGCCGTCACTTCATTTTTGCTGCATTTTGCTTACAAAAAAAGCACAAAAAGGGAACCAAAGAGTACAGGGCGGGTACAGGAAAAGTAAAGCAAATGTATCAAAAGAAAGCACTATTTCTCGCTTTTTTCCTCCCGCGGCAGCACCAGATTGAGCAGTACGGCCATCAGTGTGGCCACCACCACCGGGGACTTTCCGAAGATGGTCGTCACCGCCTCCGGGAACTGTGCCAGGGCCTCTGCCGCTTGGGAAATGCCCACACCCAGTGCGGCGGAAAGCCCGACGATCGTGGTGTTTCGGGCGGTCAGCCCCTCGGCGGCGATGAGCTTCATGCCGGTCATGGCGATGGTGGAAAACACCGCCGCCGTGGCCCCGCCCAGCACGCATTGCGGGATGGTGGTGAGTACGGCGGAAAATTTCGGAATGATACCGGCAAGCAGTAAAAACGCGCCGGTCAGCGCAAAAACGTTGCGATTTACAACTTTATTCGTGGCTACAATTCCCACATTCTGGGAGTATGTTGCCGTGGGAAGACCGCCCAGCAGCGCTGTCAGAATGTTGCTGACGCCATAGGCTGCGATGCCGCCCCGCAGCTCCTGCGTGGTGGGCTCCCGATCCATGCCGCCCACGGTGGTGGCCGTCAGGTCGCCGATAGCCTGAATGGCGTTGATGGCGAACAACAGCCCCAGTGCGACGCACGCCGAGGGTTCAAATGTCACGCCAAAGGGCAGAAATTCCGGCAGAGAGAACCACCCGGCCCCCGCGATGCCGGACAGATCCACCATCCCGGCCCCAAAAGCGACGGCGTAGCCCGCCAGAATACCCAGTAAAATGGACGCCAGCTTAAAAATGCCCCTGCCGCGATTGGTCAGCACCAGCACCACCGCTAGTGTAAATGCCGCAATAGCCCAGTTCTGCCAGGATCCGTACACCAGCGCTTCCGGCAGGCCCCGCTGCACCACAACGCTTTCATATGTGTTGCCGGTGCCGCCGGCCATATAGTTGATGGCCGTGGGGTACAGAGACAGACCGATGGTGAACACTACCGTACCGGTAATGACCGGCGGGAACAGCCTGCGGATAGGCTTGATGAAGATACCCACCAGCGCTGCCACCGCGCCGCCCACGATCATAGCGCCCGACACAGCGGCCAACCCGCCGCTGCCGGAGACGATGGCCTGCATACTGGGCAGATAAGCGAAGCTGACACCGAAGACCACCGGCAGCCCCGCGCCGAAGCGCCCACCGATGGGAAACAGCTGCAGCAGCGTGGTAACGGCGGACATGACCAGCGATGCCTGTATCAGCAGGACCCGCTGGTCATGCGCCAGTCCGGCCACGTTGGCAATGATGATGGCTGGGGTCACGCAGCCCACGATCATAGCCACCAGGTGCTGCAGCGCCATGGATACGGCCATGCCAACAGGTGGCAGGCCCCGGTATTGAAACAGCGCCTCTCGGCGGCATTCAAGCTTTCGCATGGTGTGGTCTCCTTTGTGCGTAGTGTGCTCAGTATAGCACGTTTTTAACGGGAAACTCAACCGTTTTCTCACAAACAGCCCAAGCGGCGCAAAACCACCCTCCGGTGATGCCGGAGGGCGGTCAGATCATGCGTGTTTATGCCTGCGGACACTGGCGAAAAACGGGCGCTTCAGCGTGTCTGTACTGCTGAACAAACCGGATTAGAAGGATGACAGCGCCTCGTCCGTGTGTGCGGGGTGCTGTTTTTTGCGCTTGACAAGGGAAGCGCAGCGGCATATAATAACGCATTGTTATTGATAACGCATAGTGATTATTGAGGTGAGCGTAATGCCGGCAGCAAAACGGATATCCAAAGAGGCCATCATCGACGCCGCGGAGGCGGTGCTGCGCACCGGCGGGTTTGAGGCGATCAATGCCCGCAGTGTGGCGAAGGCACTGGGGTGCTCCACCCAGCCTATCTATCTGACCTTCCGTAATATGGAGGAGCTGAAGTCCGCGCTGACCCAGCGGGCCATCGAGCAGCATACCCGGCGAGTGCGGGCATCTCTGCGGGCGCATGAGGGGTGTGATAGTCGGTACAGCAGCTACGGCATGGGCTTTGTGCAGTTCGCTGCTCAGGAAAAGCAGCTGTTCCGCTGGCTGTACCTGGAGGACAACCAGCCGGGACGCCATCAGGAGGACGTGCTGGAGCCGGAGATCATCCGGACCGTCATGGACGAATTCGGCTATGACGAGGTCACGGCCCGGGCCTTTCACCGGGATATGACGTATTATTCCTACGGACTGGCCATCCTCGCCAACACCGGGCATCTGGCGCTGACAGAGACGGAGCTTCGGGAAGCCTTTCGACGGGAGTTCCGTGCACTGGCGGCGTATTACGGTCCGCCGAAGAAGCTGCCGGAATTTGCAGAGAGGGAGAATGCAGTGCATCAATTATTCCGCTAAGAGGCCGTCTTGCAAAATTGCAAGAAAATCGCAGGAAATGTAAGGAAAAGCAATGGCTGCCATGGGATAATGGCGGTATACTCCTCCGGTGGAAAGAAGGTGTTGAAGTGAAAACAAATAAGACATTGGCACAGAAGCTGTGTCTGCTGGACCTTGTGAGCCTGCTGTCGTATACGGCGGCTCTGCTGGCAGCGCTGTGTTTTTTGGTGCTGCTGCCCGGGTGCAGCCTGGGGGAGAAGGTGGATCGCGAGCCGGTGCAGACACTGGAATGTACCCGCCCGGCATCCCTGTCCGGGCTGTATCCGGCGGGCGGCAGCGTGGTGCTGATCAGCTGGGCGGACTATGAGAGCGGCAGGACCACTGTGCAGCTGGTGGATGCGGAAGCGGACACCGTGAAGTGTGAGGTCACGCTGGATGGGGTTTGGGATACGAAGCGGCAGGCCCTGGCGCATGGATTTGCGCTGTGCGACCGGGAGACGAAACGTTGGAAGCTCCTGGACGATGTGCTGACGGAGACAGGCAGCTTTGATGCGGAGAACGTGGATGGCTTTTTCTCATATGACGGGGAGAGCTATTACTTCCTGCGGGACGGGGTGCTGCATTGTCAGAACGTAGCCGGAGGAGAGGCACAGCCGGTAACGGCGCTGTCACAGCTGCGGTTTGCGGAATTGACGGCCTATGATGCGGCAAGCGGGCGGATGGCGGCCCTGTTCCGCCTGTCACCCTACGGCAGCGTCTGCGGTACGGCAGTCTTTGACCCGGAGACGGGGGCGATCAGCCTGCTGCAGGAGCAGCGGTATCAGGTGATATTGGCGCCGGCGGGCGGCATGAGCCTGCTGGCCTTTGACAACGATAAAATGGGATATTCCGCCCTGTGCGGCAGCGGCAATACATTCTGGTTCGCCGATGCTTCGCTGTTTCTGGACGCGGGAGGTGCGCTGTACGCCGTCGGCGATGCGGAGGAGCTGATCGGTGTGGGAACGGGCCGCACGACGCTGTATAACGTGGGGGAGAGCATCACGGCCTGCGACCTGACGGCTAACGGTATCGCCGGAGAGATGTACGACTGCTGCGTTCTGCCGGAGGCAGGCCTGCTGGTGGGCGGCATGTATGAAAACGGCGCCTTCCGGCTGTACGTTATAGACCCGGCGAAGCTGACCTTCGAGCCGGTAGCGTCAGCGGTGTCCGTCCCGTCGCCGCTGACGGTGAATGAGACACTGCTGCAGGCCTATTGGGGTGCCCTGAACGGCCTGCCGGTGGCAGAGAGCTTACAGGAGGCGCGGCAGCAGGCGGATGTGTTGGAGCAGCGATACGGCGTGCGGATACTGCTGTCCTCCCAGTGCCGGGAGGCAGCGGCGCTGAGCAGCTATCCCATCACCCTGTCGGACACCATGGACACGGAAGCAGAGCTGAACGGCGTCCGCGCCGTGCTGGCGGCGATGGACCGCAACTTTGCCCTGTATCCGGAGGGCTTTCTGGCGCAGTTCCGCAACCGCGCCGGTGAGGGCGGGCTGTGCTTCCTGCTGGTGGCTCACATCGACAGCGACTATGGCGTGGTAGGCTGCACCTATGATTCGGCGGACTGGCAGTATATCGCGCTGGATGTGCAGGCCGACTATATGCGGGAGGGCACTGTCTGCCACGAGATCTGGCACGCTACGGAGAACGAGATACTCTCACGCGATTACACCGCCTTCAACTGGGATGACTGGAATGCGCTGAACCCGGCGGGCTTTACCTATTGGAACGACAGCGGTGACTATGACCGGTACGACGCCCGCTGGACCATGTTCGACAACGGCGAGGGCGTGTACTTTGTGGACAGCTACGCCAAGCTGGCGGCACAGGAGGACCGGGCGCGGATCATGGAGTATTTCATGGTACATGAGGACGAGGCGGGGCTGCTGATCCAGTCAGACGCCATACGGCAGAAGCTGACGTGGATGTGCCGCGCTGTGCGGGAGTGCTTCGATACCGCCGGATGGTGAACGCCCCGCTGGGAGAAGCTTTTGTAAAATAAAGGAGAGTCTATGATACCCGAATGGAAAATATATCCCCGTTCTCAGGGACACAGCACCGTGTACCTGCAGAACGTGGTCACAGATCCCGCCATACAGGTGGGGGCGTACACCATCTATGACGATTTTGTCAATGACCCCCGGGACTTCCAGCGGAACAACGTGCTGTACCACTATCCCGAGTGCAACCATGACCGGCTGATCATCGGAAAGTACAGCTCCATCGCCTGCGGGGCGAAGTTTATCTTCAACGCGGCCAACCATACGCTGAACAGCCTGTCTACTTACCCGTTCCCCATCATGTTCGAGGAGTGGGGGCTGGGGACGGCGTGCGAGGACATTGCCGCCGCCTGGGATAACCACGGGGATATCGTGGTGGGCAATGACGTATGGATCGGCTATGAGGCCGTGATCCTGGCGGGCGTTACCATCGGCGACGGCGCCATCATCGGCAGCCGCGCCGTGGTGACAAAGGATGTGCCGCCCTACACCATCGTGGGCGGCCTGCCGGCCAAGCCCATCCGCAGGCGGTATGACGAGGAGACCGCCGCGCGGCTGGAGAAGCTGCGGTGGTGGGACTGGCCGGAGGCGCAGGTACGGCGGGCTATCCCGCTGCTGCAGGCCGGCGATCTGGACGCCCTGGAAAAGTTGGTATAAGGCCGGCGGCCGTGGACCAGGCGTACACACCGGGCACTTTCTGACCCTGCTGTAAAAGAGTATCTGAGGGATACGTGTATACGGACAACGAAATGAGCCCTCCGGCAGCTGCCGGAGGGCTTTCAACTGCCTGTTGCGAAACGGGCCGGGGAAAGGTATAATCTAAGGAGAACATACTGCGGAACGGCGAGAAAGGAGAAACCTATGGGTAATGTGACAGCGGACCGCGCATGGGATGTCCATCCGGTGACGGAGGCGGACATAGAGGCGTATCTGGACATCTATCTCAATTCCTATCCGGCGTACAAGACGCTGGACGAGGAATGCCGGGCACACTACCGGAGCAAGCATCTTACGGAGCTGCGGGAGGACACCCAGACTCGGACGATGGGCCTGTTTGAGGGCGGCACACTGATCGCCACCATGAAGCTGATCCTGTTCTCCATGAACTTCTTTGGGGTCATGCAGCCTGCCTGCGGTGTGATGGCGCTGGAGGTACACCCCCTGCACAAGAAGAAGGGCGCGGCGCTGTATATGATACGGTATGCCGAGCGCTATGCACGGGAAAACGGCGCGCTGCTGACCATGCTGCTGCCGTTCAACATCGGCTTTTACCGTCGGATGGGCTACGGCTTTGGCGGGAAGTTATATGAATACCATCTGCCAACCGGGGCACTGCCGCGGTTGGACGGAGAGGTGCGGGCGCACCTGCGCCTGCTGCAGCCGGAGGAGTTTGACCAGGCGATGGACTGCCAGCGGCGCTTTGCCGCCCGAAACCATGGCATGGTGGAGAAGTTCGACGAGGAGCTGCGAGGAGCCCGGGGGGATATTCAGGTGCGCCGTATGGGTTATTACGACGGCGGACGCCTGTTAGGCTACGCGGCCTATCGGTTTGAAAGCGCCAGTGCGTGCAACTATACCCAAAACCGGCTCAGCGTGGAGGAACTGGTGTATGAGAACGGCACAGTGCTGCGGGCGCTGCTGGGCGGCCTGCGGATGCAGGAGGATCTGGCCCAGACAGTGATACTGCGGACAGGGGAGGAGGATTTCCACCATCTGCTGGACGATCCGCAGGACGTGTCCGGAAACTACATCGACTACGGCTTTTTGCAGACCAATGTTTCCGCCGTGGGGACCATGTTCAAGCTGACGGACGGGGCGGACTTCGTGCGGCGGACCGGCTATCGGAATTTCCCGGCGGGGACGCTGACGGCGGCCTTCCGCTATCGGGATGAGATGGCGGACCGGGAGGAGGAGCTGCGTATCGGCTTTGCCGATGGTCGCTGGGCCGTGGCAGAGGGGACCGCGGACGTGACGGTGATCTGCCGGCAGGGGGATCTGGCGGCGCTGCTGATGGGGTCCTGCGGCCTGACGGCGCTGCTGCGGCTGGGTGCGGCGTCCGCAGATGACGCCGAAAAGGCGCGGCAGTTGGCGCAGCTGCTGTACTGTGTCCAGAAGCCCTGGCTGAACGCGGATTATTGAGCTGCCGCGGTTGACAAATAGAAAACAACGCAGGAGAACAAGAGATGCGGAACATATTGAAGGAAAAGCTGGCCAGAGGCGAGAAGCCGCTGGGCACATTCGTGGGTACCGGCAGTGCTGCCGTGGTGGAATGCCTGGGCTGTGCGGGGCTGGATTTTGCTATCCTGGACAATGAGCACAGCCCCATCGAGGCGGAGACAACCGCCCGGCTGGTGTGCGCCGCGGAAAGGCGAAACATCACGCCCCTGGCCCGGGTGCGGGAGATCAGCCGCCCGGCGATCTTGAAGCTGCTGGACGTTGGCGTGCAGGGGATCATTATTCCAGATGTGCACAGTGCGGCGGAGGTGAAGCGCGTGGTGGATTACGCCAAGTACGCCCCGGTGGGGAAGAGGGGGTTCTGCCCGTCCCGGAAGGATGGTTGGGGCACCGATACGCCGGCCGGCGTACTGGAGACAATGGCGCACTTCAACGGTGAGACGCTGGTGATCCCCCAGTGTGAGACGACAGAGGCGCTGGCGGATATTGAGAATATCGCAGCGATGGAGGGTGTGGACGGCATCTTTATCGGTCCTTTCGATCTGTCTATTTCTATGGGGCTGCCTGGGGCCTTTGAGGAGCAGCGCTTCAAGGCGGCCCTGACGCGGATACAACAGGCCTGCCGCCAGGCGGGCAAACCCTGCCTGATATTTGCCGGGGACGGTGCGGCCGCCGGTGCACGGCT
>FR881520.1 GCA_000435555.1 Firmicutes bacterium CAG:176
AAGTGGAGTGCCGCCTGACGGTGGGAATACGGTAAGTATAACCGAAAACGTTTCCAAGCGCAAGGGCTTTTTGTGATATATATGAAAAAATACTGCCTGCCGGGAAGGGCAGGCAGTATTTCTCACAAATCAACGACAATAGGCGTGTGGCCGGTGTGGGGCAGCAGCTTTTCCAGCACGTCGGCGGTCTTCAGCTTCAGTGTACTGGTGCAGATGCACGGGTGGCAGGAGAAAAAGGGCGCGTCATAGACCTCACGGTCGATGAGCAGCTGGACACGGTGCTCCGTATCGTTGGCCAGGCCCAAAATGGTGGCGGAGCCCGGGTGGCAGCGCAGCAGCTCCCACAGGCTCTCCTCCGGGGCGAAGCTCAGGCGGGAGGAGCCGATCTGCGCGCTGAGGTCCTTAGTGTGGAAGGGCTTGTCCGGCGGCATGCACAGCAGATAGAACGCGGTTTTCTGCCGGTTGCACAGAAACAGGTTCTTGCATACGGACACGTCCAGTGCGCGGCTGACCTCGGCGCACAGCTCCATGTTGAAGGCGGCGTCATGGCTGACGCGGTCGTATTCGATGCCCAACTTGTCCAGCAAGTCGAAGGCTGCGGCCTCCTGTGGCAGCAGCTGGCTCTCCGGACGGGTGTTATGGGATACGGGGGAGATGGTCACTGTGCGTCACCTCGTTTCAGCAGCATCTCTCCGGCGCGGTAGATGTCGCCTGCGCCCACGGTGATGATCATATCGCCGGGCTGGGCCAGCTTTTCCAGCTCGTCCGCCGTCTGCTCCAGCGTGGCGCAGTAGACGGCGCCGGGGATGCGGGCGGCCAGGTCCCGGGAGGAGATGCCGATGTCGTTCTTTTCCCGGGCGGCGTAGATCTCCGCCAGCACTACGCAGTCCGGCAGGCGCAGTACCTCCACAAAGTCGTCGAACAGCGCGGCGGTACGGGTGTAGGTGTGTGGCTGGAAGGCCAGGATGAGCCGTTTGTGGGGCAGCGCCTGCGCGGCACTCAGCAGCGCCCGCACCTCGTCGGGATGGTGGGCGTAATCGTCATAGACCTCCGCGCCGCGGAAGGTGCCCTTGTGCTCGAAGCGCCGTCCGGCGCCGGTGAAGGACGCCAGACCCGCCGTTACCGCCTCGCCGGGAAGGCCGAGAACATAGGCGGCGCTGGCCGCTGCCAGGGCGTTGGAAATATTGTGGGCGCCGGGGACGTGCAGGGACACATGGGCGTAGGTCAGGCCGTTGATGACCACGTCGAAGTCGCCGTAGCCGTCAAAGAAGGAGACGTTGTCGGCATAGCAGTCGGCGCTGCGATCCCTGACGCTGAAGGTGAACACCGGATGCGTCAGGCCCTTGACGGCCTCGCGGGCACCCTCGTCATCGGTGTTGGCGATGATAAAGCCGCGCTCCGGCACCAGAGCGGCAAAGTCGTGGAAGGAGTGCTCGATATCGGCCAGGTCCTTGAAGAAGTCCAGATGATCGGCGTGGACGTTAAGGATCACCGCCACGGTGGGAAAGAAGTTCAGGAAGGAGTTGCAGTATTCACAGCTCTCCAGAATGATGGTGTCGCCCCTGCCCACCCGATAGCCGGAGTGCAGCAGCGGCAGCGTGCCGCCGATCATCACCGTGGGGTCTGCCTGGGCCGCCATGAAGATGTGGGTGGCCATGGAGGTGGTGGTGGTCTTCCCGTGGGTGCCGGAGACGCACAGGGCGTTGCGGTAGCCCTGCATGATGGCGCCCCAGGCCTGGGCGCGCTCATAGACCGGGATGCCCCGTGCCACGGCGCCGGCGATCTCGGGATTGCTGTCGTGAATGGCGGCGGTGCGGATGACCGCGTCGCAGTTTTTCAGGTTCTCCGCCGAGTGGCCGATGGCCACGGGGATCCCCACAGAGCGCAGGTGCTTCACCGTGTCGCTCTCGCTCATGTCCGAGCCCTGCACCGTCACGCCCATGCCCTGCAATACCTCCGCCAGCGCGCACATACTGACGCCGCCGATGCCGGCAAGGTGTACGCGCTTGCCGGGGTGGATATACTTGTGAAAGTCCTCAGTAGGATGAAACATATTTGCTGCCTCCTTGACAGGAACAGAAAAATTACTGTACTATTATAATACAACGACTCCGCCCATGCAACCGGCTTTTTTGCCGGTATTTGGCGGTGGAGGACGAAAAAACGTGAGGGGAGGCGAAGCCATGCTGCCGCAGGCGGTGCGATATGTGCTGGAACGGCTGGAGGATGCGGGCTTCGCCGCCTATGCCGTGGGCGGCTGCGTGCGGGACACGCTGCTGGGCCGCACACCGGGAGATTGGGACGTGACCACCGCCGCGCGGCCGGAGCAGGTGCTTACACTGTTTGACGGCTATGCCATCCCCACCGGGCTGAAGCACGGGACGGTCACGGTCCGGGCGGGGGAGATGCACATTGAAGTGACCACCTTCCGGGCGGACGGGACCTATACGGACCACCGCCGGCCGGATCAGGTGTTTTTCTCCGACAGGCTGGAGGAGGATCTCTGCCGCCGTGACCTGACGGTGAATGCCATGGCGATGGACCTGCGCGGCCATATCACCGATCTGTATGGCGGGCGGGAGGACCTGGAGGCGGGTATCCTGCGGTGTGTGGGAGAGCCGGAACGACGCTTTGAGGAGGATGCGCTGCGTATCCTGCGGACGCTGCGCTTTGCCGCCGTACTGGGATTTTCGGTCGAGCCGCGGACCGATGCGGCGCTGCGGGTGAAGGCGCCGCTGCTGCGCTGTATCGCGCCGGAGCGTATCCTGACAGAGATGGATAAACTGCTGTGCGGCAGTCACGTGTTGCCGGTGCTGTTGAACTGGCCGGACGTGCTGGCGATGTTCCTGCCGGAGATCGCGCCCTGCGTGGGCTTCGATCAGCACAATCGCCATCATATCTACGACGTGTGGGGGCACAGCGCCCACGCAGTGGCCGCCGTCCCGGCGGAGGTGGTCCTGCGCTGGACTATGCTGCTCCATGATATCGGCAAGCCGGCGTGCTTTACCCGGGATGAACAGGGCGTGGGGCATTTTTATGGTCACCCGGCCATCTCGGCGGACCTGGCGGCGGATATCTGCCGCCGCCTGCGGATGGACAACCGCACGGCCGAACGCATCGTGACACTGGTGCGCTGGCACGACCGGAATATTGCCCGGACGGAGAAGGCTATTGCCCGCGCCGTGTCGCAGCTGGGAGAGGAGACGTTTCGGCAGCTGCTGGAGGTGAAGCGGGCCGACAACGCCGCCCAAAGCCCGGAGGATCGCTGCCGTCTGGCGGATATACAGCAGGCGGAGGACCTTCTGAACACGCTGCTGGCGAAGCGGCAGTGCTTTTCACTGAAGGACCTGGCGGTGAAGGGCGGCGACCTGATGGCGCTGGGGCTGCGGGGGCGAGAGGTCGGTGATGCGCTGCAGTATCTGCTGAACGCCGTGCTGGACGGAACGCCTAACGATAAAGAGACCCTGCTGAAGCTGGCGGCGGAGAGAAAATAGCCCCGCGGCGCTTTCTGCGGGAAGGAGGTATAAACTTCGACTCCCCGGAGGCAAGACAGCAAAAGAGAAAGATACCAAAAGGTATCTTTCTCT
>FR881521.1 GCA_000435555.1 Firmicutes bacterium CAG:176
CGCAGCCGCTGCTGCGGCGGGGCGAAGTATACCGGCACTGCACGGTATACTCCTTTTCAAAATAACAACACATCCCCCGCGCAGTGTATCTGCGCGGGGGATGTGTTGTTATTATTGCGCTCAGCCCATGACCACGCGTACCCGCACCTCTGTGCCGGGTGCGGCCGGGGGAAGCACATTTCCGGTGACCGGCGTTCCGTTCACGGTGAGGGAGACGATGCCTTTTTCTGCATGATGGGGATTCTCTACGGTGATGCGGTAGACTGCACCGCGGTAGCGGCACTTGACGGTATAGCCTGCCCATTCCGCGGGGATACAGGGATCGATGGCAAGGCCCTCCAGCGTGGGCTGCACGCCGAGAATGGCCTGCGAGATGCTGACGAACGTCCAGGCTGCCGTGCCGGTGAGCCAGCTGTTCTTGCCCTCGCCGAAGGTGGGCGCGTCCAGAATGGTCCAGTCGCCCGTCTCGCGGAGGTAGGCGTCTGTTCCGGCAATGAGCCACAGCGGGTCGTCGTTAAAGCCGCTGCCCACAGCCAGGTTGCCCTTCTTGGTCAGGGGCTGGTACTGGTGATAGGCGCTGCCGTCGGGGAACTGGGTGGCGGCAATGTCCAGGATGCGTCCCCTTGCCCACTGGGGGATCATGTGGACGAAGCCCAGCAGGTCCTGACAGGAGTCACGGAAGCCCATGCCCAGGCCCAGCAGCAGGGTTTGGGATGCGCCGGGGGCCAGCGACAGCGTGAACTGCATGGCGCCTACCGGCGCCCAGCCGTGAGCCACGCTGCCGGTGCAGGCACCGTTTTTTACCGCCTGGGGCATGGACGGCGCGCCATACACGCCCATAAAGGCGTCGCGGCTGGTGTCAAAGCCCTCGTAAGGGCGGTCTGCCCACAGCACGGCGTACAAGTTTATGATACAGCTGAAGCTGATCGACACCTACTGGCCGCTGATCATCCCGGCCATCACCACGCCGGTGGTGGTGTTCATCATGTATTTCCTCCTTTCCCGTTACATCGTGGAGGGCGTGTCGCTGGGAGGCGTCAAGGGATGAGCCGTACCGTATTTCCGCCTTCCAAATGTCCAAATGGATAACTGCAAAAGAGCCGCTTATTCCGGTCTGGGAATAAGCGGCTCTCGGCCTTTTCACGCGCGATGAATTTTCAGCGTGCCCCGGTGTTCTCTGTGCTCATATCCGGATGTCCCCGTCAGCGGCCTGCGCCTGCCGAAGCAGCGGCGTGCAGGCATCCAGAAATTTCCGTACCTGCTGCGGGCACCGCCCGATATACAGCCGCGGCTCCATCAGCTGCTCCAGCTCCGACCGGCTCAGTCCGAAGACCGGATCGCCTGCCAGCCGGTCCAGCAGGTCGCAGGGCAGACCTTCCTTCATGCGCTTTGTTGCTGCCATAGAGTGTCTCCGAATGACCTCGTGCAGCTGCTGCCGGTCGCCGCCCCGCTTCACCGCCTCCATCATCAGGTCCTCCGTGGCCAGGAACGGCAGATATTCCCGCAGGGTGCGATCTACGATCGCCTCGTTGACGTGCAGACCCGCCGTCACGTTCTGGCACAGCCGCAGTACTGCGTCGATGCATAAAAAGCCCTCCGGCATGGCGATGCGCCGGTTGGCAGAGTCGTCCAGCGTTCGCTCCAGCCACTGGACGGAAGCGGTCATAGGCGCGTTCATAGCGTCGGCTATCATATAGCGGCTGAGAGAGCAGATGCGTTCACACCGCATGGGATTGCGCTTATAGGCCATGGCGGACGAGCCGATCTGATCCGCCTCGAAGGGTTCCTCCAACTGCCGGTCATGCTGCAGAAGGCGGATATCGTTAGCCATGCGATAGGCGCTCTGGGCGATGCCGCTGAGACAGCCGAGGATGCGGCTGTCCGTCTTCCGGGGATAGGTCTGTCCGCATACCGGGAAGCAGGCGGAAAAGCCGAACTCCGCCGCGATGCGGCGGTTCATCTCGTCGATCTTTGCCTCATTGCCGTCAAACAGGTCCATGAAGCTGGCCTCTGTGCCCGTGGTGCCCCGGCAGCCCAAGAACCGCAGTGCGGACAGTACATGGTCCAGCTCCTCCACGTCAGCGAGAAAGTCCTGCATCCACAGGACAGCGCGTTTGCCCACGGTCACGGGCTGTGCCGGCTGGTAGTGTGTATAGCCCAGGGCAGGCGTGTCGGCATATTTTTTCGCGAAGGCTGCCAGGTTGTTCAGCACAGTCAGCAGCTGTGCGCGCAGATAGACAAGGCCATCCCGGTACAGGATCAGGTCGGCGTTGTCGGTCACATAGCAGCTGGTGGCCCCCAGATGGAGGACCCCCGCCGCCGACGGCGCCGCCTTGCCGTAGGCGTATATGTGTGCCATCACATCGTGGCGTACCTCTCGCTCCCGTTGGGCGGCTACATCATAGTCGATGTCGGTGATATGCGCCTCCAGCTCGGCGACCTGCGCTTCGGTGATGGGCAGACCTAACTGGCACTGGGCGCGGGCCAGCGCCGTCCACAGCCGCCGCCAGGTCTGATAGCGGCTGTCGTCGGAAAACAGGTGCAGCATATAGTCCGAGGCATAGCGGGATGCCAGCGGGGAGCTGTACATATCGTGAGACATAACGATCCTCCTTGTTTATCGGATGATCAGGCTCTCTCGCTCGGCGCCCACGGAGACATACCCGATATGGCAGCCGATGGCCTGCTCCACATACTCCACATAGTCCCGCGCCGCCTGGGGCATATCCGCCCATGTACGTACGCCGGAGATATCGCAGCCCCAGCCCGGCAGGTATTCCACAACGGGCTTTGCTTTTTCCAGCACGGCAGGGAAGGGGAATTCGTGGGTGATCTCGCCGTCGAGCTCATAGGCGGCGCAGACCGGGACCTCGTCCATGTAGCTGAGGATATCCAGCTTGGTCAGCGCGATATTCGTCGCGCCCTGTACCTCCACGCCATAGCGTGTGGCCACCAGGTCAATGGGGCCTACCCGGCGGGGGCGGCCCGTCTTGGCACCATACTCCGCGCCGGCCTCCCGCAGCTTTTCCGCGTCGGCACCGAACCACTCGCAGGTGAACGGCCCCTCGCCCACGCAGGAAGAATATGCCTTTACCACGCCCACCACTTCGTCGATCTTTGCCGTGGGCAGCCCCGCGCCGATAGGCGCGTAAGCGGCAATGGTGTTGGAGGAGGTGGTATAGGGATAGATACCGTAGTCCAGGTCGCGCAGCGCGCCAAGCTGTCCCTCGAACAGAATGGCCTTGCCCTCTGCCTGCGCCTGCCGCAGATACCGTCCGGTGTCCGCTACATAGGGCCGGACCTGCGCGGCATACGTCTCCAGCCACGCGGTCATCTCCGCCAGGGTGTAGCCCTTGGCGCCATAGACCTTCTGCAATATGAGATTTTTCCACTCCAGCAGGTCCTGCAAGTGCGCCATCAGGCGATCGGGATACAGCAGTTCACCGGCCTGAATGGTCTTTTTCTGGTACTTATCGGAGTAGAACGGCGCGATGCCCTGCTTGGTGGAGCCGTACATCTTGTCCTTCAGCCGTGCCTCCTCCAGCGCGTCCAACTCCCGGTGCCACGGTAGCAGCAGGGAGGCCCGGTGGCTGACCATCAGGTTTTCCGGGGAGATGCTGACGCCTGCCGCGCGGATCGTTTCCATCTCCGTCACCAGGTTTTCGCAGTCCAGCGCCACGCCGTTGCCCAGAATATTCATCACGCCGGGGCGGAACACGCCGGAGGGGAGCAGGTGCAGAGCGAATTTGCCCATATCGTTGATAACGGTGTGCCCGGCGTTGCCGCCGCCCTGATACCGCACCACCACATCATACTGCCCTGTCAGATAGTCCACCATGCGGCCCTTTCCCTCGTCGCCCCAGTTGATACCTACGATCGCGCAATTTGCCATGTTCGCTGCCTCCATTCCGTGTTATTTTCAAACGACGGTTCATTATACGCGCAGCAAGATAATAAGTAAAGCATCGATTTAATATATGGCGTATAAGCGAATTTAATAGCAAAGCGCACCCAGCACAACTGTACTGCGCCGGATCAAAAGCTGAAAAGCACACCCCATTGGGGTGTGCCTTTCGCGTTTACTCTTGCAGGAGCTGTTCCAGCGCGGCCATCCGCAGGCATACGCAGAATACCTCCATGGCCTTCTCCAGCTCCTCCACCGGCGGCAGGGAAGGCGCGATGCGGATGTTGCTGTCCTGCGGGTCGACGCCATAGGGGAAGGTGGCGCCCGCGCCGGTCATGGTCACGCCGGCCTCCTTGCACAGCGCCAGCGTTCGTTTGGCCAGTCCCGGCAGGGTGTTCACAGACACGAAATAGCCTCCGGTGGGCTTTTGCCACGCGGCGATGCCCAGCGGCGCGATCTCCTGCTCCAGGCAGCGCAGCACGCACCGGAACTTAGGCCGCAGTATGGCGGCGTGCTTCTGCATCAGCGCCAGCGTGTGTGCCTTATCCTGCAAAAACAGTACGTGGCGCAGTTGGTTGACCTTGTCGTAGGAGATCATTTGGATATCCATCAGC
>FR881522.1:0-6525 GCA_000435555.1 Firmicutes bacterium CAG:176
AGACGGGGATCGACCTCGACCTCGAAGACCTTAGCGGCAACAGCGAGGATCAGACCGAACACAATGGCGAGTACGCCCAGAACGGCGATCGCGTATACAATAGTCATAGTTCCTTACCTCCTTACCAGACCTTCAGGCCGCTGAAGCCCATGAAGGCCAGAGCCATCAGGCCGGCGGTGACCAGCGCGATGGGGAAGCCGTCAAAGGCCTTGGGGTTGTCGCCGGAGACCTCCAGCTGCTCGCGGACCGCCGCGAACAGGAAGATGGCCAGCAGGAAGCCCAGACCGCCGGTGATGCCGTAGACCACGGACTCGATGAAGTTGTAGTCATTCTGGGTATTCAGCAGAGCCACGCCCAGCACGGCGCAGTTGGTGGTGATCAGGGGCAGGTACACGCCCAGCGCGGTGTACAGGGTGGGGATGTTCTTCTTCAGGAACATTTCCACAAACTGCACCAGACCGGCAATGACCAGAATGTAGGCCACGGTCTGCATGAACTCCAGATGCAGGGACACCAGCACCATGTTGATCAGGTAGCAGAATGCGGAGGCCAGGCCCATAACGAAGGTCACGGCGGCGCCCATACCGATGGCCGTGTCGATCTTCTTGGACACGCCCAGGAAGGGGCAGATGCCCAGGAACTGGGCAAAGATGAAGTTATTGGTCAGAATAGCGCCAAGAGAGATGGCGAGCAAGGTAGTCACACTCATAGCTTACTTGGCCTCCTTTTTCTTTTCGCTCTTGGCCAGGGCCCACTGCATCACAGCGATGAGGCAGCCCAGCGTCAGGAAGCCGCCCACGGGCAGCGTCAACACGCTGACACCGTACTCGGCGGGGAAGATCTCAACGCCGGGTGCGCTGCCCAGTGCGCCGCCGCCCAGCAGACCGCCGCCGAACGTGCCGGCGCCGAAGAACTCACGGAATACGCACATGACGATCAGCACGAGAGTATAGCCGATGCCCTGGCAGATGCCGTCCACCGCGGAAGCACCCACGCCGTTCTTGGAGGCGAAGCCCTCCGCACGGCCGAGGATGATGCAGTTCACGACGATCAGGGGGATAAACACGCCCAGAGAGCTGGACAGGGCGGGAACGAACGCCTTGAGCAGCAGGTCCACGCAGGTCACGAAGCCGGCGATGACCACGATGTAGCAGGCGATACGCACTTCGTTGGGAATGATCTTGCGCAGCAGGGAGATGAAGATGTTGGAGAGGGTCAGGATAATGAGCACGGACACGCCCATGCCCAGGCCGTTGAAGAACGACGTGGTGATGGCCATGGTGGAGCACATACCCAGCACCTGCACCAGCACAGGGTTCTGTGTGATGAGGCCCTCTTTCAGTTGCTTACCGAAATTCATAAATGCAGCTCCTCCTTTCTTAGCCCAGCAGCTCGGCAACAGCCAGAGCGGCATTGGCGCCCATGTTGATGCCCTTGGTGGAGACGGTAGCGCCGGAGACGGCGATGATGTTCTTGCCCACCACCAGGGAGCCCGCGCCGCTCTCACCGATGAACTGATCCAGGACCGGCTCGCCGGCGGCGTTGGGCTCGTTGCCCACGACCTTGGTGCCGATGCCGGACGTCTCGGCGTGGCTGACCACGGAGATGCCGGTGATGGCCTTGTCGGCGTCCACGCCCACCATCATCACGATGCTGCCCTGGGAGCCGGAGGCGGAGATCTTCATAACATAGCCGTTGTCGGCGCCGGCGGTGGTCATGGGATACAGCTCCACCAGCTTGCCGCCCTGAGAGGCAGCCGCCGCGGTCATGTCGTCGGTGATGTCCAGCTTGTCGCCAAACTCGCTGCCCTCGGGAGCCACAGCGCTCATGGCGATGCGGGTGTTCTCCGCATCGATGGCGGCGATCTTGTCGGCGGTCACGTTGTCGACCAGACCCAGCAGGGCGGCCACAATGAGGGAAATAACAGTCAAGGTGCCGGCGACCTTGAGAATAAACTTACCGGAGATCTTCATTACTTCGCCGCCTCCTTCTTTTCTTTCTTGGGCGCACCATAGATGACGGGACGGATGTACTTATCCAGCAGCCAGGTGGTGCAGTTCATGATCAGGATGGAATAGCAGACGCCCTCGGGATAGGAGCCGAAGCGGCGGATAAAGCAGGTCAGCAGACCGCAGCCGAGGCCGAAGATCAGCTGGCCGGGCTTGGTGACGGGGGAGGTGGCATAGTCGGTAGCCATAAAGATGGCACCCAGCATCAGGCCGCCGCCGAACACGTTGTACAGCATATACTGCACGTTGTCGATACCGGCGGGCGCCGCGATCAGGGTCAGGATGGCCACGGTGCCGATGTACGCCACGGGGATCTGCCAGGAGATGACCTTGCGGATGAGCAGGTAGACACCGCCCACCAGCAGACACAGGGCGGAGACCTCACCCAGGGAGCCGCCGACCTTGCCCAGGAACATATCGCCGATGGAGTAGTTGCTCATCAGGGTGGTGAACGCCTCCTCGGTGCCCTCCTTCATAATGGCCATGGGGGTGGCGGCGGAGGTGACATCGGGACGGATCTGAGGAATGGCCCAGGTGGTCATCCATGTGGCATAGCTGGCCAGCAGGAACGCACGGCCCGCCAGCGCGGGGTTCAGGAAGTTGCAGCCGATGCCGCCGTAAAGCTGCTTGACCACAACGATGGAGAAGAACGCGCCGATGATGATGACCCACCAGGGCAGGTCAACGGGGCACACGAAGCTCAGCAGGATACCGGTGACCACAGCGGACAGGTCGCCCACCATGCAGGACTTCTTCATGGCCTTGCGGTAGGCCCACTCAAAGAACACGCAGGATACCACGGAGACAGCGGTCAACAGCAGGGCCTTCCAGCCGAAGCAGTACACGCTCCAGGCCAGTGCGGGCAGCAGCGCGATGATCACGTCCAGCATGATGCTGCGGGTATCCTCGTTGGAACGGATGTGGGGGGAGGAGGACGCGATCAGCTTGAGATTCTTGTAATCAGTCATGGTTTACGCCTCCTTCTTTTCGGCAGCGGCCTTTGCTTCGGCCTCCGCCTTGGCCTTGGCGGCCATTCTCGCGTTGTTGACCTCCTGCTTGCCCAGACGGAACGCATGGGTCAGGGGCAGGCGGGCAGGACAGGTGTAGGTGCAGGCGCCGCACTCGATGCAGTCCATGCCGTGCAGCACGTTCTGCCAGGTGTCCACGTCGCCCTTCATCAGGTACTTGTACATGAAAATGGGCTCCAGACGGATGGGGCACACGCCCACGCACTTGCCGCAGCGGATACACTGGGGATCCTCGACGTACTGCTCCTCCTTGTCGGCGAAGGCCAGCATGGCGCCGGTGCCCTTGCCCACGGAGACGTCCACGTCGTACTGGGCCAGGCCCATCATCGGGCCGCCCATGATGAGCTTGTAGGTCTCGTCCTTCAGGCCGCCGCAGGCGTCGAACAGCTTGGTGATGGGGGTGCCGATGGGGCACTCGATGTTCTTGGGCTCGATGACGCCGGAACCGGAGACGGTGACAATCTTGTTGACCACGGGCATACCCTCATACACCGCGCGGTAGATGGCGCAGGTGGTATTCAGGTTGAAGATGCAGCAGCCCGCGTCGGCAGGCAGCTTGCCGCTGGGCACCTGACGGCCGGAGACGGCCTGGACCAGCTGCTTCTCAGCGCCCTGGGGATAGCGGGTGTGCAGGACCTCCACCACCACGGGGGCGTTCAGATCCGCGATCTTGGCGTTCAGGACGTCAGCCGCGTTCTGCTTGTTGGCCTCAATGCCGATGTACACCTTATCCACGCCGAAGCACTTGGCCAGCAGGGTCGCGCCCTTGATGACCTGCTCCGGACGCTCCAGACAGGTGCGGTGGTCGCCGGTGATGTACGGCTCGCACTCCGCGGCATTGATGATCACATAGTCCACCTTGCCCAGACCGGAAGAGATCTTCACATGGGTGGGGAACGTCGCGCCGCCCTGGCCGACGATGCCGGCGTTCTTGACGATCTCCACCAGCTGCTCGGGCGTCAGGCTGTCGGGATCCGCCACGGGCTTGACTTCCTCGGAGACCTCATCCTGGAAATCGTTTTCAATGACCACGGACATCATCTTGCCGCCCATAGAGAAGGGACGGGGTTCCACGGCCTTGACCGTGCCGGAGATGCTGGCGTGGATGGGGGCGGAAACAAATCCGCCGGGTTCGCCGATCCTCTGTCCAATTTTAACCTTGTCGCCTACCGCTACAATAGGCTTGCAAGGCGCACCGATGTGCATAGACATGGGAATGACCACCTCAGCCGGCGCCGCCAGCTTTTCGATGGCCTTTTCATTGGTTGCGGCCTTCATGTCGTTGGGATGAACGCCGCCAAAGAATGCTTGTGCCATTGTCTTCACCTCATCTTACTACCGGGTGGCGCTATGCCACCGCATACTGTCTTAAATATTACAACAAAACTTTTCTCTTGTCCAGCCCCGCGTTGAAATTCCCACGTTTTTTTGCGGTTTTTGTCGGAAACTTCACCGGCAAAGACCGCCTCTTGTGTTTTTCGGGCAGCTGTGCTACACTATACGGTAGAGGGACGGACACCGCCGGAAAAAACTTCCTGCACTGCGGCAGACGGTCCTCCGCCGGATATCAAACTCTATTCCGAAAGGATGGTATTTTAGTATGGTACTTGACCGTGGTTCCCTGAAGCGGGAGTCCAAGGTGCTGCTGAAAACCGCACAGGTCAGCCCTTACCTGTTTACGCTGGTACTGCTGGCCATCATGTTCGTCATCAACGGCATCAGCGACTATGTGCAGATGGACGATGAGTTCGCCTATGTCTACTCCCTGCGGTTCGATATGGATCTGAGCTTCCTGGCGCTGCACCGGGCGTTCCCCGCTTTTGCGGTGTGGTTCGTGTCTATCGTGTGCACGCTGCTGGGCGTAGTGCTCAACGTCGGTGCGTCCCTGTACCACCTGGGCATCCGTCGGGGTGAGGAGATGCCCTTCGTCACCCTGTTCGATGGCTTCGCTTTCGTCGGGAAGATCATTCTGCTGTATGTCGTGCAGGTCATCTTCATCTCCCTGTGGACGCTGCTGCTGGTGATCCCCGGCATCGTGGCGGCCTACCGCTACCGCTTTGCTATGCTGAACCTGTGCGAAAACCCGGAGATCGGCGTCATGGAGGCCCTCAACATGAGCAAAGCCCAGACCCTGGGCTTCAAGTGGCAGCTGTTCGTGCTGGATCTGAGCTTTATCGGATGGAATATTCTGGTGGGTCTGACGCTGGGCATTCTGGATATCTGGGTGGCGCCGTACATCGCCCAGAGCAACATCGCCTTCTTCCAGGAGATCAAAAAGATCAAGGGCGTAGGCTTCTTCCCGCCGCGGCCGGAGGACGACGATCAGTTCCGCCCCCATGACCCCTTTGGCGAGGATAACTGGTAATATGCAGAGAACAAGCCCCGGGGCATCGCTCCGGGGCTTGTTGTATTCACGCTTCGGCGGGAGCCGCTTCCTCTGCCTGCGGCATCTCAGCCGGGGCGCTGCCGTCGAAGGGCGTCTCCAGACAGGTCAGGTCCCGCAGGCACCTGCGGAAGTCGTGACAGAAGGCGGCGTACTCATAACCGGTGCAGATACGCTCGTCCATAACGATGCCCAAAGGCATCATCTTCTTGGTCAGGTCACCGTTCATGTAGTTAGGTACCGGCTTGCCCATGCAGACGAACACGCTGGTGGTGCCGAATTCATAGCAGTGGTGGTGGATGTAGCTGGTCTTGATAGAAGCCAGGTTGGTGATGAACATACTGGTGTGGAAGGGGCTCAGGTCGATGATCTTCCGGGGCAGCAGGCCATGCTTGTCCAGATGGTAGGCCAGCCAGATCACGAACTTGGGCAGGCCGGGGATGGAGAACATCATCTTGGCGAACTTGTCGGTGCTGTTCTTCTGCTCCGTCTGGCTGTTGACGGCGATGGCATCGGCGATCTTCTGGTTGATGGTGAAAATAGTGTCCTTGGGCTCCAGATAGATCTTCAGCGTTGTCTCATCCGGGCTGCCGTCGGCCCGCTTTTTCAGGATGACAAAGGAGACGCAGAAATGGTTGCGCTCATAGAGATGACTGTTGACCACAAACCAGTTGAGCTTGGGGTTGGTCTGATAGGCCTTGTAATAGGCGGCGATGATCACCGCCATGTGGTTGATGCGGATCCCAGCGCGCCGTTTTTCGCGGATATAGGCCTTGATGCCCTCCTCGTCGATGTTTTCGGTGATGGTGTTCCAGGCATCGTACCGCTTGGGCATGATGTAGGGAATGGCTGCCACGATGGGGGGCAGGTCCTTTACTCGCTTTCCGTCAGGGCGCATGAGCAGTTCCTCGATTCTGTCTGTATTGTATCCATCATAGACCATATGGCCGCGGATTGCAAGCTGTTGTTTTCTTTTCCGAACAGGTACGGAAAAGAAATTTTTTCTTTACCTTTCCGCACGATGTTGATATAATAAAGTATTAGTAATGTTATCATGGGATGAAAGTTCCATTTATCATGCAGAGAGGAAGGTGACCGCCGTGCG
>FR881522.1:6564-13858 GCA_000435555.1 Firmicutes bacterium CAG:176
AGTGGCATACCGCGCCGGAAAAGCCGGAGGCGCAGGCATGTCTGCGCGCGGCCGGCTATCCCTATCTGGTGGCCGCCGTGCTCTCCGCCCGCGGCATCGAAACGCCGGAGCAGGCCGCCGCCTTTCTGGAGCGTGAGGACAAGCTGACCATCAGTCCCTTCCTGATGCGGGACATGGACAAGGCCGCGGCGCGTGTGCAGCAGGCGATCGCGAATGGCGAGAGGATCGCCGTGTTCGGCGACTATGATGTGGACGGCATTACCGCCACCTGTATTCTGGTAGACTATCTCAAGAGCCGGGGCGCCGACGTGGTGCACTACATTCCCCGGCGCATCGAGGACGGCTACGGTCTCAGCCGTGACGCCATCAAGGGCCTTTTCGACCAGGGCGTGCGCCTGCTGGTAACGGTGGACTGCGGCATCACCGGTGTGGAGGAGGTGGACTACGCCAACTCACTGGGGCTGGACGTGGTCATCACCGACCACCACGAGTGCCGGGAGGTCCTGCCCCGGGCCGTGGCCGTGGTGGACCCCCACCGGGCGGACTGCGCGTACCCCTTCAAGCATCTGGCCGGCTGCGGCGTGGCGCTGAAGCTGGTGCTGGCCCTGGGCGGGCCGGACCGGGAGGAGCCTCTCTTTGCCCGGTACTGCACACTGGCGGCCATCGGCACGGTAGCGGACGTCATGCAGATGTCCGGCGAAAACCGCACCATCGTCTCCCGCGGGCTGGCCACGCTGGAGCACTCGGACTTTATCGGCCTGCACGCCCTGCTGCGGGAGGCGGGTCTGAGCGGGAAGGAGATCTCCTCGGTGCAGATCGGCTTTGTGCTGGCGCCGCGGATCAACGCCGCCGGACGCATGGGCGCGGCGGACAAGGCGGCGGAGCTGCTGCTGTGCACCGATCCCGCCGCGGCGGAGGCCATGGCTAAGGAGCTGTGCGCTCTGAACCGGGAGCGCCAGAACGTCGAGCAGGATATCTACACCCAGGCGGAGGAGATGATCGACCGGATGCCGGAGCGCCAGCGCAGCGCGCTGGTGCTGGAGAGCAGCCGGTGGCACCAGGGCGTGGTGGGCATCGTGGCCAGCCGCCTGTCGGAAAAATACTCCCGGCCCAGCTTTATGATCCATCTGAACGGCAGCACCGGCAAAGGCAGCTGCCGCAGCTGGGGCGGCTTTAATCTGTTCGCCGCGCTGGAAAACTGCAAGGACCTGCTGCTGGGCTTCGGCGGACATGAGCTGGCGGCGGGCTTTACCATCGACCGGGACAACATACCGGCCTTCCGGGACCGGATGAATGAATATGCCCGCAGCTACTGCGGCGGACAGCAGCCGGAGTCGGCGCTGGAGATCGACGTGGCCATCGCCCACCCCGCCGCGGTGACGCTGGAGGAGCTGGAGGCCCTGTCCGTGCTGGAGCCCTATGGCAGCGGCAACGCCAGACCGCTGTTCTGTCTGCTGGGCGCCACGCTGCTGCGGACCCAAAACGTGGGCCAGAACCGACACCTGAAGCTGCGGCTGGGCAAGGGCTGCGCCCAGTTCGACGGCATATTCTTCTCCACCGTGGCCGAGCGCTGCGGGTGCCATCCGGGCGACCGGGTGGACGCGGCATTTTATTTGCAGATCAACGAGTTCCGGGGCAGCCGGACGGTGCAGCTGCAGATGGTGGACATCCGGCCCTCCCTCTGCGCCAGCGGGCGGGAGCAGGAGGCGCTGACACTGGCCCACCGGTGCGCCGCCGGAAAGGCCGTTTCTCTGCGGGAGGCGCGGCGGGCGCTGCCCACCCGGGAGCAATTCGCCGCCGCCTGGCGGTTTTTAGACCGGACAGTGCCCGAGGACGGGCTGACCACAGACCGCTTGCCGCTGCTGCGGCTGATGGCGGCGGAGCTGAGCGGCGCGGAACCGGTACTGCGGGCAGCCATGTGCGCCGCGGTGTTCCGGGAACGGGGATTGCTGGACTGGCAGCTGAACGGCGACGCCATCACGCTGCACCTGCGGCGGGGACAACACGTAGCACTGGATCAGTCGCCGCTGATGAACACGCTGCAAAACGATAACGAGAAGGGAGGCGGTGCGCTGTGACAACTCAGGAGCAATACGAACATCTTGTGGAGACGGTAAAGGGCTACAACCCGGCGGCGGGCTTTGACCAGATACGCGCCGCCTATGAATTCGCCGACACCCACCACGCGGGGCAGAACCGCAAGGACGGCTCGCCCTTTATCACACATCCCCTGGCGGTGGCACAGATCGTGGCGGAGGAGCTGCACCTGGACACAGAGTCTATTGTGGCGGCCCTGCTGCACGACACCATCGAGGATACCACCGCCACCCACGAGGAGCTGGCAAAGCTGTTTTCCCCTACGGTGGCGGATCTGGTGGAGGGCGTCAGCAAGCTGACGCGGGTCCACTACACCTCCAAAGAAGAGGAGCAGATGGAGAACCTGCGGAAGATGCTCATGGCCATGGCCAAGGACATCCGGGTCATCCTCATCAAGATCTCCGACCGGCTGCACAATATGCGGACCATGGAGTACCAGACGCCGGAGAAGCAGAAGCAGAAGTCCTTTGAGACTATGGAGATCTACGCTCCCATCGCACACCGACTGGGTATGCAGAAGATGAAATGGGAGCTGGAGGATCTGTCGCTGAAGTATCTGGACCCGGTGGGCTACCGGGAGATCACCGAGGCGCTGGACGAAAAGGCCGCGGAGTACGACGGGTTCATGTCCGCCGTGCACGACCGCATCGTCACGCGGCTGAAGGAGGAGGGCATCGACGCCACGGTCTACGGCCGGATGAAGCACCCCTACTCCATCTACCGCAAAATGTACACCCAGAACAAGAGCCTGGATGACGTATTCGATCTGTTCGCCTTCCGGGTCATCGTGGACACGGTGGCGGACTGCTACAACGTGCTGGGCATTATCCACGACCTGTTCAAGCCCATTCTGGGCCGGTTCAAGGACTACATCGGCACGCCGAAGCCCAATATGTACCAGAGCCTGCACACCACGGTGGTGGGCGAAAGCGGCATTCCCTTCGAGGTGCAGATCCGGACGAAGGAGATGCACGAGGTGGCGGAGTACGGTGTGGCCGCCCACTGGAAGTACAAGCAGAACGGCCAGGGCGCCGGGGACGAGCGCAGCTATGAGTGGGTGCGCCGCCTGCTGGAAAACCAGGAGGACGCCGACGCCGAGGACTTCATCCACTCACTGAAGGTGGATATGTTCGCCGACGAGGTGTTCGTGTTCACGCCCAACGGCGACGTGATCAACCTGCCGGCCGGGGCCACGCCCATCGACTTCGCATACACCATACACTCCGCCATCGGCAACCACATGGTGGGCGCCAAGGTCAACGGGCGGATCGTGCAGTTCGACTACCACCTCCGCAACGGCGACGTGGTGGAGGTGATGACCAGCAAATCCGCCCACGGCCCCAGCCGTGACTGGGTGAAGATCGCCCGGAGCAGCAACGCCCGCAGCAAGATACGCCAGTGGTTCAAGAAGGAAAAGCGGGACGAGAACATCGTCAACGGGCGGCAGAGCTTCGAGTCGGAGCTGAAGCGCACCGGCGTGACATTGAAGGAGCTGACCAACGAGGAGAACCTGCCCGGCGTGCTGAAGAAGCTGTGCTTCACGTCACTGGACGATATGTACGCCGCCATCGGCTACGGCGGCATTTCTGCACTGAAGGTCGTCGGCCGGCTGCGGGAGGACATCCAGCGCATCATCCACCAGCATCAGACGGAACGGCAGGCGGAGGTCCCCGTGGCGGACCAGCCGCAGCTCATGCGTCCCGCTGTGCCCCAGCGCGCCAAGGGCGAGCAGGGGATCGTGGTGGAGGGTCTGACCAACTGTCTGGTGAAGTTCTCCAAGTGCTGCACCCCTGTGCCGGGAGACGATATCGTGGGCTTCATCACCCGCGGCTACGGCATTTCCGTGCACCGGGCGGACTGTCCCAACGCGGACCCGGCCCGGCGCAAGCCCAGCGAGGCGGGCCGGTGGATCAAGGTCTCCTGGGGCAGCGACACGCGGGAGAGCTACCGCACCACGCTGGAGATCACCGCCAAGGACCGCATCAACATTATCATGGACGTGTCCACGGTGCTGTCCAGCACCAAGACTCACGTCTCCTCGCTGAATGCCCGGAGCACGCCGGACGGCTTTGCCCTGCTGTCGCTGGACATCGACGTGCCGGACAGCGAGCAGCTGCGGACCGTCATGCGGCGGCTGGAGCAGATATCGGGCGTCATGCGGGTGACAAGACCGGCCGGATAAGGCCAATGTGAATACAAACAGTATAAAGGAGGTAGAATTATGCGCGCTGTATTGACCCGTGTAAAACACGCCAGCGTTTCCGTGGACGGCAAGGTCATCGGACAGATCGGCGAGGGCTTTTTGGTGCTGCTGGGTGTGACCCATGAGGACACCGAGGCACAGGCGGTAAAGCTGGCCGACAAGCTGACGGGCCTGCGTATCTTTGAGGACGAACATGAAAAAATGAACCGCAGCCTGACGGATGTGGGCGGAGAGCTGCTGATCGTGTCCCAGTTCACGCTGTACGCCAACTGCAAGAAGGGCCGGCGGCCGGACTTTCTGGCGGCGGCGCGGCCGGAGGTGGCCATCCCCCTGTACGAAAAGTTCGTGCAGCTGTGCCGGGACAAGGGCTTCCACACCGAGACGGGTGAATTCGGCGCCTATATGCAGGTGGACAGCCTGAACGACGGACCGCTGACCATCATTCTGGACACCGACACCCTGTAAGGAGGACACCATGACCATCAAAACACTGCAAGTGGGCCCTATCATGACCAACTGCTACCTGCTGTGCGACGAGGACGCGAAGGTCTGTGCCCTGATCGACCCCGGCGACGATGCCGCCCGGGTGGAGCAGCTGGTGGGACAAAGCGGCTGCGCACTCAAGTACATCCTGCTGACCCACGGGCACTTTGACCACACCTCCGCCGTGCGGCCCCTGTTGGAGAGATACCCGGACGTACCGGTGTACATCCACGAGAAGGACAGCGTGACCGGGCGGGGCGGCGAGCTGCTGTTCACCCGGGTGGACGAGCAGCACCAGCGGTATTATAAGGAGGGCGACGTGCTGCCCCTGGGCGGGCTGTCCCTGCGGGTCATGGAAACACCGGGCCACTCCGAGGGCTCCGTGTGTCTGCTGTTGGACCGGGAGCACGTGATCTTTGCCGGGGATACCCTGTTCCGCTGCTCCTGCGGACGATGCGACTTCCCCGGCGGCAGCTATCCCAAGATGCTCGCCTCCCTGGGCCGTCTGGCGGCGCTGGAGGGCGACTGGCGGGTCCTGCCCGGCCATGACCGGGAAACGACGCTGGACTTTGAGCGCCGCATGAACCCCTATATGCGGCAGGGGACGGCGCAATGAAGCTGAACCTGCGCGGTCACGAGGACCGCTACGCCATCGAGCAGAGCCTGCTGGCCTTTTTTCCGGAGGAGCGCCCGGTATATGAGGGCGAGGACGGGGACAGCCACGCGGAGGTCACACTGCATGAGGGCAATGTATATGCCACCGGGGTCACGACACTGACCTATGGCGGCAAAACGGCGCGGGGCGAGGCCCGCGTTCGGACCGCAGGCGTTTCCGACGCATACGAACGGGAACGCCTGCGTCAGCGTGCGCTGAAGCTGTCCTTTTTCCGGGCGGCCCGGGACGTCACCGGCGTGACGCCCAGCTGGGGCGCGCTGACGGGCATCCGCCCGGCCAAGCTGGTGCGGACCATGCTGGAGGACGGCATGACCCCCGCCCAGGCGGACCGGGTACTGCGGGATACGTACTGCGTCTCCCCGGCGCGGCGGCGTCTGGCGCTGGAGAGCGCCGAGGCGGGCCTGAAGGCCAGGAGCGACCTGCGCCCCGAGGACATCTCTCTGTACATCGGCATCCCCTTCTGCCCCACCCGCTGCGCCTATTGCAGCTTCGTGTCGGCGTCGGTGGAAAAATCCCTCAAGCTGATGGAGCCGTATCTGGCGGCGCTGACGGCGGAGGTGGAGGCCGCGGGCCGCATGGTGAAGGAGGCAGGCCTGCGGATCAAGTCGTTCTACATGGGCGGCGGCACGCCCACCACCCTGTCCGCCAGTCAAATGGATGCGCTGCTGACGGCGGTGAACCGGAATTTCGACCTGTCCAACTGCGTGGAATACTGCATCGAGGCGGGACGGCCGGACACCATCGACCGGGAGAAGCTGCAGGTGCTGCTGGATCACGGTGCGGACCGGATCAGCGTAAATCCCCAGTCGCTGGAGCCCCGGGTGCTCTCCGCCATCGGCCGGAAGCACAGCCCGGAGGATATCGAAAAGGCCATGGAGCTGGCCACGTCCATGGGCTTTCCCCATGTGAACATGGACCTGATCGCCGGGCTGCCCGCCGACACACCGGAGGGCTTTCGCCGGACGTTGGATACGTGCCTGACCTTCGGCGCGGACAACATCACCGTGCACACCCTGAGTCTGAAGAAGGGCAGCCGCATCCTGCTGGAGGGCCTGCCTATCCCCTCGGCGGAGGACGTGGCGGCCATGCTGGACTACGCCGACCCGGCGCTGCGGGAAAAGGGCTTCGCCCCCTATTACCTCTACCGCCAGAAATATATGTCCGGCAGCTTTGAGAATGTAGGCTGGTGCATATCCGGGGCGGAGGGCCTGTATAATATCTACATCATGGAGGAGCTGCACAGCATCCTGTCCCTGGGCGCAGGCGGCTCCACCAAGATGGTGGACGCAAAGCGGAACCGCATCGAGCGCGTGTTCCACCCCAAATTCCCGCTGGAGTATATCCAGCGGCCGGAAAAGCTGACGGAGAATTTAGAGGCGTTCCGCCGCTTCCATCAGGAGATGGCGCGGTGAGATAAGGAGGCACCATGACCCACCGGCGGCAAAACTTCATGGGCGGCGCGGCCATTCTGGCCGGGGCTGTGGCGGTGACAAAGCTGCTGGGTGCCCTGTACAAGATCCCGCTGGGGAACCTGCTGGACCGGGAGGGCATGGCGCATTTCTACGCCGCGTACAACATTTACAGTCTGCTGCTGGTGCTGTCTACAGCGGGACTGCCGGTGGCCCTGAGCCGCATGGTGTCCCGTGCCGCCGCCCAGCGGCGCTATGGCGCCGTGCGCCGCTGCCTGCACCTGGGCCTGGCCCTGCTGGCGGCGCTGGGGCTGGTGTGCTCCGCCGTTATGTGTCTGCTGCCGGAGGCCCTGGCCGCCGCACTCCACGATCCGGACGCGGCCCCGGCCCTGCGGACGCTGGGGCCGGCGGTGCTGCTGGTATGCC
>FR881523.1 GCA_000435555.1 Firmicutes bacterium CAG:176
TGCGGCACAGCGGCGCGCGGCCCAACACCGCCAGCCGCGCCGTGCCGGGCCGGTCCAGCACCAACAGCTCCCAGCACCGGCGCAGCAGCACCGCCTCGTCCACCGGCGGTACGGACGGCGGCAGCCAGCGCCCCAGTCCGCCGCGAAAAAATGCCATATCGACCATGTACGTCTCACCTCCCGCGTAGTCTGCCGCGCTTTGCGCCGTCTTATGCCCCGGTGGAAATTTCCCCTGTCCTTTTCGCGCCGGATGTGCTATACTGTCAGGTAGCTTGTTTCAGGAGGTGCCGCCATGCCATTCCGCGCGCATTTACATACCGTCAACCGTCACCGGCGCCTGGTGCGGCACTATTGCTTCAAGCTGGGTCTGGTGTGGCAGGGTCTGACCCACGACCTGAGCAAATACAGCCCCACGGAGTTTTGGCGGGGCGTAAAATACTACCAGGGCTGGCGCAGCCCCAACGACCAAGAGCGCCTGGAAAACGGCGTGAGTCTGGCGTGGCTGCACCACAAGGGGCGCAACCGCCACCACTTTGAGTACTGGATCGACTACTGCCGCCGGGAGGATGGGACCATCTATATCGGCGGATGCAAAATGCCGAAAAAATATGTGGCGGAGATGTTCTGCGACCGGATCGCCGCCTGCCGGGTCTATCAGGGCGACGCATATACGGACGCCTCCCCCTACGACTACTACCAGCGGAGCAAGGACCTGCGGCGGACGGATGCCAGCCGCTTCATGCATCCGGAGACGGCGGCGCTGCTGGACCGGTGGCTGCTGCTGCTGAAGGAGCGGGGGGAGGAGGCGGCCTTTGCCGCTATTCGCGCCGAATTGGCGGACAGCGCCTACTGACGGCGGAGCGCAGGTGCTTTGTTAAGAAGAAAACAATAGATTTTTGAACATTTCCCTTGCTTTCCATCACTGTTTGTTTTACAATGTTTTGGTACATTTTTATGTGAGGTTGTCAACAACATGGCCCATCCCTATAAAACGCGGGAAGGCGGCGCCACCGTGACGGTGTTCGTACCCTACGACTGCCAGAACAACTGCCCCTTCTGCATCAACAAAAAAGAATACGCGGACTGCTCCGGCTTCAGTCTGGAGAAGATACTGGCAAGCATCCGGGTGATGGACGGCATCACGCCCCGGTGTGATTTTGTGTTCACCGGCGGCGAGCCGCTGGCCGACCTGAACGCACTGCAGCAGATGCTGGACGCCATCCCCGCCACCCACAAGATCTATATCAACACCACCTTCCCCGCCCAGGCCCACACCTCCTTCGAGGAAATGCTGGCCTTCACGGAGAGGAACAAGGACAAGATCACCTGCATGAACATCTCCCGCCACCTGCAGCACTATGTGGAGGAAAGCCCCGACGAGGTGCTGGGAAAGATCGCCTGCCCCACGCGCATCAACTGCGTGCTGTACAAGAACTATCCGGCGGCGAAGCTGGTGGACTATGTGGAACGCTTCCTGCCCTACCGTATCCCCATCCAGTTCCGGTACGACTACACCGAGACGACACCGGAGAACCTGTACGAAGAGGAACACGACAAGATATTGCAAGACCTGAAGCGCCTGTTCACCTACAAGGGGCTGGACGGCTGCCGGATGCGCAACGGCTTCCACTTCGAATACAAGGGCCTGCACATGACGTACCACAAGACGCTGCCCTACTCCACCATCGAGGAAAAGGGACCGGACGGCGTGACCTACGACATTCTGTACGACATCCTCATCAAGCAGAACGGCGAGATACACAGCGACTGGACGGGCGTGAAGATGGACGTGGACGCCTACCGCAGGGTGGTGTTCGAGCCCTACGACCTGAAGGTACTGAACGGGACCATTGACTTTTGAAAAAGAGACCGCTTTGCGGTCTCTTTTTTTCGGAACCCGCGGCGGGGTCGCTCCGTCATAGGTAGTGAAAGCCTTGGCGGAAAATAAATGGCTTGTTTGTATTTACCCCCTTTTACTTCCGCACGGTTTGTATTATAATGATGTATTGAGCCGGTATCTCATATACCGGCGGGCAAAACAGTCTTGAGTGAATGATAAGGAGCAATTCTATGAAACGTTTTATGACCCTGCTGCTGGCCATGCTGATGGTCCTGTCCCTGGCCGCCTGCGGCGACAAGTCCTCCGCCACGGTGGATGCCGAGGGGCTGGGCAAGGCGCTGACCGAGCGCGTACAGTTTGACAGCACCATGAGCGCTATCGACGCCGGAGACTATCTGGAACTGCCCGAGGGCAGCAGCGCTGCCGCCTATATGTCTGACGGCAGCACCATGGAGGAGATCTTTGTGGTGTCCTGCAAGGATAAGACGGACGCATCGGCGGTGAAGATCGCCATGCAGGAGCTGCTGGACAGCCAGACGCAGGAGGCCGGGCGCTACCAGCCCGAGGAGGCCGAGCGCCTGAACAACGCCGTTTTCGCCACTTACGGCACCTGCGTGGTGCTGTGCGTTACCTCCGACACCGACACCGCCAATGCGGTCATCAAGGAGTATGTAGGATGAGTCCGCGCTATGAACGGCGGCAGCGGGGCGGAGGCGGCGCGCTGCTGCTTCTGATCGCCGCCGCGGCGCTGGTGGTGGCGGTGCTGGCCATCTTCACCGATGTGTTCAGCGGCAAAAAGGCGCCGGACAAGGATACAGACAGCCCTGCCGTCACCCAGCCCGCGGACGGCGAGCCTGACGGGACCGGCGACGCGGACAATACCGCGAAGGACCCGGAGGGCGATCAAAAGGGTGGTCAAAGCGGGAACACCGATAAGCCCACCGTGCCCACCACGAAGCCGGCAGCCTCCAATGTGATCACCACTGACGCCACGCCCTATCAGTCCGGCGGCGTATACATTGTGGGCAATGCCGGATATGAGATGTACAACTATGTAGGCTCCCTGGCGGAGAAGTACCAGTCCACGGTCAACGCCGTGGCGGACAGCCTCAGCGGCGTGAGCCAGGTGTACGCCATGGCCATCCCCCTGTCCAGCAGCATCACCCTGCCGGACAGCCTGCTCAGCGACATACCCGGCAGCGATCAGGCCCAGGCCGGAAAGGATATTCTGGCGGGAATGGGGCAGAATATAAAAACGGTGCCCCTGCATGACGCGCTGAACGCCCATCGGACGGAGTACATCTATTTCCGCACCGACCACCATTGGACGGCGCTGGGCGCCTATTACGCCTATGTACAGTTCTGCAATGTCAAGGGCATTACGCCCCACGACCTCAGCGACTATGAGGTGAGCCAGTACACGGGCTTTTTGGGCTCCTTCTACAACGACGGCGGCAAGCCTCAGGCCATGGCGGATGATCCGGATACGGTGAACGCCTATCATCCCGTCAGCAGCACCGCCGCCATGAAGTACGGCAGCAGCGAGGACAGCGAGCTCACCGGCGGCAAGGTGATCTTTGACGAGTCCACCGCAGCGGCCAGCCTGAAATACGGCGCGTTCATCATGGGCGACAACCCCTTCACCGTGATCGAGAACCCCGAAGTCAGCAATGGGCAGAGCTGCATCGTGGTGAAGGAGTCCTTCGGCAACGCCTTTGTACCGTTTCTGGTGGACCACTACCAGACGGTGTATGTGGTGGACTACCGGTATTACGGCGGCAGCGTCAGCGCACTGGCCAAGGCCAAGGGCGTGACGGACGTGTTGTTCGTCAACAACCTGTCCGCCATACGCGGCAGCTATCAGATGGGTAAGCTGGCCGGCGTGAAGTGACATCTGTTTTGAACAGGGCGGGCAAGCCCGCCCTGTTCCTTTTTCTGACTATCCGCAAAGGAGAGCACATCACATGGTATTCAGCAGCACCACATTTTTACTGGCGTTTTTGCCGCTGGTGGGTATTTTATACTATATCTGCCCACGGAAGCTGCGGAACGGGCTACTGCTTGTCTTCAGCCTGCTGTTTTACGGCTGGGGTGAGCCGAAGTACATTCTGATCATGCTGTTCTCCACGGTGTTCGACTACTGCAACGGTCTGGCCATCGGCCACTTTCGGAGCAGGGGAAGGGCGGGCGGCGCCAAGGCGGTGCTGGTCATCTCTGTGGTGGGAAACCTGGCGATCCTGGGCTTTTTCAAGTACACGGATTTTGCCATCAGCAACCTGAACGGCCTGCTGGGCACAGCCATCCCGGCGCTGGGGCTGCTGCTGCCCATCGGTATCTCCTTCTACACCTTCCAGACCATGAGCTATACCATCGACGTGTACCGGGGGCTGGTGCCGCCCCAGCGGAACATCGTGGACTTCGGCGCATATGTAACGCTGTTCCCCCAGCTGATCGCGGGGCCTATCGTGCAGTACAAGACGGTGGCCTACGACCTGGAGCATCGGCGGGAGTCGGTGAGCGAGGCCAGCGAGGGTTTGCAGCGGCTGGTGATCGGTCTGGGCAAGAAGGTGCTCATCGCCAACCAGATGGGGGCCATCTGGGAGGACATCGCCGCCATGTCGGACCCCACAGCGGTCACGGCGTGGATCGGCGCCATCGCGTACACGTTCCAGATCTACTTTGACTTCTCCGGCTATTCGGACATGGCCATCGGCCTGGGGCATTTCTTCGGGTTCCATTTCCTGGAGAACTTCAACTATCCCTATGAGTCACGTTCCGTCACCGAGTTCTGGCGGCGGTGGCACATCAGCCTGTCCACCTGGTTCCGGGAGTATGTCTACATCCCCCTGGGCGGCAACCGCAAGGGCAAGGGGCGGCAGCTCCTGAACATCGCCATCGTTTGGCTGCTGACCGGCCTGTGGCACGGGGCCAACTGGAATTTCGTGCTATGGGGCGTGTACTACGCCGTACTGCTGCTGCTGGAAAAGACGTTCCTGCTGAAGTGGCTGGACAAGGCGCCCCGGTTCGTAGGGCACGTGTACACCTGCTTCTGCTTCGTCATGGGCTGGGTGCTGTTCGCCATCACAGACCTCGGCGCGCTGGGGGCCTATGTGGGCCATATGTTCTCCGGAACCTTTGCCGACAGCACCACGGCGTACCTGCTGCGGTGCGGCTGGCTGCTGCTGGTCCTGGGCGTCATCGGCTGCACGAGCCTTCCCAAGCGGCTGTGGGAAAAGCGGGAACAGGCCCTCTCCCCCGCCCTGTCGGACGGACTGCGAACGGTGTGGGTAGTCGTCGTACTGCTGGTGAGCATGGCGTTTCTGGTGGGCGACAGTTACAACCCGTTTTTGTACTTTAGATTTTAAGGAGGCGGCGCTATGAAGAAACGAAGCGGCATCGCGCCGCTGATCGCCATCGGCGGCATACTGCTGGCGCTGTCTGTCGGCAGCTTTTTCCTGACGCCGGACCGGGCATTCTCGGAGAACGAGAACCGCTATTTGCAGCTGACGCCCAGACTCACCTGGGATCGTGTCATGTCCGGCGACTTCATGGAGGACGTGGAGGACTATACCAGCGACCAGATCGTCTTCCGGGACTTCTGGACCGCCGCCCGGTCGGTGCTGCAGCGGGCCGAGGGCAAGGAGGACATCAGCGGCACCTATCTGGGCGCGGACGGGAGGTACTTTGCCAAGGTGACCGACGACAGCTTTGACTGGGTAAGGCTGGAGAAGAACGCCGGGTATATCCGGGATTTCTTTGCCGCCAGCGGTAAGCCCTGCACGGCGCTGATCGTGCCCAGCCCGGCCGGAATTCTGAGGGATATGCTGCCGGAGAACGCGCCGTATTTCAACGAGGACAAGGCCTTCGGCCAGCTGGGCGATATTCTGGGCAGCACGCTGCTGGACAGCCGGGAAACGCTATCGGCGGTGGACGATCCCTACTACCACACGGACCACCACTGGACCACCATGGGCGCGCAGGCGGCCTATACACTGTGGGCACAGGCCACGGGGCACACCGCCCGCAGCTATGACCTGACGCTGGCCACGGACAGCTTCCGCGGCACGCTGTACTCCAAGGTGCTGCTGCCGGACAGCGTATACGACAGCGTGTACTACGCGCCGGAGATCACGGTGGAGAGCGTGGTGTGCGACGGGAAAGACGGCGCGCTGTACGACCTGTCCGCCCTGGAGCAGAAGGATAAGTATGAGCTGTTTCTGGGCGGCAACTACGGCCAGTGCGTCATCACCACCGGCACGGAGAACGGGAAGCACTTGCTGCTGGTGAAGGACTCCTTCGCCAATTCCTTCGTACCGTTCCTCACCGGCGACTATGAGACCATCACTATGATCGACCTGCGGTACTACCGGGGCAGCATGGCAGAGCTGGCGGCGGAGGCCGACAACATTCTGGCGTTGACGGAGGTCACGAACCTGGCGGGCTCGGGAGACTATTTCAAGCTGAGTAAGTGAAAACAGGCGTGCGCGGAGCGCACGCCTGTTTTGTCCCCTTTACAAACGGCTGTTTTTTGGTATAATAGTAAGGCTAAGGAAATTTACAGGCACAAGGAGAGACGATATATGGCCGTTATCGAGTACGACGAGTATAAACAGAAACTGCAGGCGCTGGAGCCCACCCTGGGCGAGCTGGAGAAGGCGCTGGGTATCCCCAAGGCCCGTGAGGAGCTGGCCGAGCTGCAGAAAGAGACGGAGCAGGAGGGCTTCTGGAACGATCTGGAGCGCAGCCAACAGGTGAGCCGTCAGGTAAAGCGCCTGGAGAACAAGATCAAAAAGCATGACAAGCTGGTTTCCGAGTGGGAGGACACCCTGACCCTGTGCGAAATGGCCCAGGAGGAGGATGACCCCAGCCAGCTGGAGGAGGTCGTCAGCGGATACGAGACGCTGGAAAAGGAGATCAGCGAGCGCCGGCTGGCGGCGCTGCTCAGCGGCGAATACGATGCCAACAACGCCATTCTGACCTTCCACGCCGGCGCCGGCGGTACCGAGGCCCAGGACTGGACGGAGATGCTGTACCGGATGTACACCCGCTGGGCCGAGCGTCACGGGTACACCTACCAGCTGATGGACTATGAGGCCGGCGACGAGGCGGGCATCAAGTCCGCCACTATCCTCATCGAGGGCGAGAACGCCTATGGCTATCTGAAGAGCGAGAACGGCGTGCACCGGCTGGTGCGCGTGAGCCCCTTCGACGCCAACGCGCGGCGGCAGACCAGCTTTGCCGCGCTGGAGGTCATGCCGGAGCTGGACGACGACAGCGAGATCGAGATCCGGCCGGAGGACATCGAAATGCAGGCCTGCCGCAGCTCCGGCGCAGGCGGTCAGCACATCAACAAGACGTCCTCCGCCGTGCGTCTGACCCACCTGCCCACGGGCATCGTGGTGTTCTGCCAGACAGAGCGCAGCCAGTTCCAGAACCGGGACAACGCCATGAAGATGCTGCGGGCCAAGCTGGCGGAGCTGAAGCTGCAGCAGCACGCGGAGAAGCTCAGCGATCTGAAGGGCGTGCAGATGAAGATCGAGTGGGGCAGCCAGATCCGTTCCTATGTATTCATGCCCTACACCCTGGCCAAGGATACCCGCACCGGCTATGAGATGGGCAATATCCAGGCGGTGATGGACGGCGATATCGATGGTTTCATCAACGCGTACCTGACCGCCGCCGCTAACGGCGAGATCAAGAAATAAAGATTTTGGGAGGCCGCTGCGCGGCCTCCCTGTTTTTTCGGTGTACAAAAAGAAGCGGCTCATAAGAGCCGCTTCTTTTTCATTCAGTTCAGCACTTCTCGAACACGACTGCGGTGCCCATGCCGCCGCCGATGCACAGGGTCGCCAGGCCCTTCTTGGCCTCGGGACGCTTCTGCATCTCGTGCAGCAGGGTGACGATGATACGCGCGCCGGAGGCGCCCACGGGATGGCCCAGAGCGATGGCGCCGCCGTTGACGTTGACCTTGCTCATGTCAAAGTGCAGCTCGCGGGCCACAGCGATGGACTGGGCGGCAAAGGCCTCGTTGGCCTCGATCAGGTCGATGTCATCGATGGTGACGCCGGCCTTCTTCATGGCGTTGCGGGAAGCGACCACGGGGCCGACGCCCATGATCTTGGGATCCACACCGCCCTGGCCCCAGCCGATCAGCTTGGCCATGGGCTTCAAACCGTACTTGGCCACAGCCTCGCCGGAGGCCAGCACGATGGCGGCAGCGCCGTCGTTGATGCCGGAGGCGTTGGCGGCGGTAACGCGCTGGGTGCCCTTATCGGGAGCATCCTGGCAGCCGGTGGGCTCGAAGGTGTTGACCACCACGGGGTTGGGGGACTCGGGGCCCACGGGGAACGCACCCTTCAGCTTGGCGATGCTGTCCGCGGTGACACCGGCCTTGGGATACTCATCCTTGGCGAAGGGAACCATTTCCTTCTTGACCTTGATCATCACGGGGACGATCTCGTCATCGAACCTGCCGGCGGCCTGGGCGGCCTCAGTCTTCTGCTGGGAGGCGGCGGCGAACTCGTCCTGCTCGCGGCGGGTGATGCCCCAGATGTCGTTGATATTCTCGGCAGTGGTGCCCATGTGATAGTTGTTATAGGCGTCCCACAGGCCGTCCTTGATCATGGTGTCCACCAGCTTCTTGTCGCCCATACGAGCGCCCCAGCGGGCGTCCATGGAGGCAAAGGGAGCGGCGCTCATGTTCTCGGTACCGCCGCAGACCACGATGTCGGAGTCACCGGCCAGGATGGAACGGGCACCCTCGATGACGGACTTCATACCGGAACCGCAGACCATGCCCACGGTATAGGCGGGGACGGAATAGGGGATACCAGCCTTGATGGAGACCTGACGGGCCACATTCTGGCCCTGGGCAGAGGTCAGGATGCAGCCGAACATCAGCTCATCCACATTCTCGGGAGCCACGTTTGCGCGCTTCAGAGCCTCCTTGACCACCACGGCGCCCATTTCGGCGGCAGGGGTGTTCTTCAGGGAGCCGCCAAAGGAACCGATGGCGGTACGGCAGCAGTTGACAACATACAGGTCTTTCATGAAAGTTACCTCCTATAAAATATGTTGAAGATAGTATACAACAAAGGCTCACGCCTGTCTATCCCTAATGATAGTCACAAATTTAACAATAGTCAATCCCAAATTGCAACTTCGTTAAAAAATCGTCAAATCGAGCATATCAAATGGCGGTTTCCCGTCATTTTGACGAAATGACGCATCCTCATGCCGCCGGTTCGGCGTCAGCTCCGGTATCGGCAGTGTCCTCCCCCGCCGTGTCGGTACCGGCGTCGGCGCTGTGGTCATGGCCATCATCGGCGGTATGACCACCAGCCTCCGCCATGGCGGCCTGCATCTCCGCGCGGAGCTCCGTCATCCGGTCATAGAAGGCTCCCACGTCCAGGCTGCTGTACAGCTTGGCATTGGACACCACGGAGGCGTTGGCCAGCCGGTCGCTCTGGACCTGCTGGAAATAGGCGTCCGCAGCCACGGACAGGTCCAGATCGGTACGCAGGATCACATAGCAGGAGCCATCGCCGTAGGGATCAATGACGGCGGTCAGCTCCTCCAGCTCCAGCGCCATGATAGCGTCACTGAGGGGATCGCCCTCAGCGGCGGTCAGGGTAACGGCGCCCACAGCCTCCTGCTGCAGCTCCTCGCACATGGCGGCGTACTCCGCCGCCTTGTCCTCCGCCTTCTGCCAGCGCTCCAGCAGATCGGCGGCCATGGTCTCGGCATTTTCGCCGGTGAGGGTCAGCACATAGACGCTGGCATAGCCCTGCTCCTGGGCGTAGGCGCGGACGGCATCCTCGTCATACAGGCTGCCGCCGGGGCCATAGGCCGTCTGCAGGCTGCTGTTCAGGTACTGGGCGGCCAGCATACCGTCGAAGGTCTCCTCGCTGATGCCCATCAGGGCCAGCTGCTGCTGATAGCCCTCCTCGCCGTAAAGGGACACCAGCTTCTGCCGCTGGAGAGCCAGGGCGGCCATGTCTCCGTCGGTGAGGGCGATGCCCTCCTGCTCTGCCCAGGCGCGGGTGACGGCAAAGCGCTTGGCGGCGTTCACCGCCTCCAGCTTTACATAGTCGCCGTAGGTGATGCCGCCCTCGGACACGGCGGCGTTCCAGTCCACGTCCGGCAGCTGGCTCGCCAGATAGGTACAGACGTAGTCCACCCAATAGAGGTACTCCTCACAGGTGACGATCTGACCGTCGACGACCAGCATCTCGCCGTCCGGGTGAAGGCCGCTAGCCTGATACAGCAGGCCCTCGGTGCTCTTACCGCCCTTCATGCCGCCGGTGAGGGCAAACGCGCCCACCAGCATGACGGACACCAGCGCGCCCGCCAAAAAACGGATCCAGTTATTCTTCATGTTTTGCCTCCTCAGGGGACTGCGCCCCGTTCATTTGTTGTGTATCTGTCTGATGGAGCCGCAGGGCATCCACCAGCGCGCCGGCGGCGGCCAGCGGTTCCTCCCCGGGCTGCATATACAGTGTCAGGCGGGGCGCTGCCCCGGCGGATAGCTGCGCGCGGCTGCGGTAGGCCGCCATGGTGCACACCGCCAGCAGTGCGGCGGGGTCCACCCGATCGTCAAAGCTGAACACCAGCTGGCGGCCCTTCTGGGTGATATCGGTGACGCCGCAGTCCATAGCGGCGGCACGGAGCAGCGCCACCCGCAGCAGCGCCGTCACCGGCGGCGGCACGTCGCCGTAGCGGTCCAGCAGCTCGTCGGTGAGCTCGGACTCGTCCTCCGGCGTGCGGAGGGCCGCGATGCGGCGGTAGAGGTCCATGCGCTGCCGGGCAGCGGGAACGTAAGACTCCGGGATATAGGCCGCCACGGTGATGTCAGCGGAACACTCCACCCGGGTGGGGGCGGTCTTGCCCTGCTGCTCCAGCACCGCGTCGTTCAGCAGCTTCAGGTACATATCATAGCCCACGGACATCATGTAACCGGACTGCTCCGGGCCCAGCAGATTGCCCGCACCGCGGATCTCCAGGTCGCGCATGGCGATCTTGAAGCCGGAGCCAAACTCTACATACTCGCGGATGGCAGTCAGACGCTTGGCGGCCACCTCGGTGAGCACCTTGCCGGCCCGGTAGGTCAGATAGGCGTAGGCCCGGCGGGGACTGCGGCCGATGCGGCCCCTCAGCTGGTGCAGCTGGCTCAACCCCATGTTGTCCGCGTCCTCGATGATCAGCGTATTGACGTTGGGGATGTCGATGCCGGTCTCGATAATGGTGGTGCAGACCAGCACGTCGATCTCACCCTCGGACATACGGGCCATCACGTCGCTGAGCTGGCCCTCGGCCATCTTGCCATGGGCTGTCTCAATGGCAACGTCCTCGCCCAGCAGGTCACGGAGATGGGCGGCAGTGGCATCGATGCTGTCCACCCGATTGTGCAGGTAATACACCTGTCCGCCCCGGCCCAACTCCCGGCGGATGGCATCCGCCAGAAGGCCCCAGTCATGCTCCAGCACGTAGGTCTGGACGCTCTGGCGGTCCTGGGGCGGCTGCTCGATGGTGCTCATGTCGCGGATGCCGGACATGGCCATGTTCAGCGTCCGGGGAATCGGCGTGGCAGAGAGGGTCAGGGTGTCCACCTGCCGGGCCACCTGACGCAGACGTTCCTTGTGGGTGACGCCGAAGCGCTGCTCCTCGTCGATGATGAGCAGACCCAGGTCTTTGAACTGCACGCCCTTGCCCAGCAGCTTATGGGTTCCGATAAGCAGGTCCACACGGCCGTCCTTCACCCGTTCCAGCACATCCTTGACCTGCTTGGGGGTGCGGAAGCGGGACAGGACCTCCACCGTGACCGGGAAGGCCCGGAACCGGGCGGCGGCGGTGGCATAATGCTGCTGCGCCAGCACGGTGGTGGGCACCAGCAGCGCCACCTGCTTGCCGTCCAGGATACACTTCATGGCGGCGCGGAGGGCCACCTCCGTCTTGCCGTAGCCAACGTCGCCGCAGAGCAGCCGATCCATGGGCACGGGTTTCTCCATATCGGCCTTGATCTCCCGGATGGCGGTCAGCTGATCGTCGGTCTCCGTATAGTCGAAGGCCTCCTCAAACTCCTGCTGCCAGGGGGTATCCGGTGAAAAGGCGTGGCCGCCCAAGCGTTGGCGCTGGGCGTACAGCTTGATGAGCCCGTCGGCCAGGTCCTTGGCCGCGGCCTTGGCACGGCGGGTGGTCTTGGTCCACTGGTCGCCGGAGAGCTTGTTGAGCTTCACCTTTTCGGTGTCATCCCCGCCGCCGATATACTTGCTGACCAGGTCCAGTGAGGTAGCGGGGACGTACAGGCAGTCACTCCCGGCGTACTGTATCTTGATGTAGTCCTTCTCCACGCCGTCCACCGGCAGGCGGATCATCCCGGCAAAGCGGCCGATTCCGTGGTGGATATGGACCACCAGGTCGCCCACCTCCAGGTCGGCGTAGCTCAGCAGCCGCTGGCGGCTGTCGGACTTGGGTTGGCGGGGCCTTTTGGCCTTGCCGGACAGGGCACGGGTCAGCTGCCCCTCCGTCAGGACGGCCAGCTTCAGGGCAGGCCACTCACTGCCGGCGGACAGCGCCCCCACGGAGACGAGCGTCTGGCCCGGGGCGGGGACGGCATCGCCCTCCAGCGCCAGGGCGGCAGGGATATGGCGCCGCTGGAGGAACTCCTGCATATTACGGCAGCGGACCGCGCCGCCGCAGAGCACCAGCACGCCGAAGCCGGCGGTCAGATAGTGGGTGATGTCGGTGGCGGCGGCATCCAGGCTGCCGCCGTAGCCGGAGAGCTGCTTGGCGCTGACGTCCAGCAGCAGGCGGGGCGGCAGCAGATAGCGGCTGGTGGGCAGGCTCTCCAGCTGGCAGAGGGCAAAGCGGGAGAGCACCGTCTCCAGCTCCGGCTCCGTAAGGGTCAGGTCGCCGAAGGCGCCGGCCATGAGACCGGCCTCCACGGCGGCGGTAACATCCTGACGGGTCTGGAACAGAAAGGCCCGGAGCGTCTCCTGCACCCGGCCGGCCTCGCCGGCACAGAGGATGGTGTCCTGGGCCAGATAGTCAAACGCGGTGGTCTTGTCCGGGCAGACGGCGGCCATATAGCGGTCCGCGCCGGGTGGCGCGATCCCCTGGCGCAGCAGTTCGGCATCGTCCAGCAGGCGCTGACGAATGGCGGCGTGCTCCTTCTTCAGGCGGCGGGCGGCATCCTCCATGCGCCCGGCGGCGTCGGCGGCGGTGGTCTCTTCGGCAAAGGGCAGCAGCTCAGATGCCGGCAGAATACACACCTGGCGGCGGTTCAGCACGCGGCGCTGGGTGGCTGTCTCGAATTCGCCCAGGCTATCCAGCTCGTCGTCGAAAAACTCACAACGCAGCGGGCGCTCCTCTCCGGGGGAGAACACGTCCAGAATACCGCCCCGCAGGGCAAACTGGCCGGCCCCCTCCACCTGATCGGTGCGGGTGTATCCGGCGGCGGTCAGGCGGCGGCAGAGGTCCTGCACGTCGTATCGCGCGCCCACCTCCAGAGAAAAAGCGGCGGAGAGCAGCACCTCCCGGGACAGACAGCGCTGCACCAGAGCAGCGGCGGTGGTCACCACCACGGGGGCGTCGCCCCGGGCCATGCGGTACAGGGCGGACAGCCGGGCATTCTCCCACTGGCGGCTGTAAGCGGCGGGGCGCAGCTGCAATTCGCGCTCCGGCAAGCACACCGGCTCCACGCCCAGCAGAACGCGGATATCCGCCGCCTGACGCTGAACGTCCTTCTCATCGGCACACAGGAGCAGCAGCGGACGCTTCGTCTCTGCCGCCAGCGCGGCGGAGAACATGGCCCGGTGGACGGGGGCAAGCCCCGTCACGGCAGCGCAGCAGGTAACGGCGCTGCTGTGCAGCGCCGCCAGCAGCTCCTGAAGCTGCGGCAGAGCAGATAACTTGTCTAACAATCCGGTCACGGGGCATCCCTCCTTTCCCCTCCGGCGGCACTTCGTGCCGGTCCCTCTCCGCACGGAGAGGGACTTCGGCCGGTCAGTTAAATCTGTTCATAGCCCGGTCCGGGCCTTCATCAATGACGGACAAGGCGGCATCGGCTGCACGGTCCAGGGCAGCGCGGAGGGTCTTGGCCTCCTCGCCCTGGGGCTTGCCGATGACCCAGTCGATCATCTCGTGATCCGGGTGATCGGGCATCCCCACACCCACCTTGATGCGGGGAAAGACATCGGTGCCCAGGTGCTGAATGATGTTCTTCAGCCCGTTGTGACCGCCGGCGGAGCCGCTTTTGCGGATACGCAGCTTGCCCACCGGCAGGGACACGTCGTCGGAGATGACCAGCACATGGTCGGCGGGTACCTTGTAAAACCGCGCGGCCTCGCCCACGGACTCACCGGAAAGGTTCATATAGGTCTGGGGCTTCATCACCAGTATTTTATGCCCCTTATAGTCCAGCATACCGGTCCATGCCTTAAAGCGGAGCTTATTCAGAGTGAATTTCTCCTTTTCCATCAGGCTGTCCAGGGCCAGCCAGCCCATATTGTGGCGGGTGGACTCATACTTGCTGCCGGGATTACCCAGGCCCACCAGCAGCCACTCCACGCCGCCGCTGCCGTTCCGATTAAAAAACAAGGCTGTCGCCTCCTTGCATACACAAAATAAGAGGACTGCAGACGCAGTCCTCTTATTATAGCACCGTTTTTCGGGTTTGGAAAGTATTTTAGTTGAACAGCTTGGCGATGGAGATCTCCTGATAGATGCGCTCGATGGCCTCGGCGAACATGGGGGCCACGGAGATATACTTGATCTTGTCGCAGCCCTCGCCCATGGACTCGGGGATGGTGTTCAGCAGAGCGACCTCCTTGATGACGCTGTTGTTCAGGCGCTCCAGCGCGGGGCCGGACAGCACGCCGTGGCTGGCGCAGGCATATACGCTGTTGGCTCCGCCCACCTCCACAATAGCCTTGGCGGCGTTGCAGATGGAACCGGCGGTGTCGATCATATCGTCGAAGAGGATGCAGTCCTTGCCCTCCACGTCGCCGATGACGTTCATGACCTCGCACTGGTTGGCCTTCTGGCGGCGCTTGTCCACGATGGCCAGGCCCATGTGCAGCTTCTGGGCGAAGGTGCGGGCGCGGGCCACAGAGCCCACATCGGGAGACACCACCACCATGTCCTCGCACTTTTCGCCGAACTTCTTGGCGTAATAGTCCACGAACACGGGGTTGCCCAGCAGGTTATCCACGGGGATATCGAAGAAACCCTGGATCTGGCTGGCGTGCAGGTCCATGGTCAGCACGCGGTCGGCGCCGGAGGCGGTGAGCATATTGGCCACCAGCTTGGCGGAGATAGGATCGCGGGACTTGGCCTTACGGTCCTGACGGGCATAGCCGAAATAGGGGATCACGGCGGTGACACGGCCGGCGCTGGCACGCTTGCAGGCGTCGATCATGATGAGCAGCTCCATCAGGCTGTCGTTGACGGGTTTGCAGGTGGAGTTGATGAGGAACACATCGCTGCCGCGGACGGTCTCGTACAGGGAGACGGACGCCTCACCGTCAGCGAAGCTTTTAACCTCTGCCTCGCCCAGCTTGATGCCGATGAGCTTGCAGATCTCCTGTGCCAGCGCGGGATTGGCGTTGCCTGTAAAGATCTTCATATCCTTGCCGTGAGAAATCATGGTGCGTACTCTCGCTTTCTATCCGAATTTTTATAGGTACAGGTATATTGCAAACAGCTGCGCTGTTCCGCACTTGTTAAAAAGAAAACAAAAATGCCGCCCACTGACAGTGCGCTTTACAGCGCGGCGTACAGCATGGACGGCACGGCACCCGAAAGGCGGGCGCGGTCATGGACGGTATTGCACTTGTCGGCGCGAATGCGGCCCATTGGCACTCACCTCTTTCTGCATTGTTCTCTGCCCCTATTATAACAGGTCCTGCGGGAAAATCCAGTATTTTTCCCGTTTTTTTCGGCAATAATTTTTCCGGCAGCGGTCCGTGGGCGTTCGTCTGTCTTTTGGTAGGTCAAACAGAAAGTATTTTGAATGTTTCGGAGAAATATCGCCTGCTTTTGGTATTTTATAGTTGCATTTCCCATTACATTGTTTTACAATAGTTGTCGCTTATGTAACAGGAGTGTGATACGGTCATGCTGCACATCGTACTGGTCGAACCGGAAATACCCCAGAATTGCGGTAATATCGCCCGTACCTGCGCCGCCACCGGCAGCCAGCTGCACCTGGTGCGGCCCCTGGGCTTTGATATTTCCGACCGGGCGGTGAAGCGCGCCGGACTGGATTACTGGCACCTGGTGAACGTACAGGACTACGACGGGCTGGAGGCGCTGTTTGCGCGGCACCCGGAGGCGGCCGCCGATCTGTGGCTGGCCACCACCAAGGCGCCGCAGGACTACACCCGGGCACGGTTCTCGCCGGATTGCTGGCTGTTCTTCGGCAAGGAGACAGCCGGGCTGCCGGAGGACTTCCGCAGGACTCACTATGACCGGTGCATACGGCTGCCCATGCGCCCGGAGGCGCGGAGCCTGAACCTGAGCAACTCCGTGGCGATCCTCACCTATGAGGCGCTGCGGCAGAATGGCTTTCCCGGTCTCGCCGGAACCGGCGAGATGGCAAATATATGAATTTCACGTGAGAGGAGCGTATTCCATGAATTACAATAAAAAAACAGTACAGGATGTAGACGTCAAGGGCAAGAAGGTCCTGCTGCGCTGCGACTTCAACGTGCCCCAGGACAAGGAAACGGGCGCGATCACCAGCGACAAGCGCATCGTGGCGGCACTGCCCACCATCAAGTATCTGCTGGACAACGGCGCGGCGGTCATCGCCTGCTCCCACCTGGGCAAGCCCAAGGGCGAGTGGAAGATGAAGCTGACGCTGGCGCCCGTGGCGGAGCGTTTGAGCCAGCTGCTGGGCCGGGAGGTCATCTTCGCCAAGGATATCGTGGGTGAAGATGCCAAAGCCAAGGCCGCTGCCCTGCAGCCCGGCCAGATCATGCTGCTGGAGAACCTGCGGTTCGATATCCGCGAGGAGAAGAACGACCCCGGCTTCGCCAAGGAGCTGGCGGACATGGCGGAGCTGTATGTGTCCGACGCCTTCGGCACCGTGCACCGTGCCCACGCCTCCACCGTCGGTGTGGCGGCATACCTGCCGGCGGTGTCCGGCTTCCTGGTGGCCAGAGAGCTGTCCGTCATGGGAAAGGCCCTGGACGACCCCAAGCGGCCCTTTGTGGCGGTGCTGGGCGGTGCCAAGGTCAGCGACAAGATCGCGGTCATCAACAACCTGCTGGACAAGGCGGACACCATCATCATCGGCGGCGGCATGGCGTATACCTTTGCCAAGGCCCAGGGCGGCAGCATCGGCAAGAGCCTGTGCGAGCCGGATAAGCTGGATTACGCCCTGGAAATGATCGAAAAGGCCAAAAAGAACGGCGTGAAGCTTCTGCTGCCCACAGACACCGTGGCGGCGGATGACTTCTCCAATGACGCCAAGCGCCAGGTGGTCAGCACCATGGCCATTCCCGAGAGCTGGGAGGGCATGGATATCGGTCCCGACACCATCAAGACCTTCTGCGGCGCCGTGAAGGGCGCGGGCACCGTGGTGTGGAACGGCCCCATGGGCGTGTTTGAGTTTGACAACTTCGCCGCCGGCACCCGGGCCATGGCCCAGGCGCTGGCTGACAGCGGCGCCGTGACCATCGTGGGCGGCGGCGACAGCGCGGCGGCGGTGGAGCAGCTGGGCTTTGCCGACAAGATCACCCACATCAGCACCGGCGGCGGCGCGTCGCTGGAGTTCCTGGAGGGTAAGGAGCTGCCCGGCGTGGCCTGCCTGCTGGACAAGTAAGGTCCGGCACCTTCGCCGCGGCCGGCGGAGCCGGATCGGCCGCGCAGGCTTTGGCGAAAACCGTTTTATTTTGTGTGCATATCCCCATTTCTATATAAGAGTAAAAGACGAGGAGTTAGTTTGTTATGAATCGCAGATATCGCAAGACCATTATCGCCGGCAACTGGAAGATGAACAAGACCGCCAGCGAGACGAAGAAGTTTGCCGAGGAACTGAAGGCCCTGCTGCCCAAGGCCAAATGGTGCGACATTGTGGTGTGCGTGCCCTCCGTAGATATCGCCGCCGCCATCAAGGGCTTCAAGGATGCCCGCGTATCCGTGGGCGCACAGAATGTGTTTTATGAGAAGAACGGCGCGTACACCGGCGAAGTCTCCGCCGATATGCTGAAGGACCTGGGCGTAAAGTACGTCATCATCGGTCACTCTGAGCGCCGCCAGTATTTCGGCGAGACGGATCTCACCGTCAACCGCAAGGTGCTCTCTGCGCTGGAGGCGGGTCTGCACCCCATCATCTGCGTGGGTGAGACGCTGGAGCAGCGGGAGCTGGGCATCACCATGGAGCTGATCGCGCTGCAGGTCAAGTCCGCCCTGGCCGGCGTGCCCGCGGAGAAGCTGCGGAAGTGCGTGATCGCCTATGAGCCTGTGTGGGCCATCGGCACCGGCAAGACCGCTACCGCCGAGCAGGCCGCTGAGGTCTGCACCTTCATCCGCACCACCGTGCGTCACCTGTACGGCGCCCGTATCGCCCGCAGCATCACCATCCAGTACGGCGGCTCCATGAAGCCCGCCAACGCGGCGGAGCTGCTGGCCCAGCCGGACATCGACGGCGGCCTTATCGGCGGCGCCTCTCTGAACCCTGAGGACTTTATCGCCATCATCAATGCTGCCAACCAAGGCTGAGCATTTCCAAGGAGGAACGGCATGAATAAGACCCCTACCACCCTCATCATCATGGACGGCTTCGGCATTGCGCCCCCCGCGGACGACAATGCCGTCACTCTGGCCAAGACGCCGGTGCTGGATAAGCTGTTTCAGGAATACGCCCACACCACGCTGTCCGCCAGCGGACTGGACGTGGGTCTGCCCGCCGGGCAGATGGGCAACAGCGAGGTAGGCCACACCAACATCGGCGGCGGCCGCGTGGTGTTTCAGGACCTGCCCCGCATCAGCCGCGCTATCGAGGACGGCAGCTTCTTTAAGAACGAGGCCTATAACCAGGCGATGGACAACTGCCTGGAGAAGGGCACCAGTCTGCACCTGTGCGGTCTGCTGTCGGACGGCGGCGTACACTCCCACATCGAGCACCTGTTCGCCCTGCTGCAAATGGCTAAGGACAAGGGGCTGACCAAGGTGTACGTCCATTGCTTCCTGGATGGACGGGACGTGTCCCCCACCAGCGGCAAGGGCTTCGTGCAGGCACTCGCCGACAAGTGCGCCCAGCTGGGCATCGGCAGGATCGCCACGGTGATGGGCCGCTACTACGCCATGGACCGCGACAAGCGGTGGGAGCGCGTACAGATGGCCTATGACGCTATGGTGTACGGCGAGGGCCGCCGCAGTGATGACCCGGTGGCCGCCGTGGCGGAGAGCTATGCCAACAACATCACCGACGAGTTCATGGAGCCGGTGGTGGTGGACGGCGACGGCACCGTCAGCGACAATGACAGCGTCATCTTCTTCAACTACCGGCCCGACCGGGCCCGGGAGATCACCCGGGCCATCGTGGACCCGGACTTTGACGGCTTTGCCCGGGAGTTCTTCCCCACCACCTATGTGTGCAACACGGAGTACGACGCCTCCATGCCCAACGTGCTGGTGGCGTGGCCCCGCATCGCCGTGAAGAACGGGCTGGGTGAGTACCTCAGCCGCATGGGTATGACCCAGCTGCGGATCGCCGAGACGGAGAAGTATGCCCATGTGACGTTCTTCTTCAACGGCGGCGTGGAGACGCAGTACCCCGGCGAGGACCGGGTGCTGGTGCCCTCTCCCAAGGTGGCCACCTATGACCTCCAGCCGGAGATGAGCGCCTTTGAGGTATGCGACAAGTGTGTGGAGCGCATCGAGTCAGGCGCCTATGACGTCATCATCCTGAACTTCGCCAACTGCGACATGGTGGGGCACACCGGCGTGTTGGAGGCCGCCATCAAGGCCGTAGAGACGGTGGACACCTGCGTGGGCAAGGTAGTGGACGCCACGCTGAAGATGGGCGGTATCGCCATGGTGACCGCCGACCACGGCAACGCCGAGGATATGAAGCAGCCCGATGGCAGCCCCATGACCGCCCACACCACCAATCTGGTACCCTTCATCCTGTGCGGCGCCGGCACAGAGCTGCGGCCCGGACGGCTGGCGGATATCGCGCCCACCATTCTGGACGTGATGGGTCTGGCCTGCCCGGATGAGATGGACGGCAAGACGCTGATCGTGAAGTAAAGTAAACGATCCGCTTTTACGCGAAGTCCCGAAGCGCGGCTTCGGGACTTCCTTATAAGGAGACAAACCCATGAACATATTTGTCATCGGCTGCGGGCGGTGGGGTTCCCTCATCACCTGGTATCTGGATCACATCGGCCATCATGTGACGCTGTACGGGCGGCAGAGCTCGCCCCGTATGCAGTCCTTTCTGGCCACCCGGCAGAACGATCTGCTGACGCTGCCAGACTCCGTGGGGCTGACCACCGACCTGCGGGACGTGGAGCAGGCGGAGACGGTCATCATCTCCATCGGCTCCCAGAGCCTGCGTTCTCTGCTGGCAGAGGCCCCCATGCAGGCCCTGCGGGGCAAGACGGTGGTGCTGTGCATGAAGGGCCTGGAGATGGGCACCGGCGAACGGCTCAGCGTTATCGCCGGATCGCTGCTGCATGAGAGCAACACTGTGGCGGTCTGGCTGGGGCCGGGCCATGTGCAGGAGTTCTACCGGGGCATCCCCAATTGCATGGTCATCGACAGTGGGAACGACGCTGTAAAGCGCCGACTGGTACAGGAATTCTCCAGCGACCTGATCCGTTTCTACTATGGCGGCGACATGATCGGCAACGAGGTAGGCGCCGCGGCCAAGAACGTGGTAGGCATTGCGGCGGGCTTTCTGGACGGCGTGGAGATGTCCAGCCTGAAGGGCGCGCTGATGAGCCGGGGTACCCGGGAGGTGGCGCGGCTGATCAAGGCTATGGGCGGCAATGAGCTGTCAGCCTACGGACTGTGCCATCTGGGGGACTACGAGGCCACGGTGTTCTCGCCCTACAGCCATAACCGACAGTTCGGCGAGTCCTTCATCCGCCATCAGGACTATCACAGGCTGGCGGAGGGCTATTACACAGTGGAGGCACTGATGGTGCTCCGCGAAAAGCACGGCGTGGAGCTGCCGATATGCATGGCGGTACACAACATCCTGTACGAAAGCGCCGATCCCCGGGCAGAGCTGAGTGCCCTGCTGCGGCGGGGCCTGCGGGCGGAATTCGACGACTGAATATGAATAAAACATCCTCTGTCCGGCGACAATACGGGCAGAGGATGTTTTATTTCGGCGTGCCGCCCGCCGGAAGGGGCGGCGGCGGGACTTCCCGCCAGGAAAGGGACACGCATATGAAGGACTCCCGAAACGAACGGCTGCGGGCCATGTTCGCCGGGCGGGGCTATTACATAGCCATCGCCCTGTGCCTTGTGGCCGCAGGAACGATCGGCTATTTCGCCCTGAGAGAGCGCCCGGTGACCGTGGAGCAGACGGACACGCCGCCGGTGCTGGATATTCAGCCCGTCACCCCCACCCAGCCGGTGGTAAAGCCCGCGCCGGTGGTCATCCCCGACCCGGTGGAGGAGGCGGAGATCACCGAGCCGGCAGAGCTGCTGCCCCAGGTGGTATCCCCTCTGGACGGCACCACAGTGACGGTGTTCAGCATGACGGAGCTGTTATATGACCCCACTATGGCCGACTGGCGCACCCACGACGGCATCGACGTGCAGGCTGACGAGGGCGCGGCGGTGAAGACCGCCGCCGCAGGGACCGTGCAGTCCGTTACCGACGACGAGCTGATGGGCACCACGGTGGTCATTCAGCACGACGGCGGGTACGCCACCCAGTACAGCAGCTTACAGGAAAATACGCCTGTGGCGCAGGGCCAGACCGTGGCCGCCGGGGAGGTCATCGGCTATGTGGGCAGCACCTCCGCCGCCGAGAGCCGCATGGGGCCCCATCTCCACTTCTCCGTCAGCCGGGACGGGGCGGTCATCGATCCCCACGACTATGTGAACGGCGGCGAATAAGCGAAAAGAACGCCCTGTCGGGCGTTCTTTTCGCTTATTTCATAGAGGTGACGGTGCCCATGAACAGGGGCACGCAGGCGTGGGTGTCCACGACCATGTAGAGGAAGGGGCGATCCAGCGTGACGGTCTTGACGTCGGTGGGCTGCGCGCTGCCGCTGTTCACCTGCACTGACGTGGCCGCGGCGGCCCTGGTGCCGTTTTCGTCCAGCGACAGATACGTCTTGTGCAGCACAGAGGAGACGTACAGATTATTGCCGCTGGGCGCACTGCCCATAGCCCGCAGGTCAGCTCTGGACACGTCAAACAGGTCCGTGATACCCATAGCCGTCAGCGCCTTCTCCAGCTCCAACTCCGTTTGGGCGGTAAACCGGGGGATGGACGCCTGCACATCGGCGTATTGGTGATTGGTGATCAGCTGATACAGATGCTCACCGGTGAGGTTCTTCAGGTAGTCCTCCAGCGTCACGCCCTCGTCGGGCAGCAGCGCTACGAACGCATATTTCCCGCCGTCATAGGGCTTCAGGAAGCCGGTAACGTTGTTGCCGGACAGATAGATGCTCTCGCTGCTGGTCAGGTAATCCGCCGTCTGGCGCGCACCGGAAGCGGCGGTGAAGGTCCCGCCCTCGCGGATATCCGACGCTTCGTAGGGCGTCTCCCACCGGGCGTCAAAGCAGGCGGCGTTGACCAGATACAGCATGGTGGCCTCGCCGGGTGCCTGCTCCAGCAGACTGTCGATCAGGCCGTTTGTCTCCTTACCGACCCAGCGGTTCAGGTCGGTGACCAGGCTGCCGTCGAACGCAGAACGATAGACCTCCGCATTGTAGTAGTTGACGCAGGCGCGCAGGAAGCTGTCCTCCACCCGGAAGGTATCCCGCACCCACGCGGAGTTGGCCAGCGAAACGGCGCAGCTCTTGTACGCAGCAGGCAGGCTCATGCGGTAGGTGTACAGAAATTCATTCAGCTGGTTCAGACTCATGCCCGCCGCCGTTTCCATCTGCTTCAGGGTAGTTCCACCGGCGCCGTTGGCCGTCATGCCCAGTGCGTTCAGGATGGACACCGGTGACAGCAGCACACCCGTCTCTCCCGCCCGTTCACTGCGAAGCAGTGACAGGGCAAAGGCCGACACCGCCTCGCCTCCGGCGGTCAGGTCGGTTGTCGTGTCCAGTGCCTGGGGCACGATATCCTTGGTCAGTGCCTGCGCTTTGATGCCGCAGCCAGGCAGGGCCAGCAGCATCAGCAGCGCCAGCACCAGCGCCGCCGCACGTTTTTTCATAGGATCCGCCTCCTTTCAAAAGGCTCATCTGCTATATAGACGCAATTCCTTCGGAAAAGGTTTCCCGCCCGCAGAAAAAGCGCCGCCATCGGCGGGGATGGCGGCGCGGTATGTCACTTGCAGTATTTCTCGATGTAGGCATCCTGGCACTTGATGATGATATCCACCGCCGCCTGACGGCCCAGCACGTCGCTGACCACGGTCTCCTTGCCCTCCAGGCTCTTATAGACCCGGAAGAAATGCTTGATCTCGCTGGCCACGTGGGCAGGCAGCTCGGAAATATCCGTGTACAGATGATAGGTGGGGTCCTCGAAGGGGATGGCGATGATCTTCTCATCCAGGTCGCCGCCGTCCTCCATGGTGATGACGCCGATGGGGAAGCAGCGCACCAAACTCATGGGGCGGATGGACTCGCTGCACAGCACCAGCACGTCCAGAGGGTCGCCGTCATCGGCCCAGGTGCGGGGAATGAAGCCGTAGTTGGCGGGATAGTGGGTAGAGGTGTAGAGGATACGGTCCAGCCGCAGCATACCGGTGTCCTTGTCCATCTCGTACTTGTTCTTGGAGCCCTTTTCGATCTCGATGACCGCCCAGAAATCCTCGGGCTTTACCCGCGCAGGCGCGATATCATGCCAAATATTCATAGGATGTTCCTCCTGTTCCAGTTTGTTCCGTGGACACATTATAGCGCAGAAAAGCGCGGCGCGCAACGGGATTTTGCGACTTTGTCGAAATGTTTTTTCGAAAGGTGTTGACACAGACCGGGCGGTGTGGTATCCTAATAAATGCCTGATCCGCCGGTGTGGTGGAATGGTAGACACAGGAGACTTAAAATCTCCCGGCAGCAATGCCGTACCGGT